>NZ_JBAPVS010000165.1:0-18965 GCF_049283275.1 Caulobacter sp. | reverse complement strand
CCCCCCCGCTTCCCCCGACAACCTTCTCTCTGGAGATCATCGCCATGCGCGATCTGTTCAACCACGTTCACCCGGTCGTTGCTGTCGCCCCGGCGGCCGCCACGTCCGACAACACCGCCTGGGCCAGCGGCTGGATCGACCGGAAGGGCTATGAAAGCCTGACCTTCCTGCTGGCCACCGGCACCGAGGCCGACGCCGACGCGACCTTCGCCGTGACCATCCAGGACGCCGATGCCGAAAACCAGTCGGACGCCGCCGCCGTGACCGACGCCAACCTGTTGGGCACCCTGGCCCTGGCGGGCTTCACTTTCGCGGACGACGGCGAAGCGCGGAAGGTCGGCTATGTCGGCAACAAGCGGTACGCGAAGATCACGGTGACGCCGACGGCCAACGCCAGCGCTGCGTACCTGTCGATCATCGCCCTGCTGGGTCACCCCTGGAACGGCAAGCTGCCGAACCCGCCGGTCTAGACCGCCCGCATCGTCGGCCCCGCTTCGGCGGGGCTGCCTTTTCCCCTGAATGAGGAGATCGACCGATGTTGGTCACAGTACTCAAGGCGTTCGCGTATGCCCATGACGGCATGCATGTGGTGAACTTAGCCAAGGGCGACGTTGTCGAAGTGCGCGATGACGTGTTCGACGGTCTGTTCGACGCGGGCAATATCGATGACGGCGCCGACATTGGCGCGGCTGTCGCTGCCGAAATCACCATCCCGGATGGTTGGGAAACCATCCAGTGGTTCAGCCTTCGCGCCCTGGCGGCTTCGATCCGCGGCGGCCCGGTGTCTGACAAGCGCGACGCCGTCGCGGTGATCACCGCCGAACTGGCCCGCCGCGAGGCTGCCTAGTCATGAGCGTTCTTGACCTGGTCCGGACGGTGGCCCCCGTTCCGCTGGTGACGCTGGACCAGGCCAAGGCGCACTTGAACGTCCTGCACGACGAGGACGACCAGAAGATCGAGGATCTGATCGAGGCCTGCGTCGATCAGTTGGACGGTTATTCGGGTGAGACCGGCCTGACCCTGGTCGAGCAAACCTGGGAACTGCACCTGACCCGCTTTCCCGCCGGCCGGGTTCTGGCGCTGCCGCTGCAGCCGCTGATCTCGGTTGAGAGCATCACGTTCAAAGATCCGGACGGCGTGACGCAGACGTTCAACCTGGACCAGGTCACGGTGCGGCCCGGCCTGAAAGCCGACATCACCCTGAAATCGGGTGCGTCATGGGCGGCGACCGCCTGCGACCCGCGCGCGGTGACCATCACGTTCAAGGCCGGGTACGGCGCGCCGGCCGATGCGCCGGCCGCGTACCGTCTGGCGGTGCTGGTCATGCTGACCGCCAACTACCACTCGCCGGAGGGGGCGGTGTCGATGCCGCCGGCAGCGCAGCGTCTGATCAGCCCTCGCCGGCGTCGGCGCATCTGACGCGAACCCGGTTCGCGAGGAGAACCTGAGATGGCTTGGACCCCGCCCAGCGCCGGCGAGCTGCGCCAGCGCGTGCGGTTCGAGGCTCGCGCCCAGACCGCCGGCGATGGCTACGGCAACACAGAGGGCGACTGGGAGGTGATCGTTTCCGATCGCCGCGTTCGCCTGCTGCCGGTGCGGGGCGGGGAGGCGGTGCAGGCCGATCGGCTGGCGGGGCTTTCGGCTTGGACGCTGGACGTTCCGGCCGACACGCTGGTGCGCACGGTCGCGCCGCAGATGCGAGTCGTCGATTGCCGCGATCCGACGCGGACCTGGGACGTCAAGTCGGTGCTGGACCTGGAAGGCCGGGACCGCTGGCGGACCATGACCCTTGAAATGGGCGGGAGCGACGGATGATCGACGGGGTCGGCGCAAAGGTCGAGGGCATGGCTGAGCTGACTCGCCGGTTCAAGAACTTGCGGGCCGATGTCGCCAAGTCCGATGACGACATCATGCAGAAGAACGCCGACGAGTTCGCGGCGGCGGTCGAGGCGGCCACCGAGCGCGGCAAGACCGGCCATCAGCGCGCCTCGGTCAAGGCCACCAAGAAGGGGCCGCGGCTGTACTACGTGTCGCAAGGCGGTGCCTTGACGCGCAAGCGGGTCAAGCGCGGCCAGAGCCCGGTGTTCGACTACACCCGCGCGGGCGAGTTCGGCACCCAGGACATGCCGGCCAATCCGGCCTTCTGGCCGACCTATCGCCGTCTGAAGCGCCGGTTTCGCACGCGGATCAACGCGGGCCGCCGGGCCCTCATCAAGGCGTTTCGTCTATGATCGACCCATCCTTGCCGTTGCAATCGGCGATCGTCGCTGCGCTGAAGGCCTCGGCGGCCGTCACCGCCCTGGTCGATGATCGGATCTGGGATGACGTGCCCGACCGCCCGCAGTTTCCGTACATCAGCCTGGGTCCCGACGACCCGATGGATGACCACGACACCTGCATCGGCGGGGCGGACACGACGATGCAGGTCAACGTCTGGAGCCGGGCCGTTGGCCGGGTTGAAGCCAAGCAGGTCGTGGCCGCCGTGATCGCGGCCCTGGACGCGCCTCTGATCGTCACCGGACACAACGTCAACGGCCATCGTGTGGAACGCAGCTTTGTGCAGCGCGACCAGGCCGAGCCGCGCACCAAGCATGGCGTGGTCGTCATGGGTTACCTGACCACCCCCTCGACTTGAAACCATCCTGGGCCGCCGGCCCGCGCTAGCCCTGAAAGGCGACCCCTATGTCCGACCCCGTCGTTTTTGAAGCCGACTACATCATCGTCAAGTTCGGCGACGGTGAGCTTGTCGAGCAGTTCGAGCACGACTGCATGATCAACCTGTCGCGCTCCGTCTCGATCACCAAGAGCATGGTCGAAGAGACGCTGTATGACTGCACCGACCCGACCAAGCCCGGCACGATCTATCGCCTGGTCGACTCGGTCAGCCTGGAAGTGACCGGCAGCGGCAAGACGCACACCGCTTCGTTGCTGACCTGGCTGAATTGGTCGCTCTCGTCGGCTTCCAAGAATGTCGCGATCGAACTGGGTAAGACCGGCGGCGCGGTGATTCGCACCGCCATGCACCTGTCCCAGTTTCAGCCGGCCGGCGGTGATCCGAAGAAGTACGCCGAGGCGGCGATCACCCTGCAATCGACCGGACCGATCACGGTCGCCGCGCTGTGACGAGCCCGGCCATTTCGACGATGGCCAAGGTGCTGCCGTTCGGCTCGCGCCGGCTACCGTTCCTGTTCCTGGTGGACCAGTGGCGCGAGCTGCAGCGCGAGACGAAGGCCGGGCCTTGGGAGATCGAGGCTCGGTTGCTGCGCTTGGGCTGCACGGTCGACGAGATCACCGCAGCGCTGCGCATCGGCCTGGTCGGCGGCGGGATGAGCGCCACTGAGGCGTTCGTCACGGTCGAGGCGCATGTCGGGACCAAGCCGGGGGATCTGGGCTTTGCCAGGCTGACCGCCTTGGCCGCGATATCGCACTCGCTGCACGGCCTGGACGAGGATCTGGTGGGGGAGTCGGACGCGGCGCCAAAGGGGGCTCGCACGAGCCGGCGCCGGACGGCCAAATCCCCTGGGCCAACCTCCTCAAAGCCGCGGGCGCGGCGGGCCTCGCCGCGCGCGACGTCGGACGCCTGACCCTGTGCGAGGCCCTGCTGTTCCTGGACGGCTGGCGGATCGCCAACAGTAACGACGAAGGCGGCGCCGAAGCCCCAAGCGACGAAGAGTTCGAGGCCGCCCTGGCCGAAAGCGCCAAGAGGAAGCTGCATGTCCGATGAAGCCGCCCTGGTCGTCCGCCTTGAAGCGAGGATCAACGCTTTCGAGCAGAGCATGAACAAGGCGGTGCGCCAGTCGCATGGCGCCGCCTCGCGGATCGAAAAGGCGTTCGCGGCCTCGAACGACAACATCAACCGCCGGGCACGCGGGTCGTCGGGGTTCGGCAAGGTCATCAGCGGCTCGCTGAAGGAAGTGGAGAACCAGGCTCGCAGCCTGGGCTCGCGCGCCGGTCCGGTTTCCGGCGTGATCGAGGGGCTGGGCCCGGCGGGCCTGGCGGCGGGTGTCGGCCTGGGCGCGCTGGTCGTCGCCCTGGGCCAGGCCCGTGCCGCCATGGATATGGCCGACGAGCTGAGCGATAGCGCCGCCAAGCTGAACGTCAATGTCGAGAGGCTGCAGGAGTATCGCTTCGCGGTGCGCGCGGCGGGCGGCGAGCTGACAGACGCAGACAAGGCGCTGGCGGCCTTCAACATCACGCTTGGCCAAGCCCAGGCCGGCTACAAGAAGCCGCTGAAAGTGTTCGAGCTGCTGGGCTTCACCAAGGCGGACCTGGACCAGGTGCGGTCGGGCGAGGAGCTGCTGCCGCGCATCGCCGACAAGATCCGCACTCTGGGGTCGACGGCCGAGCGCGCGGCCATCATCGACAAGCTGGGATTGACCGGGCTTAAGCCGCTGCTGGAACAGGGCGCGGACGGCATGCAGAAACTGATCCAGGCCCAGCGCGACCTGGGCGTGGTGCTCAGCCAGGAAACCATCGGCAAGGCCGCCGAGGCGCACGACAAGATCGAGGCGCTGTCGACCGTGATCGATACGCAGCTGAAGGTGGCCTTCATCGGGCTGTCTGGACCGATCGTTGAGGCGACGCAGAACCTGGCCAACTTCCTGTCGTGGATCGCCAAGGTGGCGAACGATCCAACGACCAAGCGGCTGGTCGACGCTGCCGCGAAAATCTCGGGCGCGGGCATCAAGGGACTGGCCCAGAACGGGCCGGTCGGCATGTCGATCGGCGGTGCGAAGGCGGCGTTTGGCGTGGCCAAGCAGCGCATCGCCAACCGCAACGGTTCGCAGGACATCCTCGACATGCTGGCGGGCGGGCCCGTCGCTTTGCCTGCGGACTTCGCCGACGTCTACGGCAAGAAAAGCGGTCCGGTTCTCCCGCCCAACCTTGTCACGTTGCCGCCGGGGGCAGGCAGCCGCTCGGCGGAAAGTCGGGCGCGGGCCGACGGCCGCTATGCGGGCGGCATGCGTTCGATCCCTGGCGTGAAGACCGGCGACGCCGCGGAATTCATGGAGACGCCGGACCTGTACGTGCCGCACGGCGGCCTGGAAGAGTTCATCCGCAACGGCGGCGGCAACTGGGAAGCCGCCGGGCCCGCCCTAGAGAAGGCCAGCCGTGCGCTGGAGGACCTGACGCACCGGACCTATGACGGGATCTATGACTCGGTGTCCGGGGCGCTGGACGCGGGCTTTCGCGGTGGACTCAAGGGTGTACTGCGGTTCTTCCTGGAGCAATTCCAGCGCGGGCTCATCGCGTCGATCGCCCATTCGGTGGCCTCGGCCGGGGCCGGCGGCAAGGGCGGCAAGGTGTCGTCGGCCCTGGCGACGTTCGGCCAGTTCGCCGGGTTCTTCGACGGCGGCGGCAACATCGGCCCTGGGCAGTTCGGCATCGCAGGAGAGCGGGGCCCTGAACTGATCCGTGGACCCGCCAACGTGCTTTCGAGGGCGGGCACCATGAAGGCGTTGCGTGGTGTGGCGGCCGAACCCTCGAACGCCCGCGGGGCTCCGGTCGTGCATGCGCCGATCACCATCCATGCCGACCGCTCGATCCTGTCGACAGAACTGCTCGACGCGATCGAGGTGGGCAAGCGACAGGCCATGGCGGCGTCGCTGACAGTCGTGGCGGGGCAGGCCAAGACCCAGGCCAGGGCGGCTCGCAATCGGATCTCGGGGGGCGGATAGATGGCTATCGTACTGCCCGCCGCGCCGATCCAATCGAAGTTCAATCCCCGCATGGTCTCGGCCGGCGGCGTGCTGCGCTCGCCGATCGGCGGGGCGGCGATCAATGTGAGCCGGCCGGGGGATCGTCATGCCATCGACGTGACGATCCCGCCGCTGCCGGTCGAGCAAGCGCGCCAGTGGCGCAGCCGGTTGGTGCGCTCGGCCGCGACGGGGGAGTCGCTGCGTCTGCAGTGGCCGCAGGACGGCGTGCCCGCCCTCGGGACGATCTTCGTCGACGGGGCGAACCAGACCGGGATGATCCTGACGATCACCGGCGGAACTGTCGGTGCTGTCGTCCCGGAGGGGGCCTATTTCAGCGTCAGCGACGGGTCGCGATACGACCTCTATCCGGTCGCCGAGGACCGCCTGTTGAGCGGCGGCGACGCCCTTCTGGACCTGGGCATCATGCTGCGCCGGCCGCCGCTGAACGGCGGCGTTCTGGACTTTACGCCGATCATTGAAGGCCTGGGACCCAAGGTTGTGTCCTGGAGCCTGGAACACATGATCGACCGGGGTTTCAGCTTCACGATCGAAGAGAACCGCTAGGCATGAGCGAATACGATCCGGTTATGGACGCGGCGCTTTCGGGCGACCGCGTCACCCAGGTGCATCTGGTTGAGGTGGCGCTGCCGGGCGGCACGCTGCGCCTCAACGACAGCGGCGTTGACGTGCCGTGGGGCGTCAACTGGTTCAAGGCGGTTGATTTTGTGTACGGTGCGCTGGACGGAATCGAGGGGCTGGGCGACGGCGTCGACGCCCAGGTCAGCGAGGTTGAGCTGGCGTTCAACCCATACAGCCTGGAGGCCGCGGTCACCCTGGGCGCCGTCGTCAATCAGGGGGCGGCGGTGCAGATATGGAAGGCCGCGCTGGACCCGGCGACGGGGACCATCGCGGGGGCGCCCAAGCGCCGGTTCGCGGGCGAGCTGGACGTGCCCGTGGTCGAGACCTCCGAAAGCGAAAGCGGCGACACCCGGCTGTCGCTGACCTGGAGCGTGGTGGCCGAGACAGACCGGCTGTTCGACGCCAATGAGGGCATCGCGCTGTCGGACGCGTTCATGCAGCGGATGTGGCCTGGCGACCTGGGCTGCGCCTTTGTCACCGGCGTGCAGGACCAGAATCCGTGGGGCCTGGAGGCGCGCATTCCCGCCTCGGTGACGGCCCCGCCGCGCACATCGATCCCGCGCCTGGGGAGGTTCTGATGAAAGAGAGCCTCGTCAGGATCGCCGCCGCGCGGGCCGCCAGCGAGAAGTTCCTGGGCCAGCCGTTGGACTGGGGAAAGACCGATTGCGTCCGTATCCTGGCCTTCACCATGCGGCAGATGCGCTCGCCCCTGAGCCTTGCCAAGGCCGGCTCCTACAGCACGCCGACCGGGGCGCTGAAGGCGCTCAAGCGAACCGGGTTCGCCACCCTGGAAGAGGCGCTGGATGATCGCGGCCTGCCGCGCATCACGCCGGCCCGGGCCCTGCCGGCCGACGTGCTGGCCATGCCGGGCGAGGATGGCCTGGCGGCGCTGTGGATCGTTATGGGGAACGGTCGGGCCCTGGGTTACCACTGCGACAGCCCCAAGTGCTCGAACATCGCGGTGAACCTGGACGTCGCCGTCGGCGCCTGGAGCACCTATCGTGGGTAGGTCGGTCAAGAAGGCCGGGATGATCCTGGGCGGCATCGCCCTGGTGGCGACCGGCGTCGGTGCGCTGGCGGGCGCTGGGTTGCTGGGTGCGTCGGCGGCGGCCGTGGCCGGCTCGGCCGGCGGCTTGACCCTGTTCGGGGTTTCGGTGGCGACCATCGCCCAGGTGGGGGCGGGGCTGACCCTGGCCGGGCAGTTGATGGAGGGTCGGCCCAAGGTGGGCGGGGCCACGGGAACGGCTATCGACTTCAAGGCCGATCCGAACGCCGGAATTCCGGTGATCGTCGACCGCTGCGGCAGCGGCGGCAACATCGTGATGCAGGCGACCACGGGGGCCAGCGGCAAGTATTTCAACGCGGTGACGGTTCACAGCCTGGGCCCGATCGAGGGCTACGGTGCGTTCCGGGCCGACGACGAGGTGGTGAACTTCACGACGCCCGGCCGCAACGGCGAAGAGGCCGCCGGCAAGTACCTGAACCGTATGTGGCGCGTCAGCCGTCTGGGCACAGACAGCCAGAACGCGCTGGCCTATACCGCCACCGGCAGCAAGGATACGCCGGCGGATCACGGCGGCAGCGTCAGCGGGTTCTGGACCAGCAACCATCGTCTGCGCTCGCTGGCCTGCACCCTGTGGGGCCTGGAATACGACACCAAGGTGTTTGCCGGCGGCGTGCCGCGCCCGCGCGAAGAGGTGTTGGGCCTGGCGGTCTATGACCCGCGCTCTGACAGCACCTATCCGGGCGGTTCTGGCCCGCAGCGGGCCCATGACGAGGCGACCTGGTCGTTCAGCGGCCGGAGCAATCCGTTCCTGCAGGCCTTGACCTTCGCCATCGGCCGCCGGCGCAACGGGTTGCTGGTGGCGGGCCTGGGCCTGTCGCTGGCGGCGATCGACGTGGCGGCGCACGTCGAGGGCGCCAATGTAAGCGACCTGAACGGCTGGCGCGCCGCGGGGGTCTACTACACCACTGACCCGAAATACGACGTTTATCGCGCCATGCTGATGGTGGGCGGCGGCGTGCCGGTGCCGCTGGGCGATCGGCTGAGCTGCATGGTCAATGCGCCGCGGGTGTCGATGGACACCATCACGGCCGACGACCTGGCCGGCGGGATCTCGATCACGGGGGCGACCTCGCGTCGAGGCCGGCCGAACACCCTAACCGCCCGCTATCTGTCGGAAGATCACGGCTGGGACATCGTGCCCTGCAGCCCGGTCGTCATCGACGACTTCGTCACGGCCGATGGCCGGACGGTGTCGCGTGAGCTGGAATATCGCCTGTGCCCCAGCGCGGACCAGGCGGCCCAGCTGCTGGCCTATGAGGCCTATAACGCCCGCGAGTACGGCCCGGTCGTGCTGGCCCTGAAGCCGCGCTGGGGCGGCTACAAGCCGGGCGATTGCCTGACGATCGACGACGCCCGCCTGGGCATCGTCGATCAGCCGATGCTGGTGTTCATGCGCGACGACGACCCGGAAACCGGCGTCGTCACCTTGACCCTGCGCAGCGAGACCGAAGCCAAGCACGATTTCTGCCTGGGCCGCACGGCCGATCCGCCGCCCGTTCCGGGCCTCACGCCTTACGACCTGAAGCCGTCGGTTCCCGAAGGCGTCGATTGGGAGGTGATCGGCAGCACCCAGGCTGGGCCTGGCGGGACGCTGCCGGTGCTGGTGTTCACCGGTGTGATCCGCGACGTCAACGCTTCGGTCGTGATCGTCGATTATCGCCAGGTGTTCGACACCGATCCGGTGACCTATGGCCCCTGGTCCAGCCGGGAATGGCCGGTCTCGTCGCTGGAGCTGAACGGCGACGACGATCCGAAGGTGACGCTGAACCTGGACGGCCTGGCGCCCGGCGCCAGCTATCAATGGCGGCTGCGCTACAAGACCGTGCGCGGGGTTGAGAGTCCGGGCGACTATCTGGACGGCGGCGACCCTGTCGTGGTCGGCGAGATCGACGCGACGACGGTTAAGGGTCGTGACGTCGCCCAGGAAATCCTAGACTCGATGGATGACATCGACACACTGTTCGCCGAGGCGGCGACCTTGGGCGCCGACCTAGTCGATGTGGAACAGCGCATCGACGTGCTGGAGGTCGGCTCCGGCACATCTCCACTTGGTAATCAGGTTCAGAACCCGTGCGGCGATCAAGGCGCCATGGTAAAATGGGTGACGGGAACCGGCGTGCCGTGGAGCTTCACCTCGGCCGGCGCGCCATACCGTTTCATCAGCGTCCCCGCCGGCCTGTCTTACAACATTTTCTCAGATCCGATCCCGGCGAACACCGCTAAGCCTCTGACGCTGGCGCTCGATATGGATTCCGACAACCATAGCGGCAACTTCAAGGCTCACGTTCGCTGCGAAGACGGCAGTGGCACGTTCCTTGGGAACGCCAAGACCGTCGCATATACCAACACCTCGACCCAGTGGCAGCGCGTATCCACGACGGTGGAGGTCTCCGACTGGTTGCCAGGAACGGTCAACTGGCGGGTCGCTATCGAGACTGCGACACCTGACCCGCCTGGCGGTCTGAATCCCGGCGGTCTGTTTGCTTTCTCTCGCGTCATGGCCAACCTGGACGCGGCGCCCAAGCCGTTCGCCGACGACTTTGCCCCTGCCAATATCCTCGCCAGGGTCGCCGTTTCGGAGGGCGCACTGGCGACGGTGTCCGGCCGAGTAGCTGCCTATTGGCAGGTCCAGGTCGACGCCGGCACGGGGCAGGCGTTCATCCGGGCCCAGGCGGATGGCGTGTTCGGCGACATTATCGCCGCCGCTGATCGGATCGCGCTATACAACACGGTCGGCGGAAACCTCGTCCCGGCGATGTACGTCACGTCCGGCAAGGTGAGATTCACCAGCGACGTCCAGATCGACGGCAATTTGCACATTGCTGGATCCATCCAGGGCCCCGCTCTGGCGTCGGGCTCGGTGGTCAAGGCGCGCCAGTTCCGCGCGTACGCTCCGGGCGGCGGCGATACGGCGGGTTTCGCGTACTCGGACCATAATATCGGCGGGACCGACACCACCCTGGTCACGATCAGTCAGAACTTCGCCGGGAACGAACTGACGATTAAGCCGCAACTCAATCTTTTGGGACTTTCCGGCGACCCCATTATTTGCGTCGGCATCAAGTACGACGGCGCCGTGATCAAGAAATGGTACATTTCGAGCGGCAACCCAAGTACGGCGGTCCTGCTCTACTTCACGCCGTCGTGGCCCCACACGCCGTCGTCCGGAAGCCATACCTACGAGCTGTGCCTGCTCACGAAGGGCGTGACGCAGACCGTTCGTGTCGCCGAGCGCGTCCTTGAAATGGAAGAGCGCAACGGCGGTTACGCCGTCGACACGTCCGGCGGCTCGGCGTGACGCTGAACATTTTCATTCTGGAGCCACGACCATGAGCGACGCCGAGTTGACGAACGTCAGCACCGAAGCGCTGGCGCAGGAATTGACCGTGCGCTTGGCGGCGGAGAGGGCGAGCGCGGAAGCGGCGGAGCTGGAGAGCCTGGCGTCCTACGTCGCGCTAGGATTTGGCGATGTTGCGATCGATGACCTGATTGCGGCGCTCGCAGAGTTGGGGCCCAGCGCCGCCGGAGCGGCATGGGGCGCTTATCTGAATGCGGCCCTGGTCGGGCTGCGAGGTCTGCAATCAAGCGTGGGCGGTCGGGTCCGTTACCTGACGATGTCGACGGCGTCGCCCGCGCCGGCCGTGGAGTAGTCGCGAACCCGGTTCGCCTTCCCCTCATCACCCCAGCATTTCAAGGAGGCCATCATGGCGCTCAAGCTCACTCTCACGGCCTCCATTGTCGGCGCCCTGACCGGCGACAACGATTTGGTGACGGTCAGCGCTCCGATCGACATCAAGAAGGTGGTCAACCTGACGACTGGTTCGGGCCTGAACCAGGCCGGGGATGCGTTTGCTGATCGACGGACCTTGGCTGCCGGCGCTTCGGAAGGTTTGGACCTGTCGGGGGGACTGTTCGACGTGTTCGGCGTGGCGCTGAACTTTACCAAGATCAAGGCCATCGAGATCATCGCCGCGGCGGCCAACACCAACGACGTGGTGTTGGGCGGCGCGGCGGCCAACGCCTTCGTCGGCCCGTTCGGCGCGGCCGACGACACCTGTACGGTTCCACCTGGCGGGGTGGTGATGCTGGTTAACCCGACGGCCGCCGGCTGGCCGGTGACGCCGGGCACGGGTGACCTGCTGAAGGTGGCCAACTCGGCCGGCGGCACGGCCGTGACCTATGACATCGTGATTGTGGGGGCCTAGCGCCATGGCCCAGAGCCTCGTTTCGACGGTAAGCATCGTCGGCGGCGCGACAGGGACCACGACCTTGGCGCCCCTGGCGGCGGCGTTCGACCTGGTTAAGCGGGTCAACCAGTTGGTCATGACCCCCGCGGCGGACCGTGTCGTCGCCGACGACCGCGACCTGGCCGCTGGGACATCCGAGGTGCTGGATCTTTCCGGAGCCCTCGTCGACGTCTACGGACGTCCAGCGGCGTTCGGGGCAGTGACCACGATCCTGATCGCCGGCCATGCCGACAACGCCGGCGAGTTGACGATCGGCGATGATCCCGACGCACCATTCAGCGGGCCATTCAGCGACGGCGGCAAGCTTCGCGTTGCGGCGGGCGGCTTCGCGTTTCTGGCCGTCACCGACCCTGAGCGGTGGACGGCGGGTGGTGCGCTGCGCGTGGCCAATCCGACCGGCTTTCCGGCGACCTACAGCGTGATGCTGGTGGGCACGGCCACGGCGCATGTCGACGGCATGCTGGACTTTTCCGACCCCGACAACAGCGGACTCATCGCCGGGCTCTAGACCGCCCGCCGCCGCTTCAACGCCGCCTTTACCGCAAAAAGGAACATGATCATGACCAGCCGCTTTCGCGGGCTGATCGCGGGCGCCTGCGCGCTGGCGATCTCGATGCTCTCTCTGTCGCCCGCCTTGGCGGCCGACAACTACACGGTCAAGGACTCGACCGGCACGACTCGGACGATGAAGGCCAAGGAAGTGAGCGGCGCCCTGGCGACCACCCACACCGTGGCTGACAGCGCCGGAGCGCTGATCGATCCGTCGACCTCGGGCAAGCAGGACACAGGCAATACGAGTCTGGGCTCGATCGACACCAAGCTGTCGAGCCAGGCCACGGCCACCAAGCAGGACACGGGCAACGCCAGCCTGTCCTCGATCGACACCAAGGCGACCAGCACCAACACCAAGCTGGACAGCCTGATCACCGCGGTGGGCACACCGGCCTCGGCCACCAAGCAGGACACCGGCAACGCCAGCCTGTCCTCGATCGACGGAAAGGCGACCAGCACCAACACCAAACTGGACACGCTGCACACCGACCTGACGGCCGCGACGCCGGCCGGGACCAACGTCATCGGCGATGTGGGGTCGGCCAGCTTCTCGGTGACGTGCTCGACCCTGACCTTGCCGGGCACCGGCGGCACGTACGCGAGCGGCGACCTGGTGGCCAACAGCGCCACGGCCGGCGCGGTCGTGGCGGTGACCTGTCCCAACGTGGCGCGGTTCACCGGCGGGCCGGTCACCATCACCAAGGCCGTTGTCTTGACCAGCACCACGGGGGTCGCCAACGCCAGTTTCAGGCTGCACGAATACACGGCTGTACCGACTGTCACCAACGGCAACGACGGCGTGTTCCTGTCGACCGCCAGCGGACATTTCTGCCGCGTCGATGTGACCGTCGACCAGGTGTTCAGCAACGGCGCGACGGGCTCGGGTGCGCCGATCTCGAACGCCACCTGCACGCGGGTGCTTTCTGGAACGCGCGACATCAGCTTGCTGGTCGAGGCCCGCGGCGCCTATGCGTGGACCGCCGCCCAGACCCTGATCATCACCCTGGAAGGCTTTAACTAAGATGCTTGCTCTCGCGAAACGCGCGCTCGCCAGCGTTCTAATCGCGGCGATCGCATTCCTCGGCGCCCCTGCGCATGCCGCCAGCCCGGCGTTGCGCGCCTCCACCGTTGCCTTGGGCGACGCCGGCTACAGCGCCCCGGCGCGAGACCTGTTCTCGCGCATGGCCAGGAAGCCGTCGACCAAGGCCAAGGCTGGCTACGACCGGTTCTTCCGGTCGTCGGCGGGGGTGGTGGCCCGCGAGCGGCTGGATGCGCTCTACGGCTGGGGCGGTGCGAGCCTGCAGGCCACGAACGAAAACCTGCTGAACCGGGCCTATCCGATCACCGTCAACGGGGGCATGTCCTTCACCCCGTACAACGGGTACCTCAACAGCGACCAGGGGGCGCTTCGAACGGGGGCGTTTCACAACGCGCTTTCCCGCCTGGGGCAGAACGGCGCCTCATACGGCATGGGCGTGGTGTCGGCGTTCAACGACTCGGCCATGGCTGGCTGGCAGGTCGGGCTGGTCTCCAGCAACAATTCACTCCGAGCCAACCTGCAGGCCGGCGGCACCGCCACCTTCAACATCAACGATGCGTCGGCGTCACAACTGGCCACCGGGAATATCCCCGTGGCCGGGTTCTTTCACGCCGTTCGCAGCGACGCCGCCGCCCGAAAGGTGCGCAGGGCCGGCGTTGATCTCGCCGCCGACACGACGGCTTCCGCGGCGCTCGTGGCGGCGGAAATCCAGTTCTTCCGCCACAACAACGGCTATTCCACGCCGTTCATCAAGGCGGACTTCGGCTATTTCGGCGGGGCTCTAACCGACCCCGAAATTGACGCGCTCGAAGCGGCGCTGATCCAGCTGCGCTCTGATCTGCGCCCGCCGCCGACGCCGCCAGGCTTCACTGGCGCTGCGTATGTCGCCGCGCGGCCGTTGCCAGACGCCCAGGCTTCAGCCGCCGGAAAGGGCTTCACCATCACCGGACTGGCGCGGGCGGCCGACGGCACATGGTGGGCCGGTAACTTCGGCCGGATCAGCTATCAGGAGACGACCAATACTCCTTCTTTGGTCCACCTGTCGGCTGACTTCTCGACCGTCCTCTATGAGATCGATCTGTCGGCCTACACCCTGGTCGATGGACCTCAGGGTGTTGCGATCGACCCGGGCACGGGCGAGGTCGCTTGGATCGGCAATGGCCAGAACGTCATCCGCGTCCATGATCCCACCACGGGCGCCCTGATCCGCTCGGTCAGCGTCGGCTTCTTCGGTAACGCGCTGGCCTTCGATTCACTTCGTGATTGTTTCGTCGTCGGCAGACGGTCCAACGAGAACAACCCCACTCAAGTGGACTGGGTCAACAAGACGACGGGGAAGCTGCTGTATTACACAGCGCTGCCGAACAATCCCGATCACATCTATTTCGACGCCGCTCTGGGCGAACTTGGCTCGCTCTACATCACGTCGGGCAATAACGGCACGACAGGTGTGATGGACGTGTTCGACATCGCGGCCAACACCACGACCAGGCCCGCGCTTTCGATGACCAACTCGCTGACGATCGAGGGTGTCTGGAAAGTTGGGAGCAAGATCTTCTTGGCCAACGATCTTTACCACCACCTGACCACCGACGTGAACGCCGTGTTCGAGTACGACCTGACCTACAACTAGGCCTAGCGGATCGCCCAGTCGTGGCGAGCGCAGGCAATCTCTTCTGGGGTGGCGTTCTTATAGACGGTGCGCCGCCCCTCTTGCCGCATCAGCACCCAGCCCTGGAAGGTTGCGCCGTCCTGCTCGACGGGGGTCTCGAGGTTGACCGCAAGCCAGGGCATCTCGGTAAGACAAGACCAAAAGGCCACCACATGGCGAAGCCACCCATGGCTTGATCTGGGGCGAGCGGCGACCCCACAGACTTCGGTCGGCTTTAGCATAGGTTGAAGTTGCCGCATTTGTACGCGTCAAGCAAGCAAAGCGTCGCCGTATGGTCGGCCAAGTCCTGAGCCCGACCGGGATCAACTTGGCGTGACCCTTCAGTAAACAAAGAGGAGAGGGCGATGCCCTGGAGAGATCCCGAGATCATCGGGCGATACCTCATGACCGTGGCCGGGGCGTGCCTCTATGGCTTCTACCTGGTCGCGATCCAGCTGCAGTCGGGTCAGCCGCTGACGTTGCGCGACGGATGGCGGGTGCTGGCGCACGCCGCGTGCTCGATCGCCTGCGGCCTGATCCTGACCTTCGTTTTTGCCGAGCGGATCACGGGGTTCATCCCGTGGCCCTCGCTGCGCGACGCGGGGCTGCTGGCCTTCGCCTTCGGGGTGTTCGGTTTCGAGCTGCTGCCGCTGGCCTTCAAGAGCGGGCGGACCTGGGCGGAGAAGCAGGCCGGCAAGGTAGGAGAAGCCCCATGACGCTGATCGACCTCGTGGGCGGCGTCAGCGCCGCCACCGCCGGCAGCGCGCTGGCGCTGCGGGCCTACATGCTCAAGCCAAAGTTCGGCGACTGGTGCTCGGCGCCGACTCGGGTGTGGGCGTCTCTGATGGCGCTCTCGGTGTCCTGCATGATCGCGGCGCTGTCGATCTTCGGCGGCCGGGCCCCCGCCACGGCGAGGGAGGCGCTGGTGCTGATCGTGCTGGCCGTTACGGCGCTGGTGCTGCTGGACAATCTGAACCGCCAAGGCGCCTTAGCGCGCTCGGCCGGCGATAAGGAGGGCGGCGGCCATGACGATGCTTAGCCGTAACTTCAGCCTGGCCGAACTGACCGTTTCGGCCAACGCCAAGGCGCTGGGGCTGGACAATACGCCGCCCCCGCAAGTCCTGGACCGTCTGAAGATCACCGCGGCGCGCATGGAGATCGTGCGCGACATGCTAGGTGACAAGCCGATCCACGTCAGCAGCGGATACCGTAGCGCCGAGGTCAACCGTGCCGCCCAGGGCCATCGCCGCCAGCGGCTTGGCGTTTGACCAGCTGATCCACGAATTCGGCCGCTGGGTTCATATCAGTTTTGATCCCGCTCGGCGCATGCAGCAACTGACGATCGACGGCGAAGGCACGCGGTCGGGACTGCTGGCGGTGCGGACGTGAGCCTCTCGGCCGCGGCCCTCGGCTTGGGCAGGCTCGTCGGCATGCGTGGCGTCGTCGGCGTCGCGGCGGGGCTGGCGCTGATGACGGCCTGGAATCACGCACCGTGGGGCGTGGCCGGCCGGCTGGAGCGATCCGACGCCGCGCGGGTCCGCGCCGCCTTCGCCCTAACCCGCGCGGCTGGGGCGCTAGAGGTCGCGGCGGTCGAGATCCGAACCCGCGACACAGCTCTGCGAGACAACGGCAAGACCGAGGCGACCGACGCCTCGGCGACGGCCACTTTCTGGAAAGGACAATGCCGTGCGGCTTATGACGCGGGTTATGCGAGCCGCCGTTGCGGCGCTGATGCTGTCGCCGATCCTGGCGGGGTGCGAGACCTCCGGTCGCTCTGGACCCCCGGCGCATATCCAGGCCGCACCGCTGGTGTGCCCGGCAAGCCTGGCGGCTGATATCGATCCGGAGCCGATGCCGCCCGGCGGCATCGACCCGGCCAGCCTTCCGCCCGCGCTGAGCGCCTTCCTCTGGGGCGAGTGGTTGCCCTGGGCGCGGGGGAATACGCAAAGGCTGGATCTCGGCAAGGCCTGGTGCGAGAAAAAGGCCGCGAAGCAGTAGAGCCCGCCGTCCCTCACGGGGCGGCGGGCTTTTTGCGTTCCGGGATGCCGGGTGGAATGGTGTTGATATAGTCGGGCCGGGTTTCCCAGGTCCACTTGCCACAGCGTGGACAGGGTATCCTGACATGAGCGGCGGCGGCGCAGATGCCGATCAGCGGTCCGTTCACGTCGCGGGCCAGCAGCTGGGCGATCACCTTGCGCAGGTCGTAGGTCCCGCGCCAGACACAGGCCTTGCAGGTCAGCAGCAGGTTGGCTTGGCCGACCAGCTGGCCGAGCGGCACGCCGGGTTGGAAATCGTATCGGCCCATGTTCTGTGGATGTTCTCATCCTGACTGGGCTGGACGTCAAGTGATTGTAGGCGAACCCGGTTCGCGTCTCGGTCCAACAGGTTTGACACTCCGGACCTAAGCCGTTGGATTTCCTAAGGGCCATCTGTAGAGGTTTGACAGCCCAACCGTTTGATATCGCTCTGTTGCGCCCGGCCCTCCAGGCCTACCAAATTTCCAGAGGGGGAAGAGGGCGGGCCACGCCCACCATCGCGAACGTCCCCCTCGGGCCTCGCCGCGAGCTTCGGCGGCGCCCGTCAAATCGGCAGGTCGGGTTCGCGAGCCCCCGTCTCCCAGCCTCTGCTTCCCAGCCGCCCCCATCGGCGCCACCTTCGCCGTCATGGCCTATCGCGCGACCCTGGGATCAACGAGCTGGACCTTCGAGACCCTGGCCGACCTGATGGCCAAGGCCTCGCCTCCGCGTTCGGGCGACGCCCTGGCGGGGATCGCGGCGTCCAGCGCCCAGCACAACGTCGCCGCCAAGACGGCCCTGGCCGACGTGCCGCTGAAGACCTTCCTGAGCCAGGCCCTGGTTCCTTATGAGACCGACGAGGTCACGCGTCTGATCCTCGATGGCCATGACGCGGAGGCCTTCGCGCCGGTGGCGTCTCTGACGGTGGGCGAGTTCCGCGACTGGCTGCTGTCGGAGCTGGCCACGCCCGCCGCCCTGGCCCGCCTGGCGCCCGGTCTGACGCCGGAGATGGCCGCGGCGGTCAGCAAGCTGATGCGCAACCAGGACCTGATCCTGGCGGCCTCCAAGTGCAAGGTCACGACGCGTTTCCGCAACACCATCGGCCTGCCCGGGACCATGGCCGTACGCCTGCAGCCCAATCATCCGACCGACGACCCGGCCGGGATCACCGCCTCGATCCTGGACGGTCTGCTGTACGGCTGCGGCGACGCGGTGATCGGCATCAATCCGGCCAGCGACAGCCTGAACGTCCTGGGCGACCTGACCCGGTTGATGGACGACCTGATCCGGCGGTTCGAGATCCCTACCCAGTCCTGCGTGCTGACCCACGTGACCACGGCCATCCAGTTGATCGAGCGCGGCGCGCCGGTCGATCTGGTCTTCCAGTCGATCGCGGGAACGCAGGCGGCCAACGCCAGCTTCGGCGTGACCCTGGATCTGCTGCGCGAGGGCCTGGACGCCGGCCGGTCGCTGAACCGGGGCACGGTGGGCGACAACGTCATGTATTTCGAGACCGGCCAGGGCTCGGCCCTGTCGGCGGGGGCGCACCACGGGGTGGACCAGCAGACGCTCGAGGCCAGAGCCTATGGCGTGGCCCGGGCGTTCGAGCCTCTGCTGGTCAACAGCGTCGTCGGCTTCATCGGCCCCGAATACCTCTACGACGGCAAGCAGATCATCCGGGCCGGGCTGGAGGACCATTTCTGCGGCAAGCTGCTGGGCGCGCCGCTGGGGGTGGACGTCTGTTACACCAACCATGCCGAGGCCGATCAGGACGACATGGACAGCCTGCTGACCCTGCTGGCCACGGCGGGGGTGACCTTTGTGATGGGCGTGCCGGGCGCCGATGACGTGATGCTGAACTACCAGTCGACCTCGTTCCACGACGCCCTCTATGTGCGCGAGCTGCTGGGCCTGAAGCGTGCGCCGGAGTTCGAGGCCTGGCTCGAGAAGCTGAAGATCACCCAGGCCGATGGGCGGCTCGCGCCTGCCCAGGCCGCCCACGCCCTGATCGCGGCCCAGCCGTGAGCACGCCGCCCGATCCCTGGAACGGCCTGGCC
>NZ_JBAPVS010000163.1:0-12179 GCF_049283275.1 Caulobacter sp. | reverse complement strand
GGATGAGGTTTTTCAACCGCCTCAGCCTGTAAATGGTCCTCATCCTGAGCTTGTCGAAGGACGAGGCCACTCACGGTGCGCCAATACCGACTAACGGGGGGCATCGCGGCGACGCTTGACCCACGCGTCAGTGCGCCTAGTGTCCCCCCGTTCACCGGGGGGCCGCTTCGCGCGGCTGAGATTGGGCTTTGGCCCTGACCCGTCGAACCTGATCCGGGTCATGCCGGCGAAGGGAGGGAACGCGGTCGGAGGTCTGAAATCCCCGTCCGTAAACCGACTTAGCGCGACACGTCCGGGTCTCCTTAACGCTTGAGGAGCGCCCGAAATGAACGTTCAACTGCCCATCAAAGACGCCATTGGCGCGATCCCGACCGGCGAACGGCCCGGTTCGCGCAAGGTCTACCAGGCCGGCTCGCTGTTTCCCGACATCCGGGTGCCGTTCCGCGAGGTCGAGGTCCACCCGTCGGCCAACGAGCCGCCGGTCACGATCTACGATCCGTCGGGCCCCTATACCGATCCCCACGCCAAGATCGACATCGAGCAGGGCCTGCAGCGCGTGCGCGAACCGTGGGTCGTGGCCCGCGGCGACGTCGAACCGGTGGCCAATCCCCGCGAGGTGAAGCCCGAGGACAACGGCTTCGCCCAGGGCAAGCACCTGGCTCCGCAGTTCACCGCCAAGCGCCCGATCTTCAAGGGCGCCCAGGGCAAGCTGGTCACCCAGCTGGAATACGCCCGCGCCGGGATCATCACCGCCGAGATGGAATATGTCGCCATCCGCGAGAACCTGCGCCGCGAGCAGGATCGCCCGTGCATCCGCGACGGCGAGGACTTCGGCGCCAGCATCCCCGACTTCGTGACCCCCGAATTCGTCCGCCAGGAAGTGGCGCGCGGCCGGGCCATCATTCCGGCCAACATCAACCACGGCGAGCTGGAGCCGATGGCGATCGGCCGCAACTTCCTGGTCAAGATCAACGCCAACATCGGCAATTCGGCGGTGCTGTCGACGGTCGCCGACGAGGTCGACAAGCTGGTCTGGGCCACGCGCTGGGGCGCCGACACGGTCATGGACCTGTCGACCGGCCGCAACATCCACAACATCCGCGACTGGATCATCCGCAACAGCCCGGTGCCGATCGGCACGGTGCCGATCTATCAGGCGCTGGAAAAGGTCAACGGCGTGGCCGAGGACCTGAACTGGGAGGTCTTCCGCGACACCCTGATCGAGCAGGCCGAGCAGGGGGTGGACTACTTCACCATCCACGCCGGCGTGCGTCTCCCGTTCATCCCTCTTACGGCGAAACGCGTCACGGGCATCGTCTCGCGGGGCGGCTCGATCATGGCCAAGTGGTGCCTGGCGCATCACAAGGAGAACTTCCTCTACGAGCGGTTCGAAGAGATTTGCGAGATCATGCGCGCCTACGACGTGTCGTTCTCGCTGGGCGACGGCCTGCGTCCGGGCTCGACCGCCGACGCCAACGACGAGGCCCAGTTCGCCGAGCTGCGCACCCTGGGCGAACTGACCAAGGTGGCCTGGAAGCACGGCGTGCAGGTGATGATCGAAGGGCCGGGCCACGTGGCCATGCACAAGATCAAGGCCAACATGGATGAGCAGCTGAAGCACTGTCACGAGGCCCCCTTCTACACCTTGGGCCCGTTGACCACCGACATCGCCCCTGGCTACGACCACATCACCAGCGCGATCGGGGCGGCGATGATCGGCTGGTTCGGCACGGCCATGCTCTGCTACGTCACGCCCAAGGAGCATCTGGGCCTGCCCGACCGCGACGACGTGAAAACCGGCGTCATCACCTACAAGCTGGCCGCCCACGCCGCCGATCTCGCCAAGGGTCACCCCGGCGCGGCCATGTGGGATGACGCCATCAGCCGGGCGCGGTTCGAGTTCCGCTGGGAGGACCAGTTCAATCTGGGCCTGGACCCCGAGACCGCCCGGGCCTTCCACGACGAGACCCTGCCCAAGGAGGCGCACAAGACCGCGCACTTCTGCTCGATGTGCGGTCCCAAGTTCTGCTCGATGAAGATCAGCCAGGAAGTCCGCGAGTTCGCGGCCGGCATGGCGCCGAACTCGATCGAGCAGGGCATGGCCGAGATGAGCGACAAGTTCCGTGAGCGGGGGTCCGAGATCTATCTGAAGACGGAATAGGGAAATCCAGCCCGGCCTTGATACGCCTCAAGGCCGGGCTAGGCGTTCGCTCGCAGCGTGAAAGCCCCTGGAGGTTTTCCCGATGACCACGCGTCGCGCCTTGCTGAGCGCGCTCCCCCTCGTCGGCGCGGCGGGCTGCGCGCCCCGAGGGGCGACCTACGCGCAAGCCGTCGCCTCCACCTGGACGCTTCCGCCGGCCGAAGTCGCGGGCCTGCAGGTCGCGGCGCTCGTCAAGGCCGCGACCCTGGCGGCGAGTGGTCACAACACCCAGCCCTGGCGCTTCCTGTCGCGCGGGCGGGAGCTGGTCATCCGGCCGGACCTGTCGCGGCGCACCCCGGTGGTCGATCCAGACGACCACCACCTGTTCGTCAGCCTCGGCTGCGCGGCCGAGACTCTTCTGCACGCCGCCACCGGCTATGGTTGGACTGGAGAGGCGCGGTTTCTCGGTCCCGCCGAGGGCGTGTCCGTCGCGCTGTCGCCGCGCCGCCTCGCCGCCGATCCCCTGTTCGCGGCCATCGCCCATCGCGCCTCCACCCGGGCGGACTACGATCCAAGCCCCGTCGCCGCCGCGACCCTGCGCGCCCTGGCGGCCAGCGTCGGACCGGAGGTGGCGCTGAGCCTGATCACCGATCGCTCCCGCCTGGGCGCCCTGACCTCGCTGATCGTGGACGGCGACGACGCCCAGGTGAGCGATCCGGCCTTCCGCCGCGAGCTGGCGGAGTGGCTTCGCTTCGACGAGACCGAGGCCCTGGCCCGGCGAGACGGGCTATTCTCGCCCAGCTCCGGCAATCCAGCCCTGCCGCGCTGGTTGGGCTCGCGGATGTTCGACCTGGCGTTCACGCCCCGGGGGGAGGCCGACAAGATCGCCCGTCAGATGGCCCACACCGCCGGAGCGGCGGTGTTCACCGGCCCCTCCGATGACCCTGCGGGATGGATCGCCGTCGGCCGCGCCTTCACCCGTTTCGCCCTGACCGCCACCGCGCGGGGCCTGAAGCTGGCCTTCCTCAACCAGCCCGTCGAGGATCGGCCCACGCGCGCGCGTCTCGCCGCCTGGCTGGGCGCGCCCGACCGGCGGCCCGATCTGGTTGTCCGCTTTGGCGAAGGGCCGGCCATGCCGCGGTCCTTGCGCCGGCCGGTTTCCGCGGTGCTTTCGGCCTGAGCCTCGCGCGGCCCTCGCGATTTTCGTCGGGTCCTGTCGGAACGCCGCGCCTTCGAGCGTCCTCTGTTCACAACACAGCAGAGGAGGACGCCATGTCCTATGTCGACGGTTTCGTGCTCGCGATCCCCAAGGCCAATGTCGAGGCCTACAAGAAGGTGGCCCAACTGGCGGGCCAGGTCTGGATGGAATACGGCGCGCTGTCCTATGTCGAATGCCTGGGCGACGACGTGCCCTACGGAGAGCTGACCTCGTTCCCGCGCGCGGTCCAGGCGACCGACGACGAGACCGTGGCGTTCTCGTGGATCGTCTACAAGGACAAGGCCTCGCGCGACGAGATCGTCGCCAAGGTCATGGCCGATCCCCGCCTGCAGCAGGACATGGCGGACATGCCCTTCGACACCAAGCGCATGATCTTCGGCGGCTTCGTGCCGTTCATGCAGCTGTGATCGGGCGGGGGACACACACTCACGGCAAGGCCTGCCTCGTCCTGGCGAAGTCTTTGAATGAGTGTGTGTCCCCGTCCGAGGGCGCGGCGCCTCAGTAGAAGAACCGCTCCTCGGCGATTTTGCCGTCCTTGATCGTGTAGAGGCCGACCTCGTCCATGGTGGTGCGCTCGCCGGTGGCCTTGGGCGTCAGGTCCATCTTGAAGCCGACCACGAACTGGTCCCCGTTGATGTACGGGCCGGTGACCTCGGAGGCGTGGACCTCGTGGTTGGCGGCCCACCATTCGCCCTTGCCGCGCACGGCGGCCTTGCCGGCGATCCGGGCCATGTCACCGGGCATGGCCTCGATGCTGACCACGTCGTCGGCCCAGTATTTCTCGCCGGCCTCGTCGAACTTGCCGGCCTTGCACAGGGCCACGAGGTCGGCGGCGATCTCTTGAACGGTCATGATGATGCTCCTGGGGTGGGGTGGGCTTTCCAAGCGGGACCATCGACCCTGAAAGCGACAGGCGCAAGACAGTTTGTTCTCCATATGTTCACATCAGAGCGCCTTGCTGACAGCGGGTGTCAGCAGGGACAGCCGGCGCGTTTGTGGTCTAGCCTCGCGCCATGACTCGTCCATCCTTTCCCGGCTTCGCCGCCGCCGATCTGGCCTTTCTCACTGGCCTGGCCGCCCATAACGACCGCGAGTGGTTCACCGCCCACCGCGCCGTCTATGACGAGTGCCTCAAGCCCACCCTGTCGGCCTTGATCGATGCCCTGAACGGAGCGCTGGCGGCGCGCGACTTGCCGCTGGCGGGCGACCCGAAGAAGAGCGTGTTCCGCATCCATCGCGACGTGCGGTTCTCCAAGGACAAGCGGCCCTACAAGACCCACGTTTCGGCCACCCTGACGCGGGACGGCCAGAAGCTGTCGCCGGGCCTGGTCTATGTGCACATCGAGCCCGAGGGCGGGCCGGCGCCGGCCTTCGACCCGGAAACCATCGACCCGCTGGATCCCTCGACCCTGCCGTCGGCCCAGGCGGTCGCCGCCGACAGCTACGCCGGGACCGGACCGTTCGCGGCGGCGGGCTTCTATCTGACCGAACGCCCGCACATCGACGCCTTCCGCCGGGCCGTCGCCGCCGATCCCAAGGGCTGGCTGGCGGTCGAGAAGGCCTTGGCCGCCAAGGGCCTGCCGCTCGAACCCGGCGAGCCGACCAAGCGCATGCCCAAGGGTTTTGAGGAGCATGCGGGCGACCCGCTGGAGGCGGCGCTCAAGCGCACCCGCTGGCTGGTGAGACGTCCTTTGACCGGGGCCGAGATCGGCGGGGACGAGCTGCCGGAACTCATCGCCGACTTCGTGGCCGACGCGCGGCCGCTGCTGGCGTTCGGGTGGAAGGCGCTAGGGTAGGGCGGGATGGGCGCTGCAC
The DNA here is from genome assembly GCF_049283275.1 of Caulobacter sp. Taxonomy (GTDB): domain Bacteria; phylum Pseudomonadota; class Alphaproteobacteria; order Caulobacterales; family Caulobacteraceae; genus Caulobacter. Next base: position 7,005 of record NZ_JBAPVS010000163.1, on the reverse strand, counting down.
CGGCTTACGCTTTCGACCCATAGCGGACGTCGGATCGCGCACCAAAACCCTCTCTCTTAGAGAGAGGGAGGGACCCATGGCGAAGTGTAGCGCGACATTTGGTTTCGCAGCGTCAGACAGATGGTTTCGCAGTGCTTTCGAAAATGAAGGGCTGGCCTCTCTTGGCTCGCCCTCTTTCGTTCGCCACCCTGGCTAAGGTGTCTTGGCGTAGACACGGACATAGTCAACGTAGGTGTGCACCGGACTGGTGGCCACGCCCTGCTCGGCCGAGAGGAACTGATTGCTGAGCAGGATGTACATCGGGACCGAGAATTCTGGGACCATCGGAAAGCGGCTCAGTTCCAGGCCGTCCATGTACACGATGATCCATTCGGAGGTCAGCAACGCGCCGTGGGTGTGCCAGCCGCCCGCCCCCAGGTCGAGCCGCCGGGTGTATACGGACTTGTACCAGTGCTGGGAAACCTCCCCGACTTGATAGGCGGCCGCTGGTCTTAGGTGGAGCGCGGCGTGATGGCCGTTGGCGTTCTGGCCGGGGTAGTACTCGATCACGTCGATCTCGGCCTTGGTCACCGACTGATCGCGGTAGGTGTCGGCGCTGTAAAGCCAGAACGCCGCCCAGCACCCCAACTGGCCAGGCGGGATGTTCATCCTGGCCTCGAAGTAGCCGAGCGACTGGGCGAACCCGACGCCGTCGCCGGAAATCGTCTGCATGTGGGCCGCCGACCAGACGCCGGCGGTCTGCTGGATCTTCAGGTCGAGCACGCCGTCGGTCACCGAAAAAGGCGACGGGTCGTCTGTCGGCAGCCCGAACTCGGCCGCGCCAACCCGGCCATGGACCGGAGCCCGCCATGGCCCCGCGCCGCCGTCGATCGTGATGCCGCTGGTGTCGTTGAAGTTGTCTTCGAAGGTCAGGGCGTAGCCGGTCAGGTCGAGCGGCGTACCCACGTAGGCGGCCGTCCAAACCTTGTCGGCCGAGGGCGCGTAGGGGTCAGGCGGAACCGGCACGTAGGGGGGGCCTTCCGCCGACGCCGGATCATAAGCCCCTAGGCCCGCCAGTAACGCCGCTACAGCGCTGTAACATGACAGGCGTTCGGCGTCGGTCAGGCTGGCCCCGAAGTGGAAGAAGCCGAACCGCCGGTTCGACCAGCCCATATTGTTGAATGCCCCGCCCAGAGCGATTTCGGTGTCCCCCAAGCCCTGCGAGGCCCCGCCGCCGCCGCCGATGTTCACCCCGTTGCGATAGATCCGCGACACGTTGACCCCCGTGCGGGAAAGGCTGGTGAGGCCGACAGCCGTGGTCCTCACCCCGCCCGCGCTGCGGATCGTCGCTACACGGTTGATCCGCCCGCCGACCGCGCCGGGCGTGCCGGTCAGGACGTTGACCTCCAGCGCCTTGATAAGGGTCTCCGGCATGCCGCACTCAATCGGCGAGCCGTTGCCCTGCAGGAAATCGTTGGTCAGGACGAAGATGCCCTCTTCAGAGTCGTGCAGGGTCGCCTTGACCGAGTCGCGGCTAGGCACGAACCCGGTCCCCCACAAATCGTCTTGGCTGGCGGCGCGCATCCCAAGGCCAGGCTCAAGGATGGGGCTGCCGACGGGGTAAAGGGTGAAACGGGTCGGGTCGATCAAGTTGAGACCGAAGGCCGACTGACCGTTAAACGCCGTGATGTAAACCAGGTCTTGCTTGGCGAGCACCGCCTGCTGGCTTGCGACGAAGGCGTCCAGCAAGGCCAGGTCGGCCGGCGCCAGCCGGGCATGCCGCTGGAACGTCCGCGTCAGGTCGGCAACATCCCACCGCCGGACACGGAGCCGGTTCACGCCGCGTTACCCATGCGTACGATCGGAAAGATGTTGGCCGACCCGTTATCCGGGAGGACGGCCGGACACACCGCCGGCAGCGGGCCATAGGCGATCCCGGCGGAGACATATCCGCGCATCCCGCTTCCGAAGGGCAGGGTGGTGTCCGTGGTGAAGAACGCGCCCTTGTTGACCCCCGCCGAACTGATCCGCTCGAAGATCGGGCCGGCCACCTTGTTGTTGCTGCACAGCCAGTAAAGGCCGGGCGGCAAGATCACGTCGATGGCGGCGCTCTTCAGCGAGCCGGAGCCGGTGGAACAGTCTATCTCCGCCGTCTCAGCCAGGAGTTGGCCGCCCGCCGGTGAGCCGTTGTTGTCAGCGTACAGGCCCAACTGGATCGCGCCGCCGGCCGACAAGGTTTTCAGGTAGACCGCCAACGCCGTGACGTGCGCCTTGACCGGGACCACGACGGGATAGAGGCCAGCTACAGCGGAGGCGGGCGTCGTCACAGCAAAGCCGCTGATGTGCGCCGGGAACAACCAGGTCCCGATGGGCCAGGTCGAGGTGTCGGAATTCTTGATCGGTGCATTGCGGATGTCGATCATGGCCGGCCTCAGCAAGTCCAGAGCGTGAAGGCTTGCCCGGTCAGCGCGCCGTAGACCGACAGCTCGCCATCGGGCGGGGTTGTGAAGTTGACGATCCCGCCAGGCGGGACCTCAAGCGACCCGGCGTTGGCCGCCACCGAGGCTGACGCCAGGCCGCCAACGTGGAGGTAAAGGTAGAGCGGTGAGCGGTTCTGGAACACCGCGCCGCGCGTGATCAGGCCGGCGGCGACGGCGGGCTGGGCTGTGCCGCCCACCGCGATCACCCCCGAGCGGTCAACATAGGTTGACCGAGCGCTGTAGACCGGCACCGGTGCGCTCGGATCAATCGGCACGCCGTCGTTATCGACCTGGATCACAAAGCCCGGGTCGGCCACGCTGAAGCCCTTCAGCTTGGCAAGAAGGGCGGCCAGGGTCTCCTCGGCCGCCAAGGCCGTGATCGCGGCGATGATGATGTCCTGCTTTTCCTCGGTCGACAGACCGGCCAGTAGGGATTGCGCGGTCATGTCAGTCTCCAGTCACTAGAAAGAGGCCATACTGGTCGCCATCCGGGCCCAGGCCGCTTTGCAGCCACAGGGCCTGTTCGCCGGTCGGCAGTTCCGGCTCGGTGGGAGCGACGATCAGGCCCGGTGGCCAAGCGGGGCCGGCCGGGTCCTGCGTGCCGGCGCCGCGCACCACTTGGACAGACCCGACCCTATTGACGACGACGTTTCCGACCAACTCGCCCGCTCCTGACAGGATCGGGGCTGACCCCGGACCATCGAGCAGGCCGCTCAGCCCCTTCTGCAGGTCCACCACGAAGGCGGCCGCGTCGTCGATCGCGCCGGCCTTCAGGCGACGGACCTGGACGGAATAGCTGGCCGGTGGAGCCTCTTCCCAGGTCGCTTGAGGAATACGCAGGGCGACGGCCAGGTCGGCGGTCGGCTCCAACAGGCCGTCGCCGATCGTCGCCTCGAACGCATGTCCGGGTAGGCCCTGGCGGGCGAAAATCACCGATACCTGGCTGCCGACCCAGTCCGGTTCGCCGGCGAAGGCAATGTCCATCGCCCAGTCGGCGTTGGTGCGGGCGATCGGGATCAGGTTGCTGGGGATTAAAACGGCGGTCATCAGGCTAGATCCCGACTCGGTGGAAGATCATTGAAAGCGCCTTGAATGGGGTTTTAACGAGGCTTGAAACAGCGTTTCAGGGGCCGGGGCTTGTCACGGCGATGACGCCGGGGCTGGACGCTGCCGACCTGGATGCAGAAGGGTTGCGACCCCATGGCGAACCGCGACTATTGGCTGTCGCCGTTGGATAGCGGCGAGGGGTAGGCGGCTGGAATCCTTCATCAAGCCGCAAGGGCGCCGATTAACCCTGCTGACGCTTCTCAATCGGCCGTTAAGACGGTGAGCGCAAGTTATCCACAATCCGCAAGCAAGGCGGAGGTTAGGGAAGACCGTCATGTCCTCGACCGTGACATCCAGCTTTCGACGCGGCCACGATCATTTCGAGCCACAGGACACCGATCCCCAAACCCAGCGCCGCCTGCGCGGGCAGTTGGAGCAGATCGACTATACGACCTTCGCCTCCAACACCGCCGTGATCGCCCAGGTGGTCGGCAAGAGCGACGCCGGCAAGTTCCAGCGCCTGGCGGTGGCCACCGCCACGGCCCGGGCCCGTTGGGTGGCGCAGGCCGTGGCCATGAGCGAGGGCGGGGCGGCGATCACCCCCGAACAGACGGCGCGGCTGGCGATCCTGCGCACCGCCTACGAGGAGTTGGCCGCCGTCTACGAGGCCATGCGGCGCATGGTCGAGCGCGGCTACCTGACCTACAGCAACCCCGTGGTCACCGAGGGCGGCAACGTGGTGGCGCGCTAGAAGCGTCGCCTTCGCCGCCGCCGCGGTCGCGCCCTCTCGCGATAGTGATCTGCAGATGCGCTCTTAAGTTTCATTTTGAGCTAACGTGCCGCCGCTCATTCCGAGCTGGAGGCATTGCCATGTCGGCCTATCCCATCGCCATCTACGGCAGCGGTCTGTTCCAGGACGGCTATCCCACCCCGCTGGTGCCCTACACGGAGCAGGCGTCCCAATTGAACGCCGGGATCACCACGGTCATCCTGTGGTCGATCCACATCCACCCGGGCGGCGACTTCTATCTCAACGACACGCTGTTCGTGAGCGGCGGCGAGATCAAGTACGCCACCGACGGCAAGAGCGGGGTGAATCCGGATTTCCCGACCCTGGTGCAGGCGCTGATGACCGGCGGCGGCAGCGTCAGGGACCTGATCGTCTCGGTCGGCGCCTGGGGGACCACCAGCGACTTCACGGCCTGGCTGGACGCCCGCGAACAGGTGAAGACCAACCTGAGCGCCTTGGTCTCGGCCTTCGGCGTAGCCGGCGTCGACTTCGACTTCGAGTCCGAGGACGGTTACACCGACAGCGAGCGGTCCATGATCGTGACCCTGACGCTCGACGTCGGTTCGCTGGGCCTCTACGCCACCTATTGCCCGTACACGGCGCCCAGTTTCTGGACCGACTGCCTGGTCGACGTCTACGCCCGGAACGGCCAGCAGCAGGTCGTCCGGTGGATGAACCTGCAGTGCTATGCGGGCGGGACCGGCAACTCGCCTATCGACTGGGCTCAAGCCGTCCAGTCGGCGGGCGCCACGGGCGTGTCCGACCCCGACGCCTTCATCGTGCCGGGCTTTGCGGTCCTGGGCGCCGACGGCTTCGGACCCGGGCAGATGCAGCAGACCTTCGCGGGCTTCGCCGGGACGGGAGTCACCGGCGGCTTCCTGTGGAACAGCAGCAGCATCTGGTCGACCGAGGCGTCGGGCGGCGGCCAGCCCACGCCGGCCGATTACGCCCAGGCGATCGGCAATGGCCTGGGCGCGACCGCCAGGTCGCGCGAGACGGTCGGGACCTGATCCATGGCGGAGCGCCGATCCGTCGTCGGCGCTCCGCCATGAAATCGATGGCCCTAGCCGGCGATCCTGTCGCCGCGATGCAGCGGGTCGGGTAGGGGGTCGCCGGCCTTCACGAACTGCAGCGACACCGAATTGATGCAGTAGCGGAGCCGCGTCGGGGCGGGGCCGTCCGGGAAGACGTGGCCCTGGTGGCTGTCGCAACGGGCGCACAGGGTCTCGATGCGCAGCATGCCGTAGGAGGTGTCGCGCACCTCCTTGACGTGGGTCTCGTCGAACGGGGCGTAGAAGCTGGGCCAGCCGGTGCCGCTCTCGAACTTGGTCTTGTATTCGAACAGGGGCAGGCCGCACTCGCGGCAGCAATAGACGCCGGGGCTCTTCTCGCCCAGCAGGCCGCCGCAGAACGGGGCCTCGGTGCCGTGGTGCAGCAGCACGCGGGCTTCCTCGGCCGTCAGGTCGGCCTCCAGGCGCTGGCGCTCGGGCTCGGTCGGCGGGGTCAGATCGAAACCGGTGGCGGAGAGTTGGGCTGTATCGGTCATGACCAGCAATCTAGGGGCTCGGCGGGCGTAGCGGTAGGGGGCAAGCGCTTGCTGACAAAGGCCGGCGCGTCGGAGCATAAGATCGTTCGCCGCGTTCGCGCCGCAGCCGCTGAAGGATTCCGCCATGACCGTCGCCGTCGCTTTCCTGCAACCGGGCTGGGCCGACTGGGAGGCCGGGTCGGTGTTGGCCTATCTGCGCGAATATTGCGGGGTGCAGGTCGAGATCGCCACGCCGGACGGCGAGCCGCAGACCTCGATCGGCGGGGTGCTGGCGGCCGCGGACTACAAGTTCGCCGATCCGGTGCTGGCCGACGCCGACGTCTTCCTGTTGATCGGTTCGGACGCCTGGCCCGGCTATGGCGACGAGGCTTTCAACAGCCTGCTGCGCCAGGTCCACGCCGACGGCAAGATCGTCGGCGCGATCTGCGGCGCGACCGTCGCCATGGCGCGGGCCGGGCTGCTGGCGGGCAAGGCCCACACCTCCAACGGCGCGGAATGGCTGGCCGGCCACGCGCCGGGCTATGCCGGGATCGAGGCCTATGTCGACAGCGCCAGGGCGGTGACCGACGGCAAGGTGGTCACCGCCTCGGGCCTGGCGCCGATCACCTTCAGCGCGGCGATCGGCCGGCTTGTCGCACCGGAGATGGGCGCCAAGCACGACGAATATGTGGCGATGTTCGCCGGAGAGTTCGCCGATTGAGCATCGGCCGGGGACAGGCGCATGCGTCTGTCCCCAATCACGAGGCGCTACTTCAGCGCCGCCGCCGCCACCCGCGCCACCAGGCCGTCCTGAGCGCCGGAGCCGCCCGAGACCCCAATAGCCCCGACGATCTTGCCGTCGACGATCAGCAGCTCGCCGCCGTCGATGGCCAGGGCGCCGGTGAAAATGGCGTTCAGCGTGCCGCCCTTCACCGCCTCCTGGAAGTACGAGGTCGGGCGACGGAAGTTGGCGCTGGTCTCGGCCTTGCGGCGGGCCACGTCGTTGGAGCCATATTGAGCGCCGTCCAACTTTTCGCTCAGCACCAGAGCCCCGCTGGGCTCGACCACGACGATGACCATCGACCAGCCCTGCTTGCGCGCCTCGGCCTCGGCGGCGGCTGCGGCGGTCTTGGCCTCGGCCAAGGTGATCGGCGCCAGGCCCGAGGCGGTGACCACCTTGCCGT
>NZ_JBAPVS010000162.1:0-4123 GCF_049283275.1 Caulobacter sp. | reverse complement strand
GTTCGAAACTCTCCCTTCCCCCTTGATGGGGGACGGGTCGGGGATGGGGGTGAAAGCGCTTCAGGATGGGGCACGGCCCGCGGGCAACCTGCCGGCGTTGTCACCTCCACCCTGCCCCTCCCCCATCGAGGGGGAGGGGTTCATTGGGATGGCTGTGGCCTACATCGCCGCCTTCGGGGTCAGCGAGCCCGTGCCGTTCGGGGTCTTGATGCTGGTGCAGGTGCCCTTGGCGACCTTCTTCCAGGCGTCGCCCTGGTAGTCGGCCTTCGAGGTGCCCGCGCAGCTGGTGCCGGCGCCGGCCTTGCAGTCGTTCTGGCCGGCCTTGGCCACGCCGTAGCACTTTTCCATTTCGGTCTTGGCCGGCTTCATGTCGTCGCGGGCCATGGCGGCGCCGGCGCTCAGGGCGAACACGGCGGCGAGGGCGAGAGCGGGTGTGCGGTTCATGGGGGCGTTTCCTTCGTCAGTGTCTGACCGGGCCCGGCGCCGTTCGTCGGCCCGTCCTGCGCGGTCAAGGGTGAGTTACGGACGGGTGCGACGAAAGGTTACACCGGTATCCGAACAAAAAAGCGGCGAACCGAAAAACGCCGGCAGGCGTCAGGCTCCGGTTCCCGCCGTCCGCGACGCGGTGTAACCATCGGACCGTCTCGCGCGAACAAGGGGGAGGCGTGACGCAAACCGAAGCCGCCCTGAAGGCGCTGATGCTGCTGGGCCTGGACGGCGACGCCCCGGCCTATCGGCTGCTGCTGTCTCAGCTGAGCGGCCGGCTCCGCGTCTATTTCGAGCGTCGCATGCGCGACGCTCCTGGCGATGTGGAGGACCTGGTGCAAGAGACCCTGATGGCGGTGCATACGCGGCGCGCGACCTACGATCGCGCCCAGCCGTTCACCCCCTGGGCCTTCGCCCTGGCGCGCTACAAGCTGATCGACCATTGGCGACGCCGCAAGGTGCGGGCGACCCTGCCGATCGATGACTATGTCGAGGTCCTGGCCGCCTACGCGCCGGAGCCGGGCTCGGCCATGGACCTGGACAAGGCCCTGGAAGCCCTGCCCGAACGCCAGCGCGCTCTGGTGCGCGCCGTGAAGATCGAGGGGTTGAGCCTGGCGGAAGCCGGCGATCGGGCCGGCGTCTCGGAAGGCGCGGCCAAGGTCGCCCTGCACCGGGCGCTCAAGGCCCTGGGAGAAAGGATGCGCGGTCGTGCGGACGGATGATCTGATCGATCAACTGGCGACGCGGCCGCGGGTCATACCGGCGGGGGCGGTGCAACGTCGGTTCGTTGGCGTGGCCGTGGCCGGAGGCTTGGCGGCCCTGGTCATGGTGCTGGCGTGGCTGGGCGCGCGCCACGACCTGGCCTTGGCCATGACCGGCCGGATGTTCTGGATGAAGGCGCTGTACACCACCCTGCTGGGCGTGGCGGGCTTCTGGGCGCTGGAGCGGCTGGCGCGGCCCGACGGCGCGCCGAGGAAGGCGTTGCTGTTCGGGGCCCTGGTGCTGGCGGTGTTCGTCGGCCTAGGCCTTGGCCAATGGCTGGCCGCCGACCCCGAACATCGCCGGTCGATGATGATGGGCGGATCCTGGAAGGTCTGCTTCCGCTACATCCTCACCCTGGCGCTGCCGGGACTGGCGGCGGCGCTGGTGGTGCTGCGCGGCATGGCCCCGACCCGTCCGGCCCTGGCCGGCTTCGCGGCGGGCGCCTTCGCCGGCGGGGTGGCGGCCACGATCTACGGCCTGCACTGCGGCGAGAGCACGATGGTGTTCGTGGGGACCTGGTACACCCTGGGCGTGCTGGGGACCGGGGCGCTGGGGGCGGTGGTGGGGAAGTGGGCGCTTAGATGGTAGTGGCTCACCCACTTGCCCCCACCTGACGGCTGCGCCGTCTGTCCGCCCCCATAGGGGGCGGAGGACGAGAAAACGCGCGCCCTCTTCCCCCTCTGGGGGAGGAGCGCCGCAGGCGCGGAGGGGGCAAGTGTTCGCCGCCCTCCGCTCTGACGATTAGTCCTTGGCGCGTTCCTGATACGAACCATCCTCGGTCAGGATGATCACCCGGGTGCCCGCGGCGATGTACGGCGGCACCATGGTGCGCACGCCGTTGCTGAGGATGGCCGGCTTGTACGACGACGAGGCGGTCTGGCCCTTCACCGACGGTTCGGTCTCGACGATCTCCAGCGTCACGGTGCGCGGCAGTTCCAGGGCGATCGGCACGTCGTTGTGGGTCGACAGGACGACGGTCATGTTTTCCTGCAGATAGGCGCCCAGGTCGCCAATCACTTCCTCGGAGGCGACCAGCTGGTCGTAGCTTTCCGGGTTCATGAAGTGATAGCCCTCGCCGTCCTTGTACAGGAAGGTGTGGTCGCGCTGGTCGACGAAGGCGCGCTCGACCTGCTCGGTCGTGCGGTAGCGTTCCGACACTTTCACGCCGTCCGAGATGCGGCGCATGTTCAGCTGGGTGACCGGGGTGCCCTTGCCGGGGTGGATGTTTTCGACGTTGAGAACGACATAGAGCTTGCCGTCCATATCGACGACAAAGCCTTTCCGGAGCGAGCTGGCGGCGACTTTGGTCACGTAGTGGTCCTTGGATCTCGCGGCGGTCTTGGCCGCGAATTGCGTTAGATATCGCCCTCCTATAGCGATCCTCGCCAAGTTCGCCACCCCCCGACCGGAGCCCTTAGCCTCACGCGAAATCGCGAGAGGCGTCTAAAGGGCTCCTGCTTTAAAGTTTTAGAGCGTGGCAGGCGCCGAAACCGCTGACACTTTCGACTGCCACGCTCTAAGGGAACCCCCGTGCCGACAGTTTCTCCCTCGCCCTGGTGGCGGCCCGAAAACCACGCCGACCGCCGGCCGTTCCTGCTGGCCCGCAATCGGATCAAGGCTGCGTTCCGGGCCTGGTTCGAGGCCCAGGGCTTCCTGGAGGTCGAGACCGCGGCCCTGCAGGTCTCGCCCGGCAACGAGGCCCACCTGCACGCCTTCGAAACTGCCGCCCTGACGATCTCGGGCGAAAGCGCGCCCCTCTACCTGCACACCTCGCCGGAGTTCTCGTGCAAGAAGCTGCTGGCGGCGGGCGAGACCAGGATCTTCGATTTCGGCAAGGTCTGGCGCAACCGCGAGCGCGGGGCGCTGCACCATCCGGAGTTCACCATGCTGGAATGGTACCGGGTCGATGCGCCCTACCAGACCCTGATGGACGACTGCGCGGCCCTGTTGGCGCTTTCGGCGGAAACCGTGGGAACCCTCCAATTCCGCTTTCGGGGGCATGTCTGCGATCCGTTCGCCAAGCCCGAGCGGGTGACGGTGGCGGAGGCCTTCGAACGGCATGCGGGCGTCGACCTGCTGGCTTCGATCGACGGCGACGGCGCGACAGACCGCGACGCCCTGGCGGCCTCGGCACGAGCGGCGGGCATCCGCGTGGCCGATGACGATACGTGGGCCGACGTGTTCAGCCGGGTGATCGTCGAGAAGGTCGAGCCGAACCTGGGGATCGGCCGCGCCACCATTCTCTGTGAATACCCGACCGCCGAGGCGGCCCTGGCCCGGCCCAAGCCCGGCGACCCGCGCGTGGCCGAACGATTCGAGCTCTATGCCTGCGGCGTCGAGCTGGCCAACGCCTTCGGCGAACTGACCGACGCCGGCGAACAGCGCCGCCGCTTCGAGGCCGAGATGGACGAAAAGGCTCGGGTCTATGGCGAACGCTATCCGCTGGACGAGGATTTCCTGGCGGCCCTGGCGATCATGCCCAACGCCTCCGGCTCGGCCCTGGGCTTCGACCGCCTGGTGATGCTGGCGGCGGGCGCGTCGCGGGTGGACCAGGTGCTGTGGGCGCCGGTGGCGGGCTAGGCCCGCGCCCGCACCATCCAGCAGGCGGCGGTGAAGCGCGCCACGCCATCGGTCAGATAGGGTTCGAACCCCCGCCGCACGGCCTCGATCACCGCGCGCCGGCGATCCTCGTCCAGGCTCGGCAAAACCAGGCTCACCGGCCCCATGCGGGTCGCGTAGGTCGCCAGGTCGTCGGCGGGCAGCGTACAGGCGACATCCAGCGGCTGGAGGTCCACGTCGCGCCATCCGGCCGCCGTCAGGACGCCGCTCACCCGGTCGGGGTCCCCGAAGGCGAACTGGCCGGGCGCGTTCGGAT
>NZ_JBAPVS010000161.1:0-33678 GCF_049283275.1 Caulobacter sp. | reverse complement strand
GCCTGGGGCTTAGCGTCCTTCGGGGCGGAACGTGCGGCGGGTGTCGGCGCGCTGGTCTTGGCCGCGCCCTTCGGGACCGCGGCCTTGTTGGCGACAGGCTCGGGCGTGGCCGGAGCGGTCTTGGCCGAAGCCTTGCGCGGCGCGCCAGACTTTGCCGCGGCCGCCTTGGGCGCAACCGCCTTGGACCCGGCCGGCTGGTTCTTTTTCATTTCAACCACGTCGGTGATCCCGGCCATAGCAATGCGACGCGCCGGTCAAGCTAAGCTCTCCGACGCTTCGCATGCAATGTCCCTGGAATGGGGCCTAAGCTAGACCCACTCGACCTTGAGGATCTCGTAGGCCTTCACGCCGCCGGGCGTGTTGACCTCGACCACCTCGCCGACTTCCTTGCCGATCATCGCGCGCGACAGCGGCGAGCTCAGCGAGATGCGGCCTTCCTTCACGTCGGCCTCATGCTCGCCCACGATCTGGTAGCGGGCTTCTTCCTCGGTGTCCTCGTCGACGACGCTGACCGTCGCACCGAACTTCACCTGCTTGCCCGACAGTTTCGAGACATCGATGATCTGGGCCCGGGCGATCTTGTCCTCGATCTCGGCGATCCGGCCTTCGATCCAACCCTGGCGTTCCTTGGCCGCGTGATACTCGGCGTTTTCCGACAGGTCGCCATGCTGACGCGCCTCGGAAATCGCGGCGATCACCGCCGGCCGTTCGATCGTCTTCAAACGCTTCAGTTCTTCGTCGAGGGTCTGGTAACCCCCGGCGGTCATCGGCACTTTTTCCATTGCGGATTTTAGCTCGGTTCGCCCAAGGGGAGGAAGACTCCCGGACGTTGGCGCGCACGACCGGGGGCTGAGAGGATAGGCGCCGCGTTAGCGATAAGCAAGTACCCGCCCGTAAAGCGAAGCTTGACCCCGTTGGCGGTCAGGATCAAGCGCGCTTGCGTCGCCGTGGTTCCGCGGGCCGTCGGCGCCCCGTCAAAAGGCATCTGTGAACGGATCAGGCGTAGTCGTAGGGCCCGCCGCGCTCCAGCGCCGCCTTGTAGGCCGGGCGGGCGTGGATGCGCTCCAGGAACGCCTTGACCCTCGGCCGCGACCCAGCCCCCGCGCGCGCGGCGCCGGCTTCAAGAGGAAAGCTCATCATGATGTCGGCGGCGGTGAAGTCGGGGCCGGCGAACCAGGCGCTCTTGGCCAGCTCGGCGTCCCAATAGTCGAGGTGCAGTTTCAGCTGCGGATCGACGAAGCCGCTCTGGGCGCGGGCGGCGATCGCCTTGACCAGACCCTTTAGCAGGCCCGGCGCGCGGGCGGGCAGGGCGGTGAACACCAGCTTCAGCAGCAGCGGCGTCATGGCCGAGCCCTCGGCATAGTGCAGCCAATAGGTCCAGCGCAGGCGCTCCGGCGTGCCCGCCGGCGGGATCAGCCGGCCCTGGCCGTAGGTCTCGATCACGTACGCGATGATCGCCCCGGTCTCAGCGAGGGTCTTGTCGCCGTCAGTGATGACCGGCGACTTGCCCAGCGGATGGATCGCCAGCAGCGCCGGCGGGGCCAGCATGGTCTTGGCGTCGCGCTCGTAGCGCTTGACCTCGTAGGGAAGCCCCAGCTCCTCCAGCAGCCACAGCACCCGCTGGCTGCGGGAATTGTTCAGGTGATGGACGACGATCATGGCGTGGGCTCCGACGGCGTGGGGGCCATTGGCGGCGCAGGCCCCCGCGTCAGTCAAGGGGCGGCGTGGCGCGTCCACCACACCGCCGCCCCCGCGATCAGGGCCGCGACCTGCACGAACACGATCAAGGTCAGCCACGCCGAGAACGGCTGCTTGCGGGTCTTGTGGCGGAACACCGGCCGGGCCAGCAGGGCGCCGGGGCTGCCGCCCACGGCCGCCAGGGTCAGCAGGGCGCGCTCGGGCACGCGCGAGCGGCCCCTGTTGACCTTGTCGGCGGCGGCCGCCTTGTCGAAGCCGAAGATCGCGAAGGTCAGGACGTTCAGCACGCCCAGATAGACGGCGACGAAGGTGATCACGCCCGGGCGTTCCCGGGCGCCCCGACGGGGGTTTCCAGCGGCGCCAGGTCCGGCTCCACCCAGCCCCGGCGCGCCGCGACGCTGAACAGCCGCTCGCGCGACCAGAAGCCCAGCGGCCAGGCCTTGTCGCCCATCGGCGTGGCCAGCAGGCGCGCGCACGCCTCGCTGTCGGAGGTCCCGGCCGGCAGGGCCGCGACAAAGGCGCGGATGGCGGCCAGGTAAGCCTGGGTGATGGTCTCGTGATAGCCGTTATGGTCGTCGTTCACCCCGCCGACCGCGACGTTGTAGGTCTGGATGATCCCCGGCATGTCGCGCTCCAGGCCCGCGTCGCGCGTGCGGACCAGGCGCATCGTCGCCGTCAGGTGCGCGGCGTGGGTCCACTGGTCCTTGGGCAGGGAGTGGTCGAGGAGGCGGCGGGCGAGGTCGGCGACCTGGGCGTCGGTGTAGGGGGCGTGGGTCATGGCGGTTCTGCGAAAGGGCGGTCGTCGCGCGCTAACATGCCGTTCGTCGGAAGCCTAGCGCCACACGATCGAAACGGCCTATGGTTGATCTGAGAGTAAGGGGGCGTGATCGCGCTTATGAACGTCGAGGATTTCATCACGCGCTGGACCGCGCGCCAGGGCGGGGCAGAGCGCGCCGCGATACACCATGTTTGATGACAGCCGCTCGTTCGTGACGCGAGCGTTCCTGCAATCGTCGCTCGACATCGAGTATCGCGCCTACGACGACGCGGCTGATCTGCAATTGCGGGCCCGTCTTGTTGCCTGGGCCGCGCGCATGAAGTTGAAGGAGACCTCCGCCGAAGGCGCGTTCACCCAGACCTTCTTCGCGGAAACGTGGGGCTATGGCGATGCCGGCCGTGTCGACCGAGGCGCAGTCACGATTTTCCCCAAGTTTCGCGTGACCGGCGAAGGCGCGGGCGGCGGGTCGGGCGAAGCCGATGTCGCGCTGGGTTGGTTCGGGGATAATCCCAATGCGACCCCTCAAGTCCTCTGCGAGTACAAGGACATTCGATCCGCGCTCGACGCGAAGCAGAACCGCAAAGGCAGCACGCGCTCGCCGGTCGAGCAGTGTCTGAACTATGTGCGTGGCGCGCGACGAGGCATGTTCGGCAACGAGCAGGTCCAACCCTGGTGGGGGCTGGTGACCGACATGAACGAGTTTCGCCTCTATTGGTGGGATCGAGCGCCAAATCAGTATATTCGCTTCGTCATTGAGCGTTCTGATCTTCTGACCCCTTACGATCTTCTTTCTAATAGTGAAGATGCCCGGTTTGATCGCTTCTTGTTTTGGAAACTTTTCCAACGCGATCAGCTGATTTCCGTCGGGGGGCGGCCGCCGCTTCTGCGCCTGATCGAACGGCAGTGGGTGCGTGAGCGCCAGCTCGAGGGCGAATTCTATGACCGTTATCGAGCGGTGCGCGAGCGCCTGTTCAATGTTCTCACGGTAAATAATCCGGGCTTCTCCGGCACGCCGACCGAGCTGTTGCGTCTCTCTCAAAAGCTTCTGGATCGCTTCATCTTCGCCTTTTACTGCGAGGATATGGGCGCGCGGATGCTGTTTCCCCCGCAGGTGATCCGAGACCACCTCAAGGCGCGGTCGTGCGAGGACATCTACGACCCGAACGGCGAGGAGCTGTGGGGGTTCTGCAAGCGTCTGTTCAGCTTGATGGACAAGGGCGGACCGCTCGGCGCCATGAATGTGCCCCTGATCAATGGTGGACTTTTCGCCGCCGATCCGCAGATCGAGGCGTTGGCCCTTCCCAACCACGTTTTCGCCGCTCCGGGACAGGGCGCCAACGAGGCCGCCCTGGAGCGCGATCCCGACACGCTGCTCTATCTTTCGGCCCGCTACAATTACGCCGCGCGAGGCGACGCGCGCCACAGCCTCAGCCTCTACACGCTGGGGCGCATCTTCGAGCAGTCGATCACTGAACTGGAATACCGGGTCGGCGAGTTGGAAGGCCGTGAATCGGTCGCCAAGCTTTCCAAGCGCGAACGCGACGGCGTGTTCTACACGCCGGAATGGGTGGTCAATCTTCTGGTGGAACTGACCCTTGATCCTTGGTTCGCAGAGGCTCGAAAGGCGAGCGGCTGGACGGCGGAAGCCGCTAGGTCAATGGCCGAGGCGGAAGCCTACGAACACCGCCTCAAGGCTCTGCGCATCGTGGATCCCGCCTGCGGGTCCGGCGCATTCCTGATCGCGGCTTTCCGCCGCGTGCTCGACGAGCGGATCATGGTCGAGCGCGAAAAGGCCCGCCTGGCCAAGCGCGGCACCGCCCTGACCGTGGATGAAGCCCGCCTGACGAAAGAGGTTCTGTCGGCCAACATCCATGGCGTGGACATCAATCCGGCGTCCGTGGAGATCGCCAAGCTGGCGCTTTGGCTGCACTCGGCCAGGGCGAAGTCGCCGCTGTCGTCTCTGGATGGGACGATCCTGTGCGGCAACAGCCTTGTCGGGCCGGACTTCTGGAACGGACGCACCCCCGGCGTGGACCATCGAGATCGGATCAACGCCTTCGATTGGCCCTCGGCCTTTCCCGAAGTCTTCAAGGCGGGCGGCTTCGACATCGTCCTGGGCAATCCGCCCTATGTCAGCATCCAGACCGTGCGCGCGGTCGATCCCGAAGTGGCCGACTATCTGCAGGGCCATCGCGGCGATGACACCTATGTCAGCGCCCAGACCGGGAATTTCGATCTCTATCTGCCCTTCTTCGAGAAGGGGCTGCGTATGCTCGCGCCCGGCGGACGCATGGGCTATATCGCGCCCAGCCTCTGGACGATCAACCAGCACGGCGAAGGCTTGCGCCGCCTGGTGCAGCGCGGTCGCCACCTGGAGCGCTGGGTGGACTTCAAGGCGCACCAGATCTTCGCGGACGCAACCACATACACAGCCTTGCAGATCTTCCGCCGCGAGCCCGTCGAGGCGCCCCTGATCGCCGTCGCGCCGCATGGTGACGCGGCCGACATCGACTGGAGCGACCCCGGTCTGGCGGTGCCCTATGAGGCGCTGCCCGACGGACCGGAATGGCTGATGGCCACGGGCGCGGAGCGAGCGCTGATCGACAGACTGGCAGCGGACTGCCCCGCCCTGGGAAACCCGAAAGTCACCAAGGGCATCATCGTCGGAATACAGACCAGCGCCGACCCCATCTATCACCTGCGTAAGGTAGCGCGCGGTCGGTACGTTTGCTCGCCCAAGGGCGCCGCGCCCTATGAGGTGGAGATCGAGGACGCAGTCATGAAGCCTCTGGTCTCGGGTCCCGAGGCCAAGCGCTATCAGGCGCCGGAGACTGAGACCTATCTGCTGTTTCCCTATCGGACAGGTGCGCGCGGCGTGGAGATCATCCCGGCGCAGGACATGCGTCGTGAATTCCCGCAAGCTTGGCGCTATCTGGAAACCTGGGCCACGGTGCTGCGAGACCGTGAAGCCAAGACCCGCGACGGAGAGCGCCTCGCACCCTTTGACGACGAGCATTGGTATCGGTTTGGGCGGAACCAAAATCTCGACAAGCAGGAATTGGCGAAACTGATCGTCGCCCAAACAGTGCCGGAAATGCGGGTCTGCGCCGACTTGGCTGGGGGGATGTATCTGAACAATGTGCGGGTCAACGGCATTCTTCCGGCCCCGGAGGTCGAGGCGGGCTTTCTGCTGGGCGTGTTGAACGGCGCGGTCGCCAATTTCGTCTTCAAGCGGATCGGCAAGCCCAAGCGCGGCGGCTACTATGAGGCCAACAAGCAGTTCATCGCCCCTCTGCCGGTGCCCTACGCCTCGGCCGATGATCAGCGCGACGTGGCCAAGGCCGCCTTGGCCTTGCAAGAGGACTGGACTGAGCGGCGCGACCTGATCGCCGAGGCGGGCGAGCGTCTTGAAGTTCTGTCGCGCGCCCGGCGCGATGAACAATGGCTCTGGCCCGACCTGCCCGATCAGAAGACGTTGGAGAAACAGGCGCCCGCCAAGCTCAAGACCCACGCCGAGCGTCGCGAGTGGTTTAAGGCGGCCTTTGGCGAAGCCCTGGCGATCAAGTTGGAGAGCCTCCAGGCAGCCCTCGACGGCGCGGACCATCTGGAAGCGGTTTTCGCCAAGGGAGAGTTGCGGCTCTATGCTGACGGCGCTGTCGTTCTGGGGCGCATCTATCTGGACGAGGCTCCCGGTCGGTTGGCCGAAAGCTACTGGCGGTATCTGTTGCTGAGCCGTCAGGGGACCGAAGCGGACAAACTGGCTCGAGAGCTTCGACGCCCGCCCGATGAGCCCGACACGCCCGGCGCCCGTCAGTTCATGGAGCGCGTGAGTGTGCTGGTGAGTCGGGTCGCGAGCCTCGCTGAGGATGAGGCGGCTCTGAACGAGCGGCTGTTTGACCTCTATGGTCTGGATGACCGGGAACGTATGCTGGTCGCCGACGGATGAGCATCGCAAGGCCGAAGGGAATCGTGGATGATGGCGCCATGTCCCAGTTGAACCTGTTTCAAGGTGAGCGCCCCTCGTCGGAGCGACGGCCGCCTGATCTTGATTTTATCCGCAAGCATCTTGGCAAGGCGCTGAGAACCGCTCAAGCCGCCGAGCGTATGCCCTGGCCCCCCAGTGTCGCCCAAGGGTGGCGGGATCGGTTTCCGAAGCTTGCCGCTGATCTTCCGGCCGAAGAGGCTGCTGTGCTGATCGAAGCTTTCCGCCGTGAACTGGACCGCCTGGGGTCCGTCGCGGCCTGAAGGTCGTTTTCCCTTCTTTCTTTTCTCACAACCGCCCCCGTCGCCCGCCCTTGAGCTTGTCGATCGCCCGGGGCGTCCGGACCATCGTGCCCACGTCGGCCACCGCCTGGGCGGCGTGCAGGTGGGCCGCGGCGGCGTCCAGCATCGAGGGCGGCGAGACCTTGGATCGCGCCGCCGGCACGATCAGCGCCACCTTGCGGGCCATGGCGGCCAGGTCGCCGATGGCTTTGGCCTTGTCGCGGGCCGCGCGGATCTGGGCGGGGTCGTGGCTGTGCTCCAGGATCGCCCAGGCCGCGTCGAGGGCGGCCATCAGTTTCTGCTGGAAGGTGAAACACCAGGTGGGGATGTCGGTTTGGGTCATGCCGCTAGTGTGCGGCCGTCCTGGAGAGTGGGGATAAGAAACGTGCGTTTTTGTGTAAGCGGTTGGATTCATTGATTTTTGGTTCGGCGAGAGCGGGGATGGAGGTCGGGGACACGCCCTTGCGGCGTGTGCCCAATTCATCCCGGAAGGTCCAGGACGAGAACCTCAGCGGACGCGTTGGGGACACGCCGCAAGGGCATGTCCCCGGTCGCGCCCTGTGGATAACTTCGGCGAACCTCCAAAACGAAAACCGCCGCGACCGGCCTTTCGGCTTGTCGCGGCGGTTCTGGTTTTCGACCCCTCATCCGGCGCTGCGCGCCACCTTCTCCCGCAGGGGGAGAAGGAAGAGGACTTACTGGTAGCTCTGCAGCGGGCGCACCTCGAGCGCCTCGGCGGGGGCCGAGGAGATCGCCTGGGCGGCGGCCAGGGCGCCGGCCGAGGTGGTGTAGTAGGGCACCTTCATCATCAGGGCCGTGCGGCGGATCTCGAAGCTGTCTTCCAGGGCCTGCTTGCCCTCGGTGGTGTTGAACACCAGCTGCACGCCGCCGTTCTTCATCACGTCGACGATGTGCGGGCGGCCTTCCAGCACCTTCTTGACCAGCTCGACCTCGACGCCCTGCTCGGCCAGATAGCCGCGCGTGCCGACCGTCGACAGCACCTTGAAGCCGGCCGCCTGCAGCAGCTTGACCGGCTCGACGATCCACGGGCGGTCGCTTTCCTTGACCGAGACGAAGGCCGTGCCCGAGGTCGGCAGGTTGACCCCGCCGCCCAGCTGGCTCTTGGCGAAGGCGCGGGCGAAGGCCGGGCCCAGGCCGTTCTCGCCTTCGCGGATCCAGTCCAGGCCCATGACCTCGCCGGTCGAGCGCATTTCCGGGCCCAGCACCGTGTCGACGCCGGCGAAGCGGGCGAACGGGAACACCGCTTCCTTGACCGCGATGTGGTCGTACGGCTTGTCGGTCAGGCCGAAGCTGGCCAGGGTCTCGCCGGCCATGATCTTGGCGGCGATGGCGGCCACGGGCTGGCCGATCGTCTTGGCCACGAACGGCACGGTGCGCGAGGCGCGCGGGTTCACTTCCAGCACATAGATGCGCGGGTTGGCCGAGTGCGGCTCCTCGATGGCGAACTGCACGTTCATCAGGCCGCGCACGTTCAGGGCCAGGGCCATCTTGACGGTCTGGCGCTTCAGCTCCTCCACGGTGGCGGCGCTGAGCGAGAAGGGCGGCATCGAGCAGGCGCTGTCGCCCGAGTGGACGCCGGCTTCCTCAATGTGCTCCAGCACCCCGGCCACGAACACGTCCTTGCCGTCGCACAGGGCGTCGACGTCCACCTCGGTGGCGCGGCTCAGATAGTGGTCCAGCAGGATCGGATGCTCGAACGAGATCTCGCCGGTGTTGACGATGTAGCGTTCCAGGTGCTCGTGATCGCGGATGATCTCCATGCCCCGGCCGCCCAGAACGTAGGACGGACGCATCACGAACGGGAAGCCGATCTCCTCGCCCTTGGCGCGGGCCTCGTCCCAGGTGCGGGCGATGGCGTTCTCGGGCTGGGCGATGGAAAGACCGTTCAGCAGCTGCTGGAAGCGCTCGCGGTCCTCGGCCAGGTCGATGGCGTCGGGGCTGGTGCCCAGGATCGGGATGCCCGCGTCCTGCAGCGCCTGGGCCAGCTTCAGCGGCGTCTGGCCGCCGAACTGGACGATGACGCCGGCCAGCGTGCCGTTCGACTTCTCGACGTCCAGCAGCTCCAGCACGTCCTCGGCCGTCAGGGGCTCGAAATACAGGCGGTCGGAGGTGTCGTAGTCGGTCGAGACGGTCTCGGGGTTGCAGTTGACCATGATCGACTCGATGCCGATCTGATCCAGCGCGAAGGCGGCGTGGCAGCAGCAGTAATCGAACTCGATGCCCTGGCCGATCCGGTTGGGACCGCCGCCCAGGATCACCGCCTTCTTGCGGTTGGTCGGCAGGCTTTCGCACTCGGGAACCTGGCCCAGGGCGCCGGTCTCGTAGGTCGAATACATGTAGGGCGTGGTGGCCGCGAACTCGCCGGCGCAGCTGTCGATGCGCTTGAACACCGGGCGGACGTTCAGGGCCTGGCGGGCCTTGCGCACGGCGGTCTCGTCCGACCCGACCAGCTTGGCCAGGCGGGCGTCGGAGAAGCCCTGGGCCTTCAGAGCGCGGAAGCCCTGCGCGTCGGTCGGCAGGCCGCCGGCCCGGACCCAGCCCTCCTGGCGGACCAGCTCGGCGATCTGGCGCAGGAACCAGGGCTCGTAGGAACAGGCGGCGTTGACCTCTTCCACGCTCAACCCGTGGCGGAAGGCCTGGGCGATCACGCGGATGCGGTCGGGGGTGGGCGTGCCCAGGGCGCGGATCACCGCGGCGCGGCCGGTGTCGGGGTCGTCGGCGCCGGCGATCTCGATCTCGTCGAAGCCGTTCAGGCCGGTCTCCAGGCCGCGCAGGGCCTTCTGGACGCTTTCCTTGAAGGTGCGGCCGATGGCCATCACCTCGCCGACCGACTTCATGGCGGTGGTCAGCAGCGGCTCGCTGCCCGGATACTTCTCGAAGGCGAAGCGCGGGATCTTGGTGACCACGTAGTCGATGCTGGGCTCGAACGAGGCCGGGGTCGCGCCGCCGGTGATGTCGTTCTTCAGCTCGTCCAGGGTGTAGCCGACGGCCAGGCGCGCGGCGACCTTGGCGATCGGGAAGCCGGTGGCCTTCGAGGCCAGGGCCGAGGAGCGCGACACGCGCGGGTTCATCTCGATCACGACCATGCGGCCGTCGGCCGGATTGACCGCGAACTGGACGTTGGAGCCGCCGGTCTCGACGCCGATCTCGCGCAGCACGGCGATCGAGGCCGCGCGCATCCACTGATATTCCTTGTCGGTCAGGGTCAGGGCCGGGGCGACGGTGATGCTGTCGCCGGTGTGGACGCCCATCGGGTCGATGTTCTCGATCGAGCAGACGATGATGCAGTTGTCCGCCGTGTCGCGGACCACCTCCATCTCGTATTCCTTCCAGCCCAGGACGCTTTCCTCGATCAGGACTTCCGTCGTGGGCGACAGGTCCAGACCGCGCGCGACGATCTCCTCGAATTCCTCGAGATTGTAGGCGATGCCGCCGCCGGTGCCGGCCAGGGTGAAGCTGGGGCGGATGATCGCCGGCAGGCCGACGAACGCCAGGCCCTCGCGCGCCTCGTCCATGTTGTGGGCGGCCTTGGACTTGGGGCTTTCCAGACCCAGCTTGTCCATGGCGTCGCGGAACTTCTGGCGGTCCTCGGCCTTGTCGATCACCTCGGCCTTGGCGCCGATCATCTCGACGCCGTACTTGGCCAGCGTGCCGTTGGCTTCCAGGGCCAGGGCGGTGTTCAGCGCGGTCTGGCCGCCCATGGTCGGCAGCAGGGCGTCGGGACGCTCCTTGGCGATGATCTTGGCGACCATCTCCGGGGTGATCGGCTCGATATAGGTGGCGTCGGCCACGTCCGGATCGGTCATGATCGTGGCGGGGTTCGAGTTCACCAGGATGATCCGGTAGCCCTCGGCCCGCAGCGCCTTGCACGCCTGGACGCCCGAATAGTCGAACTCGCACGCCTGGCCGATGACGATCGGCCCGGCGCCGATGATCAGGATCGAGGAGATGTCTGTTCTTTTAGGCATAGGAAACTCGCGCGCAGAGACACGGTCGCGCACATCCGCGCGCCCGCTGCCGACCATCTTGCAGGTTAAGCCGCCCGTTTAGAGAGGGAGTCGGTTTGGCGCAACCCTGGAGTCGGATCCCAACTGGGGACAGGCGCATGCGCCTGTCCCCACTCAGCTTTCACTGACCGCTGATCACCGGCGGGGCGGGGATGGCGGGCTGGGCGGGAGGGACCTCGGCGGGCTCGTCGGTCAGGCTCCAGGCCCAGCCGGCCTCGGCCCGCTCGAGGCCCAGGCGGAACAGGGCCGTGCGGTTGTCGTTGGCGAAATCCAGGCCCGAGGTGTCCAGCTCGGTGCTGTCGGGAATGGCGGCGTAGAACAGCTGTCCGCCGTTGCGGCGGGCGAACGCGCTGCTGGCCGCCAGGTGGGTGCGCATCAGGGCCTTGCTCATCGCGTCCCACGAGCGGCCGACGATCGCGCCGGCCTTGCCCTTGGTGAAGCCGAACGTGCCGCCGACCTTGCCGTTGACGATCACATAGAGCCGGCCGGGCCGCGCTTGGCCCCTGGCGGCGGTCCATAGCAGCAGCGACTCCGGGGCCACGAAGAACGGGATGGTGACCCCGCCGTCGACATGCATCTCCGACAGGCGCCGGCCCTGGCCCCGGCCCTCGATCTCGATCAGGGTGGGCGGGAAGACGCCGGGAATGCTGGCCGAGGCCACCAGGACATCCTTGAACAGCTGGCGCGAGGCCGCATCGCCCCGGCTGGCGATCGCGCCCATGTCCCAGATCACCGTCTCCTCGGTGTCCAGGTTGGTGGTGGCGATCAGCAGGCGGCGGCCGCGCTTGTGTTCGGTGGCGATGGCCGCCAGCAGGGCGTCGGTGACATTGGCGTCGACCACCTCGCGCAGGCCGCGGGCGCTGTAGACGCTGGGATGGAACAGCATGCCCAGGCCGCGGGCCCTCAGGATCCTGCCGGCCGCCTTGCCGGTGTAGGCCTCGGTCAGGCGGTCGTCCCAGCTGGAGCCCAGGAAGGCGAAGGGGGCGGTCAGGGCGCCGGTCGAGACCCCGGTGACGATATCGAAGTCCGGCCGCTCGCCGCGCTTGGTCCAGCCGACCAGCACCCCGGCGCCATAGGCCCCGTTCGAGCCGCCGCCCGACAGGGCCAGGACGTCGAAGGTGCGCTGGGCCGAGGCGCGTTGGCGGGCGGGCGCGGCGAAGCGGATGGAGGCGTCGCTGTCGCTGGCGTTGAAGCGCAGCTCGGCCAGGCCCTTGGGCGGCGGTCCGGCCAGGTCGCTGGCGGTGTAGAAGTCGCGCGACAGTGATCCGCAGGCCGTCAGGCACAAGGCCGCCAGGGCGATGGCGAAGAGGCGGACGGCGTGCATGGGGGCTCGTGGGTTGTCGAACCCGAGGACCCTGTTACGGGCCGGGCCCGCGCGCAAGCGCGCAAGGTGGGGAAGCGCGCAAGAAAAATGGGCCGGCGCCAGGCGCCGACCCATTCCAAATCTCGTGAGCGTGAGGCGATTAAGCCTGCAGTTGGCCCGCCGACATCTTGCCCGAGCGGTTGTCGCGCTCGAGTTCGTAGGTGATCTTCTGACCTTCGTCCAGACCACGCAGACCGGCGCGTTCAACGGCCGAAATGTGCACGAAGACGTCAGCGCCGCCGTCGTCAGGTTGGATGAAGCCGAAGCCCTTGGTGCCGTTGAACCATTTCACGGTGCCGGTAGCCATAGTGGTAGTCCTTGCAGTCAATATTCGTCGGCGGAGTCGTTCCGCACGGCGATCAAATTTCGTTGGGGGTCGGTGGGCGCGTCCGGCGCTCTCGTGAAGAGAGCATGGAAAAGCAGGCCGAACGTCAGCGAATTTCGATAATCCACCATGAGCCTAGAAAAGGCTTCCGGCAAGTGAATTCGTGAATCGAACTGAATCGCGAATAGTCATGGACCCCAAGCGCCGCCTTGAACGTTACGCTATTTCTCTCGCGCTGTTGCGGGAATTGCTGAGTTTCGAGGACTGCACCATGACCCTGATCGAGCGGATTCCTCTGCTGAACGACCAGGAGCTGGTTACGCTTCTGGCCAACGCCCGGCGCCTGGATATCGTGGGCACTCCGGCCCAGCGCAGCGGCGCGGCCGAGGTTCTGCCCGTGCTCGAACTTGAAGCCTCCAAACGTCGCGCCGTGGTCCTGGAAGCGGCCACCAAGAAGCGCAGCGCGACCGCCGCGACTCGACGCAAGACCGCTTCCCCGGTCGACGGAACCGACGGTGGAACGGTCGAAGCGGCCTAAAGGCGCCGGCCACACCGCAAAGACGCCTTGCCTCCGTCATTGTTGATAGTCATTCTCAACAACGACGGAGCGCTTCGGAGGCGATCAATGGTGTTTCTGACGGCAGGGGCCGGCTGGCTGGCCCTGATGATGCGGGCGGAACGGACGCGAGCGGGTCACGACGCGCTGGGCGCCGAGTGGCTGCTGCCCGGCCACTTTGATCCCTACGACATCGAGGACGACGAGGCGCCGCTGCTGGCGGCGGAGTAGGGCTTTCGCCGGGATGAGTGGAGGTGAAGGCTTAACCCAGCGCCTTGCGGGCCGCTTCCCAGTACTGCGCGCCGGTGATCAGGGTCACCACGGCGGCCAGCCACAGCAGGGCGTGGGTGACGTAGGTGGCTGGAGCCACCACCGAGGGCTCGGTCGGCAGGCCGAAGGCGGCCCACGACACCAGGATCATCTCGGCCCCGATCGCCACCAGCTGCAGGGTGGTCTTCCACTTGGCCAGCACGGTGACGGGCAGCTTGATCCCCTTGCCCGCCCCGACCTCGCGCAGGGCGCTGACGGCGAATTCGCGGAACAGGATCAGGCCCGAGGGCAGGATCACCAGCGGGTTGGGGCCCAGGGCCATCAGGCCCAAAAGGGCGCCGCAGACCAGGATCTTGTCGCCGATCGGGTCGAGGATCGCGCCCCAGATGCTGACCGCGTCCAGCTTGCGGGCCAGCCAGCCGTCGAAGAAGTCGGTCACCGCCGCCACCACGAAGGCCCAGAACGCCCAGCGCTGCAGCGACATCTGCTGCTCGCCCGTGAGGTTCTCGCTCAGCCACGGCACGCCGCCGGCCGCCGCGGCCAGAGCCACGAACATGAACAGCGCGATGACGAGGCGCGAGGCGGTCAGGATGTTGGGCAGGTTCTTCATGGCGGAGGTTCTAACGCATGAAGGGCGCGAAGGGCTATGGGGGCGAACCCCACCACAATCCGATCCAGCTGTTCCCGCGCTCCGAGCCGTCATCCTGGGCCTTGCGCCGGGGATGACGCGTGGGAGGATGAAGGTAATTCCGTTCTCAAGTTCGGCGTCGGGGGAACGAAAGCCATCGTCCGGCACATGAAAGCACTGTTTTCAGGGTCGTTTCTCTCCGCATCCGGTTGACGTCGCGCCTTCCGCCCGCCAAGCCATGGCCAAGTTCTTCGAGGGCGCTATGGCCAACTCAACCGATCCAACCGCGACCAATTCCAACCGCCGGGTGCTGACCGCCAGCCTCGTCGGCACGGCGGTGGAGTTCTACGACTTCTACATCTACGCCACGGCCGCCTCGCTGGTGTTCGGCCAGCTGTTCTTCCCGTCCAAGTCCGCCAGCCTGCAGCAGATGGCGGCCTTCGCCAGCCTGGGCGTGGCGTTCCTGGCCCGGCCGCTCGGCGCGGTGGCCTTCGGTCACTTCGGGGATCGGGTCGGCCGCAAGTCGACCCTGGTGGCCTCGCTGGTGCTGATGGGCGGATCGACCCTGGCCATCGCCTTCCTGCCCACCTACGCCATGGCCGGCTGGCTGGCTCCGACCCTGCTGTGCCTGCTGCGGTTCGGACAGGGCTTCGGCCTGGGCGGCGAGTGGGGCGGGGCCGCGCTGCTGGCGGTGGAGAACGCTCCTCCGGGATGGCGCGCGCGGTTCGGCATGTTCCCGCAGCTGGGCGCGCCGGTGGGCTTCATCGCCGCCAACGGCCTGTTCCTGATCCTGGGCCTGATCCTGACGCCCGAGCAGTTCCTGGCCTGGGGCTGGCGCCTGCCGTTCCTGGGCAGCGTCGTGCTGGTCGGGGTGGGATTGTGGATCCGCCTGAAGCTGACCGAGACCCCGGCCTTCGCCGCCGCCATCGCCCACGAGGCGCCCCCCGCCGTGCCGCTGGGCGAGCTGCTGCGCCACCACTGGAAGGCCACCCTGTGCGGGACCCTGGCGGCCATCTGCTGCTTCGCCGTCTACTACATGATGACCGCTTTCGCGCTGGGCTACGGCGCCAAGGACCTCGCCTACGGCCGCACGGCCATGCTGAGCGCCCAGCTGATCGCCATCCTGTTCATGGCCGCCGGCATCGTCGCCGCCGGCTACTGGGCCGACGCCACCAGTCCGCGCCGGGTGCTGATGGCCGGCTGCGCCATGACCGTCGGGATCGGCGCCCTTCTGCCGCTGATGATGGTCGCCGGCTCGCTGCCGACCATCGGCCTGTTCCTGGCCCTGGGCCTGCTGGTCATGGGCTTCGTCTACGGACCGCTGGGCGCCTTCCTGCCCGACCTGTTCCCGGCCCGGGTGCGCTACACCGGCGCCTCGACCGCCTTCAATGTCGGCGGCATCCTGGGCGGCGGCCTGGCGCCGATGATCGCCCAGTACCTGGCCGACCGGGGCGGGCTGGTCCCGGTGGGTCTGTACCTGGCGGCGGCGGCGGCGCTGAGCTTCGGGGGGCTGCTGGCGGTGAAGCCGAAGGCTTCCTAGGCCCGCTCATAGCGGCCAACGCTTGCCCCCACCTGACCGCTTCGCGGTCTGTCCGCCCCCAGAGGGGGCGGAGCCTTCGTGCGCAGGCTCTTCCCCCTCTGGGGGAAGACGGTCGCGTAGCGACCCGTAGGGGGCAAGTGTTCACCTCACGAACGCTTGTTTGCCTCCGCCCCCCATCCGCGCCACTCTGCCTTCCAACGACAAGATCTCGGGAGGCGACCCTCATGAACCCCGCAGCGGACTTCGACGTCATCGTCCACGGGGCGACCGGCTTCACCGGCCGGCTCGTCGCCGAGCACTTCGCCAGGCATCACCCCGAGGTCCGCTGGGCGATGTCGGGCCGTAACGCCGACAAGCTGGCCGCCGTGCGCGACGAGATCGGCGCCCGGATGGGCGTTTCCTTGGCCGACACCCCGCTGATCGTCGCCGACGCCGACAGCCCGGCCTCGCTGGCCCGGATGGTCGCGCAGACCAAGGCGGTTGTGACCACGGTCGGCCCCTACCAGCTCTACGGCTCGGACCTGGTCGCCGCCTGCGCCGAGGCGGGAACCGACTATCTGGACCTGTGCGGCGAGCCGGCCTGGATGCGCCAGATGATCGACGCCCACGAGCGCGCGGCCCAGGACAGCGGGGCGCGGATCGTCTTTTCCTGCGGCTTCGACTCCATCCCGTTCGAGCTGGGCGTCTGGTGCGTGCAGCAGGAAGCCGTCAAGCGGTTCGGCGGCCCCGTGGCCCGCGTGAAGGGCCGGGTGCGGGCCATGCGCGGCACGTTCTCGGGCGGCACGGCGGCCAGCCTGAAGGCCACCCTGGCCGCGGCGGCCCGCGACCCGCAGATCCTGGACTATCTGAAGGACCCGTTCGCCCTGACCCCCGACTTCGCCGGTCCCAAGCAGCCGCACGGCGCGGCCGTGGCGTTCGACGAGGACCTGGGTTCGTGGACCGCGCCGTTTGTGATGGCGGCGATCAACACCCGCAACGTCCACCGCTCCAACTGGCTGATGGACCAGCCGTACGGCGCCGATTTCGTCTATGACGAGATGATCCTGACCGGGCCCGGCGAGGCCGGCGAGGCCGCCGCCAAGGCCGTCGGCGCGGCTAATGCGTCGATGGGCGCCGAGGGCGGTCCCAAGCCCGGCGAAGGACCCAGCCTGGCCGAGCGCGAGGCCGGCTTCTACGACGTGCTGTTCGTCGGCCTGACCGACGACGGCCGCCAGGTCCGGGCCAGCGTCAAGGGCGACAAGGATCCCGGCTACGGCTCGACCAGCAAGATGATCGCCGAAACGGCCCTGTGCCTGATCGACACGCCCGAGGTGGCGGGCGGCGTCTGGACGCCCGGCGCGGCGCTGCGGGGCAAGCTGGTCGAGCGGTTGCAGGCCAAGGCGGGGCTGGCGTTCGCCGTGGAGTAGCGATGGACGCCCGCGCGATTTGACAATCGGTCCAAGCTATTTGTCTGATGAAAGGCGCGTGGAGAGTCCGCCCGCCTCGAAGACGACACCACTCGGAGCGAAAGTCTCATGCGCAAACGGCTCGCGGCCGCCGTGCTGGCGCTTGGCCTTCTCGCTTCGGCGGGAGCCGAGGCGCAGGACGGAGCCTTTCCCGTCACGATCACGGTCGACGCCGCGCGGACCAAGGACCCGGCCAAGCCGGTCTGGCGGTTCTTCGGCGCGGACGAGCCGAACTACGCGACGATGAAGGACGGGCGCACGACCCTGGCGACGCTGGGGAGCCTCGCCCCCGACCAGGTCTATTTCCGGACGCACAATCTGCTGACCTCGGGCGACGGCACGCCGGCGCTCAAATGGGGCTCGACCAACGTCTACACCGAGGACGCCCAGGGACGGCCGGTCTATGACTGGACGATCGTCGACCGCATCTTCGACACCTATCGCGCCCGCGGCGTGAAGCCCTATGTCGAGATCGGGTTCATGCCCGAGGCGCTGTCGACCCGCCCCCAGCCCTACCAGCATGAGTTCCGCCCCGGCAGCGGGGCGTTGCGCACGGGCTGGGCCTATCCGCCCAAGGACTACGGCAAGTGGGAGGAGCTGGTCTATCAATGGGTGCGCCATTGCGTCGACCGCTATGGCCGGGCCGAAGTCGCCAGCTGGTATTTCCAGACCTGGAATGAGCCCAATCTCCCGCAATACTATTGGGGCGGAACCCAGGCGGAGTTCTTCCGCCTGCACGACACGGCCATCAAGGGCGTGCGCCGCGCGCTGCCGGAGGCCCGGGTCGGCGGACCCGACATCGCGGGCGCCGGCGACACCTACATGACCGCCTTCATGAACCACGCCAAGGCGGCTGGAACGCCCGTCGACTTCCTGTCCTTCCATGCGAAGGGCAGCCCGAAATTCGTGGAGGAGGGCGGCGGAGGCCATGTTCGCATGGGCGTGGCCGCGCATCTGAAGGCGGCCGATCACGAGTTCGCCCAGATCGCCGCCGATCCGGCGTTCCGCGACAAGCCCATCATCATCGGCGAGTCCGATCCGGAAGGCTGCGCGGCCTGTCAGGGGCCCGCCAACGCCTATCGCAACGGGACCATGTATTCGTCCTATACGGCCGCTTCGTTCCCGCGGATCCAGGCCCTGGCCCAACGGCGCGCGCTCAATCTGGAGGGCGTGCTGACCTGGGCGTTCGAGTTCGAGGACCAGCCCTATTTCGCCGGCTTCCGGCAGCTGACCTCGGCGGGCGTCGACCTGCCGGTCATGAATGTCTTCAAGCTGTTCTCCAAGATGTCCGGAACCTACGTCGCCGCCGTCTCCGATCACCAAATCGCGCTCGACGACATGATGCGCGACGGCGTGCGCGGCGCCGGCGACGTCGGAAGCGTGGCGACGCGGGACGGCGACAGGCTGTCGATCCTGGTCTGGCACTATCACGACGACGATCTGGCCGGCCCGGACGCCCGGGTGCGCCTTGATCTGGCGCACCTGCCCAAGGCGTTCGCCCGTGGCGCGCGGCTGGTCCACTACCGCGTCGATCGCGACCATTCCAACAGCTATGCGGCCTGGTTGGCGATGGGTTCGCCGATCGCGCCTTCGGACGCTCAGCGCAAGACCTTGATCGAGGCCTCGCGGCTGGCTTCGCTCGATCCGGAGGCTCCATCGATCCCGGTGGCGCGCGGCGCGGCGCGACTGGATTTCGTGCTGCCGCGTCAGGGCGTCTCGCTGCTGGTGCTCACGCCGAACTGATCCTCCGTTCCGCCACGGGGGGAGGGCCTGGCTAGCTCTTGCGGAAGAACGCGTGGATGCGTTCGGCCAGCGGCTGGCTGACGCCGTCCACCTTCATCAGGTCCTCGACCCCCGCCCGGCTCACGCCCTTGGCCGAGCCGAACGCATTCAGCAGGGCCCTCTTGCGCCCAGGACCCACCCCCTCGATCTCGTCGAGCGGGTTCTTCTTCAGGTCCATCGAGCGGCGGGTGCGGTGGGCCCCGATCGCGAAGCGGTGGGCCTCGTCGCGCAGGCGTTGCAGGTAATAGAGCACCGGCGACTTGGGCTCGAGCATGAACGGCGTCTTGTCCGGCATGAAGAACCGCTCCAGGCCGGCGTCGCGGTCCGGTCCCTTGGCGACGCCCACCACGGCGATGTCGTCGACGCCCAGGTCGGCCATCACCTCCAGCGCCGCGTCCAGTTGGCCCTTGCCGCCGTCGACCAGCACCAGGTCGGGGCGGTTGTCGCTGTCGCCCTCTTCCTCTTCCTTCACAAGGCGAGCAAAGCGGCGCTTCAGCACCTCCTTCATCATCCCGTAGTCGTCGCCGGGCGTCAGCTCGGTCGAGCGGATGTTGAACTTGCGGTACTGGCCCTTCATGAAGCCCTCGGGCCCGGCCACGATCATGCCGCCCACGGCGTTCGTCCCCTGGATGTGGCTGTTGTCGTAGACCTCGATCCGCTCGGGCGGGGCCTCCAGGCCGAACGCCTCGCAGACCCCGGCCAACAGCTTGGTCTGGGCCGAGCCCTCGGCCATCTTGCGGCCCAGGGCTTCGCGGGCGTTGGTCAGGGCGTGGCCCACCAGGTCGGCCTTCTCGCCGCGCCTGGGCGTGCTGATCTCGACCTTGCGGCCGCTTTTCAGGCAGAAGGCCTCGGCCAGCAGATCCCGGTCGGCGGGCTCCAGATTGGTCAGGATCAGGCGCGGGATCGGCTTGTCGTCGTAGAACTGGCCGAGGAAGGCGGTCATGATCCGCTGGTTCTCGGTGGCGGTGTCGTCCTCGTCCTCGGCGTTGCCGGTCACCCGCGGGAAATAGGCGCGGTTGCCCCAGTTCTGGCCGGCCCGGAAGAAGAACACCTGCACGCAGGCTTGGCCGCCCTCGACGTGCAGGGCCACGACGTCGGCCTCTTCGACCGTCTCGGGATTGATCTGGCTTTCCTGGGCCACCGAGGCCAGGGCGCGGATGCGGTCGCGCAGGCGGGCGGCGCGCTCGAACTCCAGGTCCTCGGCCGCCGCTTCCATCTGTTGGGCGATCAGCGCCATGACCGCGCGGGACTTCCCTCTCAAGAAAGCCTCGGCCTGGTCGACCAGGGCCTGGTAGTCGTCCTTGCCGATCAGCCCGGTGCAGGGGGCGGCGCAGCGCTTGATCTGGTGCAGCATGCAGGGCCGCGAGCGGGTGTCGTAGACGCTGTCGCTGCACGAGCGGAGGAGGAACGCCTTCTGCAGGGTGTTGAGCGTGCGGTTGACCGCCCCGGCGCTGGCGAACGGCCCGAAATAGTCGCCCTTGATCGTATGAGCGCCGCGATGCTTGCGCAGTTGGGGCGCGTCGTGATCGCGGCGGATGACGATCTCGGGGAAGCTCTTGTCGTCGCGCAGCAGCACGTTGAAGCGGGGCTTGAGCTGCTTGATCAGGTTGATCTCGAGCAGCAGGGCGTCGGCTTCGGTGCGGGTGGTGACGAATTCCATCGACCGCGTGGCGTCGACCATGTGGGCGATGCGATTGGTGTGGAAGCGGCCCTGGGCGTACTGGACGACCCGCTTCTTCAGGCTCTTGGCCTTGCCGACGTAGAGGACTTCCTCGTTCTCGCCGATCATCCGGTAGACGCCCGGCGCGTCGGGCAGGCGCGAGACCTCGTCCTTGATCAGGGCGGCGCCCTTCAGGGCGTTGGCGGGGGAGATGTCGGTCGTCGCGTCGTTCACGGGCGACATATAGGCGAGTCTGAGCGGTTCAGCGACGTTCGAGGCTGTGGCGGATGCGCACGATGACGACTTCGCCACGCTCCACTCGGTATTGCAGGACGTAACCATGAGCGCCGAACGGGATATAAAGCTCGCGCATCCCATGGCTCTTGCGCCGACCGCGATCTGAATGCTCGGCAAGCGAGCCGGCGACTTCCAAGATGACATCAATGGCGCGATCAGCCGCCGAGGGCGCTCGGTTCAGCAGCCAGCGACGCAACTTGATCAGATCGCGTCTGGCGCGCGGGCCGAGTTCAACGGATCTCATCCCCGGGCTTTGATCCTTGGTTCCGGCGGCGGCAGTTCGTCATCGCTGTCCCAGGAGGCTACCCAGCGTTTGACATCCTCCAGCGGAATGCCGCCTTCGCGCAGGATCTCGTCGGCTTCGGTGCGCAGCTCGCGCCAGTAGGCGTCGTTGTCGGTATAGCCCCAGTCCTCGTCGGACATCACATGTAGGGCGTCGATCGCATAGCCCTCGATATCCCTGCCTTCCGCCTCGGCGGACAGCTTGAGCCGCTCGGCGAGTTCGGCGGGAATGGTGAGGGTTATGGACATGTTCCCATGATGTTCCATTCCCCGTTTGTCGTCAACGTGGCGGGGCTGTATGACCCGCTCCATGACCACGCGCCCGCTCTTCGTCACGCCGCTCTACGAAGCCAGTCTCGCCGGCGAGAAGGGCTTCGAGGCCTTCATCGACGACCTGCACGACGCCTGCATCGCCGTGGCCGAAGACGACGAGGCGGGTCAGGCCTGGGCCGAGAAGAAGGGCTATCTGGGCTACACGTCCTACGCCTCGCTGGACGATCTGGCCCAGCGCGACAGCCTGTTCGCCGACCTGAAGAAGAAGCTCGACAAGCACGCGGCGGCCTTCGCCAAGGACCTCCGCTTCGACTTGGCCGGCGGCAAGCTGGTGATGGACAGTTTCTGGATCAACATCCTGGAGCCGGGCGGCCAGCACACCGGCCACATCCATCCCCACAGCGTCATCTCAGGCACGGTCTATGTGACCATCCCGCCGGGCGCCTCGGCCCTGAAATTCGAGGATCCGCGCCTGCCGATGATGATGGCCGCCCCGACCCGCCAGGCCGACGCGCCCGAGGGGCTGCAACCCTTCGTCTATGTCCAGCCCGAGCCGGGTTCGATCCTGATGTGGGAAAGCTGGCTGCGCCACGAGGTGACGCCGAACCAGGCCGAGGAACAGCGGATCAGCGTCAGCTTCAACTACGCCTGGCGGTAGGAGAGCGGGCATGGCGGAGCCGGTCGCATCGGAAGCCAAGGTCGAGGCCCGCGGGCTGCACTGCGTCGCCGACTGCGGGTTCATCCCGTCTCCCGGTGTCGAGACCTATGCTCTGATCCCGGCGACAGGGCTGGTCGTCGCGGTGGTCTTGATCGCCCTGCGTCGGTTCAAGCGGCGCAAGCGCGCTCGGCCCTCGGACGATTGAAACCTCCGCCGCGCCGATGGGTTCTCTCTGGAACGCAGGAGACGCGGCCATGCCCCACGCCCAGACCCCCGACCATTCCGGCGCGGCGATCACGATGCAGAAGGTCCAACCGTTCGGCGAGAACGACCTGGTCCTGACCACGACCGCCACGGACCTGGACGGCCGCATCGCCGACCGCCACAGCGCCTATCACGACAACCTCTCGCCGCCGCTGATCTGGACCCAGGTCGAGGGCGCGGCGGCCTATGCGATCATCGTCGAGGACCCCGACGCCCCGCGCGACCAGCCCTTCGTCCACTGGCTGATCTGGAACATTCCCGGCGAGGCGACCAGCCTGCCCGAGGGTCTGCCGAACGACGCCAGCCTGGGCCTGATCGGCGGCGCGACCCAGGGGACCAACGACAGCGGCACGGTCGGTTATTTCGGCCCACGCCCGCCGGTCGGCCATGGCGTGCACCACTATCACTTCCAGATCTTCGCCCTGGCCGAGCGTCTGCCGTTCGACGCCAGGACGCCGCTCGCCGATCTGGTCAATGCGCTGAAGGGCGACGCCCTGGCGTCGGACGACCTGATCGTCACCTACGAGGCGGCGGGGGCGTAGTCCCGTTCGGCGGGGGCGGCCTCGGCCACCTCCGTCGCCGGCCGGGCGCGCCAGTGGCGGTCCAGGCAGAAGGCGGCGATCGCCAGCCACAGCACCCCAAGGAAGGCGTGGCCGCGTTGCCACAGGCCCACGTCGTTGCCGGTCCGCACGTTCCATACCCCGGTCAGCAGGGCCAGGATCAGCAGCAGGAAGAAGAACCAGCCCAGCGAGAAGCGCGCCAGGCGGCGGTGCTCGGGCTTGCCCCACAGGGCCCAGGCGGTGAACAGCGGGGCGAACTGGATGGCCAGACCCACGCCGCAGGCGCGGTGCATCGGGTCGGGCCAATGGAACAGGCCGGCGAACAGCGCCCCCAGGCCGGTCATCGCCACCCACAGCCCCGCGAAGGCGGCGACCCGGCGGCGACCGCCGGCATGCTCCAGGGCGTGGGCGAAGCCGGCCCCGGCCGCCATGCCCGCCAGGCCGGCCAGGACCATGCCGATGTTGAAGACCAGCGGATTGGGCGCCTTGGGTCCGCCGAGTTCACTGATGAACTGGGCCCCGGCGTCGAAGCCCGGGAACAGGTGCTGGGCCAGCAGGACGTCGGCCACCATGACCGCGGGCACGACCAGGCCGATCCTCAGCAGGTTTCCAACGCTTATCACTCGTCCCGTCTCCGGCTGATCGACGGGTACAGATCGCGCCGCGCGAGGGCGGGGTCAAGGCGGGATGAGGTGATGTGGCGGTCGGACGCCCCCTCCGTCGGCTTCGCCGCCACCTCCCCCGTTGCACGGGGGAGGAGAGGCTGACCCGCATCCTCCTCACCCGCGAAGCGGGGAGGTGGCGCGATGCGAATACGCATCGTGACGGAGGGGGCGTAAAACGCCGCCCAGGCCCCTACTTCTTGCCGAACAGGTTGCCGAAGAAGTCGCCCTTGTTCCAGGCCGGACGGGCCGGCATGTCGGCCAGCTCGCGGGCGATCTGGTAGTTGACCAGGGCGAAGCGGGCCCCGGCCTGGTAGTTGATCGGCTGGTTCAGGTCGTCGTTGGGCTTGTGGTAGTGGGTGGCCAGGAAGTCCTTGAAGGCCTTCTCGCCGCCGTTCTTGAAGCCGGTCATCAGGAACACCGACGGCACGCCCTGCTCGACGAAGCGGTAGTGGTCCGAGCGGGTGAACAGGCCTTCTTCCGGCAACGGGTCGCCCGACAGGCCGATGCCGACGCGGCCGGCGGCGCGGGCCACGGCCGGACCGATCGACGAGCGGTCGGCGCCGAAGGCGATGACGTCCTGGAAGTCGTACAGCAGGACCGGCATGTCCAGATTGACGTCGGCGGCGATGCCGGCCTTCGGCACGGTCGGGTTGTTGGCGAAATAGTCCGAGCCGATCAGGCCCTTCTCCTCGGCGGTGACCGCCAGCAGCACGATCGAGCGCTTGGGCTTGGTCTTGGCTTCCTTGAAGCCGCGGGCCACCTCCAGCATCGTGGCGATGCCCGAGGCGTTGTCCAGCGCGCCGTTGTTGATCTTGTCGGCGTCCTTGCCGTGGATGCCCAGGTGGTCGAGGTGGGCGGAGAGGATGATCGTCTGGGCCTTCAGCGTCGGGTCGGAGCCTTCGATCAGGCCGACCACGTTGCTGCTCTTGCGCTTCTCGATCTCGGTCTTCAGCTGGACGGTGACATTGGTCGGCAGGTCGAAGCCCTTGACCAGGCCTTCCGGCGTCTCGGCCGCGGCCAGCACGCTGTCCAGCGTGGTCGGCGCGCCCGCGAACAGCTTGGCGCCGCCCTTCAGGCTCAAAGAGGCCAGGCCCGGCGCCTCGGCCCCGCGCACATTGGCCACGCCCTGGGCGTCGCTCCAGGTCATCCGCCATTCCTGGTAGTTGCCGATCCCGCGCGCGAACGGCCGGGTCTTCTCGCTGGCGTTGGTCGGCAGGGTCAGCACGCCGACCGCGCCGCGCTTGGCGGCTTCGACGCGCTTGGTGTTGGCGTTGCCGTAATGGGCGCGGATCTCGGTCTGGAAGCCGCTGGGGGCGCCGTTCAGCAGGACGACGATCTTGCCCTTCACGTCCAGGCCGGCGTAGTCGTCGCGGCCGCGTTCCGGGGCGACCAGGCCGTAGCCCACGAAGACCAGCGGGGCGGTGATCGAGGTCTCGGCCTGGCGGGCCTGGGCCGAGGGCAGATAGTCCTCGCCGAAGGTCAGGGCGCCCGACTTGCCGTCGGCGCCGGTGTAGGACACCCCGCCCTCGCTGGCCGAGCGGAAGGCCGTCAAGGGCACCTGCTGCAGATAGGAGCCCTTGTCGCCGGCCGGCTTGACGCCCATCACCGCATACTGCGAGGCCACGTAGTTGGCGGCGATGTCATAGCCGCGCGTGCCGGACTCGCGGCCTTCCAGCAGATCGTCGGCCAGGAAGCTCATATGCGCCTTGATGGCGGCCGCCGACGGCGTGAAGGCGGGCGCGGCGGCCTTGCCAATGGGCTTGGTTGGGGCGGGCTTGGCTTTGGCGGCGGGCGCGGCGAGGGCGGGCTGGACGGTCAGCAGCAGGGCGACGCCGGCGAGGGCGGCGCGACGGGAAAACGACATCAGGCGGGCTCCAAGTGCGGGCCGAGCCCGGGAAGGGGCGAACCTTGGTCAGGCCAAGGCGGCTTGTCGAGGTTTCCGAGCCTGAATGTTTTGTAATCTTCCTGGAAAAGTCAGTTGAAGTAACACGTTATCCCTGGCGCGAGGCGCGTTCACCATCTTTGATGAGCCGTGTTTAAGGGTTTGGGACGAGGTTGGCCGCGACCTCAGAGGAAGACGCCGTGCAGATCGCCGCCGACCGCTCCAGCGCCAACATCCAGCGCCCGTCCGCCCCGGTTCCGCCCCAGAGCGCCCCGTCGGTCGACCTCACCCAACTGGCGGTGGCCCAGACCAACGCCAAGATGACCGCCGCGGCCGGCGCGGCCCTCGGCCAGGCGACCGGCGAGTTGACCGGCGTCCTCGTCAGCATCAGCGTCTAGGCGCGTCCGAGGCTTCCAGGTCGGCAGGCGTCGACGTCGGCGCCGGCCTTTGCATCAGACCCAGCGGTTTACCGTGTAACTTCACCCTTTCGGGTGAGCCCCGATTAACCCGCGCGTCCCAGATTGGCCCGGCAATCAGGGAGATGGTCGTGCAGGTCCTCGACACCGCCGCCGCCGGCATGTTCGCCGCCGCCGATCGATTCAACGCCAGCGCTCGGCGCACCGTCGCCTGGAGCGTCGAACAGGGTCAGGCCGAGCAGAAGGTCGACCTGGCCCACGAGGCCGTCGAGCAGATCTCGGCCAAGACCGATTTCGAAGCCAACGCCGCCGTCATCAAGACCGCGGACGAGATGACGGGCGCCCTCCTGGACATGAAGGTCTAGGACCCGGTCAACACCGGAACGTCCCGGCGCCAGCCGGCCCGAGCCCATCCGCATTCCCCCCTGCGCGGGTTCGGACCCGCCGCCCTCCGGTCTCGCCGGGGGGCGGCCCCACCTATTGCGCCTTCTGAGCCCCCGGGGCCGGCTTCCAGCCGCCCGCCCGGGCCTTGGCCTCGCCCGCCGCGTCGAGGGGCGCGCCCACGATCATCGCATCAACGACGGCCAGAACGGCCGGCGATGTCTGCGAAGCCGTCATCGGGTCGGGACGGTCCGGGCTGACGGCCCGCACGCGCCAGCCGCCCGCCTCCCTGCAGGCGACGCCCGCCAGGGGCGAGCGGCCCGAGGCCCGGAAAGCACGGCAATAGGCGCCCGACGCGGTCTGGAACGACAGATTGATGCGGATCGGACCGGCGCTCGGGCCGGAGGCCTGGGTGTTCAAGGCCCGCGCCAGCGGTCCGGCGGCGATCGGGGTTGGATCGTCCGCCCCGCTCAGGGTGACCGGCGGGGGCGCGGCCAGGCGGCCGATCGCCAAACCGATGATCAGACAGGCGGCCGGACCGAGCCACGCGGGAAAGCCCCGGCCCGACGCGCCGGCCGGTGGCTTTGGCTCGCGCGGCTTGGCCTTGTCCTTGGCTTTCGCCTTGGCCTTGGCGCCGGGGAAGGCGATCACCTCGGCCGGCTTGGACGTGGGCGGCGGCTGGGCGGCGACCGCCGCGCCCGAAACCTTGGGCGGCGCCTCCCGCACGATCCCGGCATGGGCGCCCGACAGCAGGCGGCGCAGCGCCCTTTGGGTCTCGACCCGAAGCGCCAACTGCGGATCGGTGGTCATGGCCGCCTCGATCCGGGCCATGGCCTCGGGCGGCAGCTCGCCGTCGACAAAGGCGAAGACCTCTTCGTCCGGGACGGTCATGGCGAAAGCTCCTTGGTCTCTTGGCGCACTCTAGACGCCAGGCGGGCCGGTCGCCAGTTCGTCGCTCGCCAGTTCGTCGGTCGAGCCCGGATGTTTCCCGGTCTGCGCGTCACGGTCGGAAACAAAAACGCCCGCCTCGGCTGACCGAGGCGGGCGTCGATGTTCGTGGGATCCAGAACCCCTAGGAGTCCAGGAAGCTGCGCAGCTTGCGCGACCGCGAGGGGTGCTTGAGCTTGCGCAGGGCCTTGGCCTCGATCTGGCGGATCCGTTCGCGGGTCACCGAGAACTGCTGGCCGACCTCTTCCAGGGTGTGGTCGGTGTTCATGCCGATGCCGAAGCGCATCCGCAGAACCCGCTCTTCCCGAGGCGTCAGCGAGGCCAGCACGCGGGTGGTGGTTTCCCGCAGGTTGGACTGGATGGCCGCGTCGATCGGCAGGATGGCGTTCTTGTCCTCGATGAAGTCGCCCAGGTGGCTGTCTTCCTCGTCGCCGATCGGGGTTTCGAGGCTGATCGGCTCCTTGGCGATCTTCAGGACCTTGCGCACCTTCTCCAGCGGCATGGCCAGCTTTTCCGACAGCTCTTCCGGGGTCGGCTCGCGGCCGATCTCGTGCAGCATCTGGCGGCTGGTGCGGACGATCTTGTTGATCGTCTCGATCATGTGCACCGGGATGCGGATGGTCCGCGCCTGGTCGGCGATCGAGCGGGTGATGGCCTGACGGATCCACCAGGTGGCGTAGGTCGAGAACTTGTAGCCGCGACGATATTCGAACTTATCGACGGCCTTCATCAGGCCGATGTTGCCCTCCTGGATCAGATCCAGGAACTGCAGGCCGCGGTTGGTGTACTTCTTGGCGATCGAGATCACGAGACGGAGGTTGGCTTCCACCATCTCCTTCTTGGCCTGACGGGCTTCGCGCTCGCCCTTCTGGACGGTCTGGACGATGCGGCGATAGTCGTCGATCGGCACGCCGGTCTCGGTGGCCAGGGCCGCGATCTCCTGACGGATGTCGCCGACCGAGTTGGTGTCGTTCTCGACGAACTTGGTCCAGCGCACGCCCATGGCCTTGACCTGGTCGATCCAGTTCGGGTTCAGCTCCGAACCGAAATAGGCCTTCAGGAACTCGCTGCGGCTGATGCCGTAGCTGTCTGCCAGGCGCAGCAGGCGGCCTTCCAGACCGATCAGGCGCTTGTTGATCGCATACAGCTGCTCGACCAGCGCCTCGATGCGGTTGTTGTTCAGCTTCAGCGTCTTGAGGTGCTGAATGATGGTGTTGGACAGGCCTTCATAGGCCTTGCGGTCCGCATCACTCAGGTCCGCGCCCTTCAGGCGGCTGCCGACCAGCTTGTCCTGCAGCTTGCGGAAGGTCTCGAACTCGCTGGCGATCGCGTCGAGGATGGCCATCACGCCTTCGCGCAACTCGCCTTCCATGGCGCTGACCGTGGGGCCGGCGCCGTCGTCGAAGTCGTCGTCGTCCTCTTCGCCCTCGGCCTTGACCTCGCCGGCGACTTCCTCGTCGGCCGGCTCAGCCGGCTCCTCTTCGGCGGCGGGCGCGGCGGCCACGCCGTTGATCGCGGCGTAGGTGCCTTCCAGGTCGATCACTTCGCGCAGCAGGATGCGGCCGGTGCCCAGCTCTTCGCGCCAGACCATGATCGCTTCGAAGGTCAGGGCGCTTTCGCACAGACCGCGGATCATGGTGTCGCGGCCGGCCTCGATGCGCTTGGCGATGGCGATTTCGCCCTCGCGCGACA
This sequence comes from Caulobacter sp., assembly GCF_049283275.1. Classification (GTDB taxonomy): domain Bacteria; phylum Pseudomonadota; class Alphaproteobacteria; order Caulobacterales; family Caulobacteraceae; genus Caulobacter. The sequence goes on along the minus strand of NZ_JBAPVS010000161.1, from coordinate 5,024 downwards.
GCAGCTCCACCGAACCCATTTCGCGCAGGTACATGCGCACGGGATCGTCCGTGCGGTCATAGGCCGCCGGCTTGTCGCTGGTGATGACCTGCTGGTTGTCCTCGCGGGCGACGACCTCGCCGCCTTCGGAGGCTTCGGCGTCTTCTTCGGCCTCGACCACGTTGACGCCCATCTCGCTCAGCATGGCGAGGGTGTCTTCGATGGCTTCGGAGGTCACTTCCTCCGACGGCAGGACCTTGTTCAGCTCGTCCATCGTGACGTAGCCGCGCGCCTTGGCCTGCTTGATGAACTTCTTGACGCCGGCGTCGGTCAGATCGAGCAGGGGACCGTCGCCGCCGGTGGTTTCCGGGGCTTCCGTCTCGGCCGAGGAATTGGTGCTCATTCAAGTCTCCGAAACGACGCGGCGCCGAAACGTGGCGCGCGTCGAGAAATGTATGTGATGGGCCGCCCGCACATCGCGCCCTGTCGTCCGGTCAAGTTTGCCAGCGAACCGTTGAAAAAATTCTCAAGATAAACGCCTGACACACGCCGAAGAGCCATAGGCTAACGCTCCGCGAGCTAAGCTCCTGCGGAGGCGTTGTTTTCGCGCGCGATCAGCGTCGAACCTCGAGGGGTTTTCGGCAGCCACTGGGACCTGGCGGCGGCGAGGGTGACATCCTGTTTCAAGGAGGGCGCGCGCATCAGAATGGCGGCCCGAGCGATGTCAATCAGCAGCGTGGCAAATCCTTGAGTCGCCAGATGGCGTTGCATGACGCCAGAGTCAAGATGGCGCGGGTCCATTTGATCCATCCCACCCCTCAAGTTCGTCATTCCCGCCCTTGTGGCGGGAACCCCTCTCTCCGCCGCAAGGGCGGGGGTGTGGCGCGCCAGCGCGCCAAGGCGTCTCACCGTCAGTTGCACCAGGGGTTCCCGCCACAAGGGCGGGAATGACGGTTGAAAGGGTGATGAACGGGTCGTCTAGGTGATCTTGACCGTTGTCGCCTGAGCTTCCCAGAACTCCAGCCCGCTGATCTGGCGCTCCAGCACGCCGATCCGGGTGCGCAGGTCGCGCGTGGCGGCCAGGGTGCCGGCGGTGACGGCTTCGTGGCGCAGGGCCGCCAGAGCGCGTTCGCTGTCGCTGATCTCGATCAAGGCCTCGTAGCACGCGGACCACAGCGCCCGGGCCCCGTGGGCGTCCATCTTCGGGTCGAGGAACGGCGCGCCGATCCCCGAAGCCACGCGCTCGGCCTCGGCCAACTGCGGGCCCAGGCCTTTGCGGGTCAGGATGTCGCGGAACGGGACCTCGTCGCTGATCTCGTCGGCCAGGGCCTCGAACAGCTCGATCGCCAAGGGGGCCAGGCGCGGGTCGCCGAAGCCGATGCGCTCGATCGCCTCGTCATAGGGCCGGGCCCAGGCGGGGTGACGCAGGGCGGCCACGGCCACGGCGGCGTGGAAGGGGTTGAGGCGTGTGGCGATCTCGGCCCGGGCGACGCCTCGGATGCCCGGATCGGGCGGGCCTCGATCGCGTCCGCCTTTCCACTGGCCGCGCGGGACGAAGGGCCGGCCGCCATAACCGCCGCCGTCCTGTCCGCCGCCGAAGGCGGGCTTGGGAAACAGCGCGTTCAGCTTGGCGTAGAGGTCGTCGCGATAGGCGGCCGCCAGGTCCTTGTCGGCGATGGTTCCGGCCGCGGCGCGCAGGCGCTGCTTGAGGCCGGCCTTGCGCTCGGGGGTGTCCAGCGGCTCCAGGTCGCGCTCGCGATTGAACAGCGCCTCGACGAAGGGCGTGGTCTGGGTCAGCTGGCTCTTCAGGGCCGCCGCGCCCTGTTCGCGCAGCACGTCGTCGGGGTCCTTGCCGCCGACCACCATCGAGAACTTGAACGAGCGGCCGGGTTTCAGCAGCGGCAGGGCACGGTCGATGGCCCGGGCGGCGGCGCGCTGTCCGGCCTTGTCGCCGTCGAAGCTGAGGGTGGGTTCGGGATGCAGGCGCCACAGCACCTCCATCTGCTCCTCGGTCATGGCCGTGCCCATCGGCGCCACGGCCGGCAGGCCCGCCCGCTGGCAGGCGATGACGTCCATATAGCCTTCCACCACCAGCATCGGCGTCTGCTCGGTCGGGGCGGCGGCCTGGGCCGCGTGCAGCAGCTTGCGGGCCTCGTAAAGGCCGTACAGCAGCCGGCCCTTGTGGAAGAGCGTGGTCTCCGGCCCGTTCAGGTACTTGGCGCGGGCGGCGGGATCCATCGCCCGGCCGCCGAACGAGACGACCCGGCCCCGGGTGTCGGTGATCGGGAAGATGATCCGGTCGCGGAACCGGTCATAGGGCGCGCCGCCGTCCTCGGGCGCGATCAGCAGGCCGGCGTCGACCAGCTCGGGCGGCTTAGCGCCCTTGGCGATCAGATAGTCCTTCAGCGCCGTGCGGCCGTTCGGCGCAAAGCCGATGCGGAAGCGGCTCCACTGGTCCTCGGGCAGGGCGCGGCGGGCCAGGTAGTCGCGGGCCGCCTGGCCGACGGGACGGCGCAGCTCGCTCTCGAACCAGGCGGCGGCGGTCTCCATCCAGTCGGTCAGGGTGGAGCGCTTCTTGTCCTCCTGGGCGGCGCGGGCGTCGGGTTCGGGCAGGGTCATGCCCGCCTCGGCCGCCAGCCGCTCCACCGCCTCGGTGAAGGTCAGCCGTTCGGTCTCCTGCAGGTAGGAGATGATGTCGCCGTGCTTGCCGCTGGAGAAGCAGTGATAGAAGCCCTTGTCGTCGTTGACGAAGAACGACGGGCTCTTTTCCTTGGTGAACGGCGAGAGCCCGGCATATTCGCGCCCCTGCCGCCGCAGCTTCACCGACTTTCCGATCACGTCGGAAGGGCGAAGACGGGTCTTCAGTTCGTCAAGGAAGTGGTCGTCGAAACGCATGGGTGGAGTGGGGCTTCAGAACGCGGACGCGGCGGCTTGATGCCGCGCCGGTGTGTCAATCTTGGTCGCAGGCTTCCGAGATGAGCGCCAGCGGTGGTCTAGGTCGTCCCCACCTTGCTCACAGCTTTGGGGGCGCAGGTGTGGACGATTTCGATCCCGGCAAGGCTCTCATGAGTCTCAAGCGGCGGCCAAAAACCGCATCCGCACCTTCGGCCACAGCATGTTGACCGCCAGCCCGGTCAGCACCAGGGCGGCGGCCGCCAGTTTCCACAGCGGCAGGCTCTCGTGCAGCAGGAGGGCCGAGGCGCCCATGCCGAACACCGGCACCAGCAAGGCCATGGGCGTCACGGTGGCGGCCGGGTGGCGCGCCAGCAGCCAGCCCCAGGCGGCGTAGCCGAACATGGTGTTGCCCACCGCCTGCCAGACCACAGCGGCCCAGGTCAGGGCGTCGGCGTTTCTGACGCCGGCGAGCATGGCCGGCCAGCCCTCCAGCCACAGCGACATCAAAAACAGCGGCGGGATCGAGAACAGGCTGGCCCAGACGACGTAGGCCAGCATGTTCACCGTGCCGGCCTGGCGGGCGACGATATTGCCGCCGGCCCAGCTGGCGGCGGCCAGCAGGATCAGCAGCACGCCCAGGGGCGTGGCCGCCCCGCCGCCGTGCGCGGCGATCAGCACGATGCCCGAGGCGGCCAGCAGCAGGGCCACGATCTGGAACGGCTGCACCTTCTCGCCGCTGATCTTCATGGCCATGCCGATGGTGAAGAAGACCTGGGTCTGCACGACCAGCGAGGCCAGCCCCGGCGAGATGTGGCCCTTCATGGCCACGAACAGCAGGCCGAACTGGCCCGCCCCGATCAGCACGCCATAGGCCGCCAGGTTGGTCCACGGAACCTGCGGCCGCTTGACGAAGAACACCACCGGCAGCAGCACCAGGGTGAAGCGCAGGGTGGCGAACAGCAGCGGCGGCAGATGGTCCAACGCCACGCGGATCACGACGAAGTTGGTGCCCCACACCGCCACCACGGCCAGGGCGAGCAGGAAGTGGCGCAGCGGCAGGGACATCGGCGGGCTCCGGAGGGCTCCGCCGTATCTAGGCGTTTCCGCCAAGCGGCGCCATGCCCCGCGCCGCGACCGCCAGGCCCGGGAAGTCGCTGAACACGCCGTCGACGCCGGCCGCGTACAGGGCCTTGAACACCGCGGCCACCTCGCCCGGCTGGGCCAGGTAGTCGGCGGCGGCGGCGTCGCCGCGGCGCAGGGACGACGGCAGGAAGTAGTTCTCGGCCCGCACGGTCCAGGGGTGGACGACCAGGCCGGCGGCGTGGGCGTCCTTCACCAGGGTGGTGGCCGGCAGCAGCTTGTCGGCGTCCTGCGGGACGATCTGGGTCTTCTCAGGGCCCAGGCCGTCGGCGTAGAGCGCCACGTCCTTCAGGCCCGAGGGGCTGGTCAGCTGGGCGTAGGTGACGTTGGGCAGGTCGGGCGGGCCGCCCTCGCCGGCGGTCAGCAAGACCAGGCGCGCCTTGGTCTTGGCGCGCAGGGTCTTCAGCGGCGTGACCTCGAAGCACTGGACGAAGACCGGGGCGGTGGCCGAGTCCAGGTCGTTCTTCTTGAGCAGGGCGACCAGTCGATCCTCGACCGGAAGGCCGATGCTCGCGAAGTAGCTGGGGTGCTTCATCTCGGGATAGACGCCGATGGTCCGCCCCGTGCGCCGGCTGCCCGCCCTGGCGATGGCGACCACTTCGTCGAAGGTCAGCAGCTGGGCCTGGCCGTCATACTTCGTGTTGCCTGGACGCAGCTGCGGCAGCCGTTCGCGGGCCCGCAGGGTCTTGATCTCCGCCAGGGTGAAGTCCTCGGTGAACCAGCCGGTGATCTGTTGGCCGTCAATGGTCTTGGTGGCCTTGCGGCCGGCGAATTCGGACCGCGAGCCGACGTCCGTCGTGCCGCCGATCTCGTTCTCGTGGCGGGCGATCAGGTGGCCGTCCTTGGTCGGGACCAGGTCGGGCTCGATGAAGTCGCAGCCCTGGTCGATGGCCAGGTCGTAGGCCAGAGCCGTGTGCTCCGGCCGCAGGCCCGAGGCGCCCCGGTGGGCGATGACGATCGGCCGGCGCGGGGCGCGGGCGAAGCCCGGGCCGGGGCTCAGGGTCGCCGCC
>NZ_JBAPVS010000160.1:0-7183 GCF_049283275.1 Caulobacter sp. | reverse complement strand
CGCGACGGCCGCGGCCACGGCCAGCCCGCAGGACATCGGCATGCGGAGAGCCGACGCGCGGCGGAGCATCGGCCCACGGGTCCCTTCAAGTTCGCGCACGAATATTACATCCCCCGGTAAGAAATCGCCCTGGCGTTCTTCAGAACAATTTCCAGACGCCCTAGTCATACTCGCCGCCGGATTCCCGGATGCGAGTACGGACAACGACCATCGTTCCGCACGGAAGCTTGGCGGAACTCGGGTCGGATGCAGATGAGGAGATTTCGCGCCGCCAAGACTTCCGTTTGGAAATCACGGAGCGTGTCGTCGGCGAACACCGACGATGAAGAATCTCATCCCTTGTCAGGAAGAGAGACAATCTGTCGCGGCGGAGACGACAGGATTTATCGTGAAGTTTTTGCGTCGATTATGACGTCAACTGAGCAATACAACCCCTGCGGGAAGGTATGACGCATGCGCGCCCGTCAGGCGGCGAACCTGCTCGACGGCGCCCGCGATGCGGCTGATCTGGAATACGCCGTAGACCGGCCGCTGGGCCAGGGTGGGGTCGACCAGAATGATCTTGCCGCGGCGGTAGCGGTTGATCTCGTCGATCACCTGCTGCAACGGCGCATCGCGAAACACCAGCAGACCTCGGATCCATGAAGCCGCCAGCGCGGGGTCGACCGTCTGAGGGGCGTTGATCGCCTTGCGGGTGTAGGTCACTTGGCCGCCCGTCGGCAGCACGACCTGCTTGCCGTGGGCTTCCACCCGCGTCTCGCCCGCCAGGCAGGTGACGCAGACCGCATCACGATCGTGGTGGATGTTGAAGCGCCCCTGGCTGGCCGTCGTCGTGCCGTCCTGGGCCGTGACGATGGCGGGGGCGGACGCGGCGGTCGCGGCGCTGACCACGGCTTCGCCGGACAACAGGGCCAGTTCCAGGCGGCCGTCCTGGTGGCGCAAGGAGACGCTGGTTCGGGTATTGAGCTCCACCGAGACGCCGTCCGCCACCGCGACAGAGCGCCGCTCGCCGGGCGCGGTCCGCAGGTCGGAGTTCAGTTCCGCCCACGATGACCAGAGACCGGCCGGCGGTCGGGCGACCATATAGGCGACGGCCGAAGCCGCCACGGCGCCGCCCAGCAGAGCCCGGCGGTTCATCAGCGGTGAGGAACGGGATGAACGCGAGGCCCGGGCGCGCAGGTCCGCCGCGGCCTCGGCCCGTTCGGCGGTCACCGCCTCGCGGACGGCGCGGCGCAACTGAGCGGCTTCGGTGAAGGCCTCTTCATGGGCCGGGCTTTCGGCGCGCCAGCGGACGAAGGCCTCGGCCTCGTCGGCGGTGACCAGACCGGACGTCAGACGGTTGATCCAGGCCAAGCCTTGCGACTCGAGCGAGCCCCGCGCTGCGTTCTTGTCGGAGGCGTTCATGTCCGTCTTGTATCTCTCGGCGCCGAACGAACGGCGACACGTCCCTTAAATTCATTCGAAGTCTATTGGCAAGACAATCGGAGCCGCCAAAAGCGACGCTCTAAGTGCGATTTTCTTTCCAGAAGCGGCGAACAAACATTGTCGCCTGTTCGAGCTCTCGCTGAATGGTGCGGATATGCACGTTGTAGCGCAGGGCGAGCTCCGCATGCGAGACGCCGTCGACCCAGGACGCCTCGAAGATCGCCCGGCGGCGGCTGGGAAGCTTGGTGAGGGCGCGGCGCAAGATGTCCATTTCCGATCGCGCCTCGGCGATCTGGGCGGGGTTCGGCGCATCGTCGGCGAGTCCGATCAGGTTTTCGATCTCGGAAACGTTCAGGTAGCGACGTTCGATCACGCCCTTGTTGCGGGCGATGTTGATGGCCGTGCGGAAGATATAGCCGTCGGGATTTTCGATGACGCCGATGTCGCCGACCCGCTCGAAGCGCATGTACGTCTCGTGCACCACCTCGCGGGCCAGATCAGCGGAGCCCAGGCGCGGGGTTAGCCTACGAACGAACTCGTCGTAACGGGCGAGCAGTCTCTGACGCAGACCGGCCCAAGTGTCGGACATGTGCTTTGACTCGACTCAAAACTGACGCCGCCTAACGCCCCAAGGTAGTCGGTGCGGTCATGCTCAACCGTTTACGTTAAGGCCGTTGCGATCGCAACAGCCTGTCGATCGCCGCAAACCCTAAGGTGCGTCGAAGGCGACGGGCAGGCTGACGGAGACGGAATCGGGGAGGGCGGCGGGGATGGGCGGCAGAGGCTGGGCTCGCATCAACGTCTGGACCGCCGCGTCGTCGAGGACGACAACGCCGGAACTGCGCGTGACCCAGACTCCAGTCACCGCGCCGCTGCGTTGAATGACGAAAAGCAATTGCACCGCGCCGCCGTCGCCGTGCGCGTCGCGGGGATAGCGGCGATAGGGCTGGATATGCGCCAGAAGGCGCCGGCGGTACTCACGTCCGACCGCGTCCGCCGCTGGATCGCGGAGATCGCGAGCCGCACTGGTGACATCTCCCGGCGCGGAATAGCCGGCCGCCGCCGTTTCGGAAGCGCTCGACGCGGCGCTGGTCGGAGCAGTCGATGCTTCGCCTCGTGGTGACGACGATGGCGGCGCCGTGGTGTGCGAAACGGGCAATATCGACTCGAGGTTCGCGATCGGCTTCGGGCCGGTCTCAGCGTCAACAGCGGACGACGCGGTGCGCGATGGGCCGGAGACGAGCGTGACCTCGATCGCGGAGTCGGTGTCGGCCCATGACCCCAGGGCGCTGGCTGGGTCGTGCGGTGCGTTCATCGCGAAGGCCGCCGCGACCAGCGCGTGAGCGCCCAGAGAACACGACAAGGCGGCCGCACGCCCGCGCGACAGTGCTCGGGTCCGCCGGGGGACATCGGAATCTGGAATTTTGTTTTGGATGTCCAACACCGCAAGGTCCGGTGCGAAGGCCACCGAGTGCCTCCGAGCGGAATCGATATCAACGGGCTGCGACGCTTCTGTGACAGTTCGGGCTCAGTGGGCGGGCAGGGAGCGTATCGCGATGACGACGGGCTGTCGCAGCCGAGGCGGAGGGGGCTCGCTGACGACCAGCCCTTGAAGTACGGTCTCGATCGCGGCGTCGCGAGCGGGGTCGCCGGATCCCTGGGCGTAGTCGAGACGCGAGATCCGGCCCGATGGCGCGACCCACAGGCGCATGACGGCGGCATAGTCGCCGGTGGCCGTGCGCTTGTCGCCTTGCAGGGCCGTTCGTACGGCGGTGCGCAACAGGCCGCCGTACAGCGTGGGCGAAAATGGCGCGCCCGCTTGGGCCTCCAGCATCGGCGCGGCCTCGACCCTCAGCGTATCGAGCTCCAGGGTCAGGGCGCTGTCGGGCGGGCGACCGGGGCTGGCGCCGCCGGCCGGCGGGACCGGGGTCAGCACGATGTCGTTCGCGCCGCCGAAGCGGCCGACCAGCCCCGTGCCCTTCAACATGGCGGCCAAGGCTTCCTCCGAGGTGAACAGGCCCGTCGCGCCCGGCGACCAGGACTGGGCGTCGGTGGGCCGATCGTAGAGGATTTGCAGCCCGCTGGTCGCGGCGAAGGCTTCGAGCGCGGTGCTGAGGGGCTGGGGAGGGATCGCGTAGCGTTGCCTTTGGACCTCGGCGGCGACCGCGACCGCGACGGGGCTCGCCGCCGGAGCGCCCAAGCCCAGCAGCACGATGGCGGGAATGACCCGCTTCATGCGTCGGCCGCGAAGCAAAACCGCCGGATGCTGAAGCTCGAAGGCATGAAAGGGTCAGGACCTCTGGGCGGCGATGCACGGCCGCGATATTGGCTATCTATCTCAGGTGGTGTCGACGGCGCCATGATCAGAACGGATCGCATGCCGCACGACGCCGCAATAGCCACAGCCATCGCCGCCGGGAGCATTTGCGGGGGCGTGGCGGGATGGGCGGCCAACCTCCTCGCCGCGCGCTTCGTTCCGGCGACGCTTCGGCGCTCTTCCTGGATCGCGATCGCCGGCGGCGCGGTGCTGACGCCTTGGGTGTTGGTCCTGTCGGAGTCCTGGCTGGTCGCGGCCGCATCCCTGTTCCTCGTCGCGATGTTGCTGGCGCTGGCGATCATCGATGCGGCGACCCTGCGATTGCCTGACCTCCTGACGTTTCCGATGATCGCCGTCGGCTTGATCATGGCCCCGGCCATGGGCGAGGAGGTCGTTTCGCGCCTGGTCGGGGCGGTGCTGGGCTACGTCGTGATCGCGGTCCTGGCCGAGGCCTTTCGGCGGACCAGCGGACGGGAAGGCATCGGTCTGGGCGACGCCAAGCTGCTGGCGGGGGCGGGGGCCTGGCTGGGCTGGGCGGCCCTGCCGAGCGTGCTGCTGATCGCCTGCGGCGCGGCCTTCGCCTGGGTGGCCGCCCGCGCCGTCGCTCATGGACGGCAAGGCCTGGCCGCGCCGCTTCCGTTCGGTCCGCCCTTGGCCCTGGCGTTTCTGGCGACCTGGACGGCGCGGCTCGCCCACTGGATCTGATCGTCAGTCGACGGCCCTGACGCGATAGGGACGGGAACGATCGTCCGTCAACTCGATCACCGTCGCCCGATGGAAGACGCCGTCCCGCTCGTCCCGGGCGGTCACCCGCACCGTCAGGGGGCGGCCCTGATAGTCGCCTCGCTCGGCAAGCTGCAGGCGGGTGCGCTGGCCGGACGCTTCGCGCGCGCGCTGAATGGCGTCCGGCGTATCGGCGCCGTCATCCGTCATCACCTTCACGGCCAGGGGCTGCGCCGTGCGAACGTCGAAGGTGGAGCGATCACCCGGAAACAGCGTCATGGCCGGCGCAAGCCGAGCCGCGGTCGCTTCATCCACGCCGGGAATCTCGGCCATTTCCCCGACCGTGCGCAGGGGGCCCTCACGTTGGCGCAGTCCGCGCGCCGTTCGATTCAAGGCTTCGCCGCTCGGGCGCACCACGCCGTCGCGCCAATCGACGAAGCCGGCCGTCGCCGCCTCCAGTCGCGCGCCCTGGAGCCCAGCCGCTTCGAACATGCGTCGCGCCTTGGCGCGGTCCAGGCGATTGACGGGGATCTTGCCGCGTTCGTCCTCGACCACGATCACCAGGCGAACGCCGTCGATCCAGAGCTCCCTTGGCCGGGAGTCGATCGCCCAGCGGCGCGCTGGATCGCGGGCCGTCAGTCCGTGCACCGCCGTCGCCAAGCCGGCGTCGGCGGCGGCCTCGAGGCGGGCCCGCACGAAGCTGGCGTCCAGTCCGGCGACCGCCCCCCGGTCCGCCGCCAGGACGGCGTAGGCGACATAGGCGAACATCAGCACCGCCATCAACGCCGCGACCAGGGCATAGCCGCCGTCACGGGCGGGGGGAGGAGTCACGGCTCGAACCGGGGACGTTCGGGCGAGATGGCCCGGATCTTCCGGCGCAACTCGTCGGTGATGGCCAGAGATTCATCGGCGTTGCGGATGACGTGCGGGGTGAGCACCACCAGCAGCTCGGTGCGCTGTCGCCGATTGTCGCGCGACCCGAACAGGCCGCCGATGATCGGCGCCGCGCTGAGAATGGGCACGCCGTTTCGCTTCTTGTTGCCGTTGTCGCGGATCAGGCCGCCCAGCGCCACGGTCTGGCCGTCCTGCACCGCAATTGAGGTGGCGATCTTGCGGACCGAGATCGTGGGCGAGTCGATCCCTGACGTCGCGTTGGTCGAGACGTCGCTGACCTCCTGGACGATGTCGAGCAGCACCAGGCCGCCGGCGTTCACCCGCGGCGTGACCTTCATCAGCACGCCGGTGTTGCGATAGTCGACCGAGTTGACCACCGAGATGCTGCTGAGCGCCGAGCCGGTCGAGACCGGCACCTGGTCGCCGACCTCCAGCGAGGCCGTCTGGTTGTTCAGCACCAGCAGGTTCGGCGCCGACAGCACCTCGATATGGGTGACCTCGGACAGGGCGCTGATCATCGCGGTCACCGAACCGGTCCGCAGGGTGTAGGCGAACCCCGGATAGGTCGGGCTGGGCGCCGGCGTGGAGCCTTGGCTCAGGGCGTACTGGTTGCCGTTGACCTGAAAGAACCACTGGCTGCCATAGCGCAGCGCGTCGTTGAGCGAGACCTCGGTGATCGTGGCCTCGATCATCACTTGCAGAGGCACGACGTCGAGCTTGCGAAGGGCGTCCTCAAGGATCGAGTATTCGCGGGGCGTGGCGTAGGCGACGACAGCGTTGTTGGTCTCGTCGCTGGTGATGTTCAGCGCATCGCCCCCGCCGATGCTGACCGACTGGGTGGCGGGCGCCGGGGACTGGCCGGGGAGGGTTTCGCCGGGGGGCGGAGCGGCCAGCGGATTCCGCGGCGCTTCGCCGACATCGGGCTTGTGGTCGCTGCTGGCGCTGGCGCCGCCGCCGCCGAAGGCCGCCGCCAGCACCTTGGCCAGGTCGGAGGCGCGGCCGTTCTGCACCCGATAGACATAGAGCCGGCGCTCGGTCGACTGGCCCTCGCGGTCCAGCACCTCGATCCAGCGCCGCACGTCGTCGAGATACTGTTTCTGACTGGTGATCGCCACGACGCCGTTGAGCCGCTCCATCGACACCAGGCGAACCATGCCGGCGGTCGGCGCGCCGGGCGCGTTGATCAGCTTGTCCAGTTCCGGGGCGATCAGCCGCGCGTCGGTGTTCTTGGGGATGTAGAGGCCAAAACTCATGCCCTTCAGCCAGTCGACATCGAACTGTTCGATCAGTTCACGAACGGCCCGGCGCTGACCGGAAGACCCCGAAAGCGTCAGGGTCGAGCCGCGCCCGCCGGCCGCGATCACGCCGGGCACGATCGGGTCGAGCAGCTTGCGCAGTTCCTCGGCGTTGGCGAAGCGCAAGGTGACGACCTCCGAGCCGTAACCCGGGTGATCGGGGCCGGCTGGCGACGCCTGGGTCCTGGCGTCGTTGAGCGGCATGACGGTGTAGGTTCCGCCGCTCAGCACCACGGCCAGGCCGGCCGTCCGGAGCGCGTCCTCGATCAGGGGCAGGGCGTCCGCGGCCGCGACGGGGCGAGGGGTGACCAGGGTGACCAGGCCCCGCGCCGAAGGCGAGACGGCGTACGGCAAGCCCAGGGTGTCGCCCAGCGCGGCCTTGGCGAAGTCGCGCACGTCCACGCCAGGCAGGTTGAACGAGATCGAGCCTGGACGAGGCTGGGCCCGGGGCGCGCTGGGCGGCGGCGGGTAGCCCTCACCCGGCACGATGGTCGATCGCACCACGGGGGGAGGCGCGGTGGGAGTCGTG
>NZ_JBAPVS010000159.1:0-6669 GCF_049283275.1 Caulobacter sp. | reverse complement strand
GACCAGGCTCAAATCAGAGGCGTAAAAAAACCTCATCCTGAGCTTGTCGAAGGACGAGGTTTTGTCAGGAAAGACGATCGCGGAAGTCGGCGTAGTCGAATTGCCGAACCAGCCTCAGGGCGCCGGTGTCGCTGTTCCACAGGGCGATGGCCGGCAGGGGCACGCCGTTGAAGGTGTTGGTCTTGACCATCGAATAGTGGGCCTGATCGAGGAACGCGATGCGGTCGCCCGCTCGCGGCCGCGCGGCGAACACGTAGTCGCCGATGATGTCGCCGGCCAGGCACGAGGGCCCGCCGATCCGGACCGTGACGCCCGCCTCCCCTTCGCCCAGCATCGCCGGGCGGTAGGGCGCTTCGATGACGTCGGGCATGTGGCAGGTGGCCGAGATGTCGGTGACGGCCACCGGCATGGCGTTGTCGAAGGTGTCGAGGATCTCGCCGACCAGGATGCCGGCGTCCAGGGCGATGGCCTCTCCCGGTTCCAGATAGACCTGGACCCCGTGGCGTTCGGCGATCTGCCGCAACAGCACGACCAGGTCGTCGATCCGGTAGTCGGCCCGGGTGATGTGGTGGCCGCCGCCGAGGTTCAGCCATTTCAGGCCGCCCAGCAGGCCCTCCAGCCTGGGCTCCAGCGACGCCCAGATCCGCTGCAGGGGCTCGAAGCCCTGCTCGCACAGGGCGTGGATGTGCAGGCCGTCGATCCCTTCAAGATGCTCAGGCCGCAGTTGCGACACCGGAAAGCCCAGGCGCGATCCCAACTGGCAGGGATCGTACTTGGCCACCTCGGCCTCGCTGTGCTCGGGGTTCAGGCGCAGGCCGATGTCGAACACCTGGCCCTGGGCGCGGGCCGCGGCGATCAGGTCGGCGAACCGCGCGACCTGGTCGGGCGAATTGAAGATCACCGAGTCCGACAGCCGCAGGATCTCGGGCAGGTCCTCGCGCTTGTAGGCCGGCGAATAGGTGGTCAGGTGGCCGTGATAGTGCTCGCGCGCCAGCCGCGCCTCCCACAGGCCCGAGGCGCAGACGCCGTCCAGGTGCGCGCCCACCAGATCGGCCAGCGACCACATCGAGAACGCCTTCAAGGCCAGCAGCACCTTGGCGCCGGCCCGCTGGCCCACGTCCCGCAGCGTGGCGAGATTGCGCGTCACCGCCACCTCGTCGACCACGAAACAGGGCGACGGGACGCGGGTCAGATCAAAGCGTGCGAAGGCGCCGGGACCGGCCGCTTGGGTTTGCATGGGGCGGAACCGATCAGAAGGCCAGCGGGGCGTCCAGGTCCTGGACCTTCCAGGGCAGGCCCTGCTGGTTCAGCATGGCCATGAACGGGTCGGGATCCAGCTGCTCCATGTTGAACACGCCCGCGCCCTTCCATTGGCCGGTCAGCATCAGGGCCGCGCCGATCATCGCCGGCACGCCCGTGGTGTAGCTGACCGCCTGGTTGCCGGTCTCGGCATAGGCTTCCTCGTGGTCGCAGACGTTGTTGACGTAGACCGTGCGGGCCTTGCCGTCCTTCACGCCCGTGGCGATGGTGCCGATATTGGTCTTGCCCTTGGTGATCGGGCCCAGCGAGGCCGGCTCGGGCAGCAGAGCCTTGAGGAACTCGATCGGGATGATCTCGCGCCCCTGGAACATCACCGGATCGATCCGCGTCATACCCACGTTCTGCAGCACGTCCAGGTGCTTGAGGTAGGAATCGCCGAAGGTCATCCAGAACCGGATGCGTTTGATCTCCGGGTAGAACTTGGCCAGGGACTCCAGCTCCTCGTGGTACATCAGGTACATGTTCTTCGGACCGACCTGGTCGAAGTCGAAGACCTGCTTGTGCGACAAGGCCGGCCCCTCGATCCACTGGCCGTTCTCCCAGTGCCGCGAGGGGGCGGTCACTTCGCGGATGTTGATTTCCGGATTGAAGTTGGTGGCGAACGGCAGGCCGGTGTCGCCGCCGTTGCAGTCCAGGATGTCGAGCGTGTCGATCCGGTCCAGCAGGTGCTTCTTGGTGTAGGTGGAGAACACCGAGGTCACGCCCGGGTCGAAACCGCTGCCCAGCAGCGCCATCAGGCCCGCGTCCCTGAAGCGGTCCTGATAGGCCCACTGCCAGCTGTACTCGAACTTGGCCTCTTCGCGGGTCTCGTAATTGGCCGTGTCCAGATAGCTGACCCCGGCCGCCAGGCAGGCGTCCATGATCGCCAGATCCTGGTAGGGCAGCGCCAGATTGACCACCAAAGCGGGCTTCACGGCCTTGATCAGCGCCGTGGTCGCGGCCACGTCGTCAGCGTCCAGCGCGGCCGTGTCGACGGTCACGCCGGTCCGCTGCTTCACGGACAAGGCGATGGCGTCGCACTTGGATTTCGTGCGGCTCGCCAGCGTGATGTGCGAGAAAATGTCCTTGTTCATCGCCATCTTGTGGACCGCGACCGAACCGACGCCGCCGGCGCCGATAACCAGAACCCTGCTCATCCGGGCCTCTCCTAACGCTCAAAAACCTCTAGCAGCTATAGCCGCTTGTGACGGGGGGCGGGGGTCTTATCACACTGAGGACCGGTCCGCGAACCGTCCTTGACGCACCTTTTTGAGGGCCGCGCCTGCCCGTTATGGTTTAACTGCGTGACACTATATGCTTCGCAGCGGCCGTAAGAGGGTCATCATTTGCCGGCGGCGACGGTAGGACACGGTGCCAACCCGCTTATGGTTAAGGCGCGACCTAATGGCTCACGGGCGTTAATCTGTTCGACTAACGGCTCGCGCGGCTCGCATACTGAGCTTGACGATTCGTAGGGATATCGAATGCGAAGGCTGATGCTGGCGCTGTTGACCGGCGCCTATCTCTGTCTGGCCTTGGTTGTCTCCCTCGCCCTCTGGCGGATGGGAGCGGCGCCGGCTGTCGGCCTGGCCGCCTTCATCGGCGCCATGGGCCTGTGTTTCGCCGTGCACGGCGTGATCGCCAATGTCCTGCAGGGCGCGGCCCTGCGCGTCGACATCGAGACCATCCGCGAGGCCCACGGCATCCTGCTGGAGCAGGTCGAGAAGGTGGACGCCCGCATCACCGGCCTGCTGGAGACCGTCGCCGACGACGCCCAGCGCCGCTCCGCCGAACTGACCAGCGAGGTCCACCAGCTGGAGGACCTGGTCGTGCGCATGAGCGATCGCCTCGAGCACCAGCTCAGCTATCATGTCGAAGCCGCCCGCGCCGAGCCGCGCGGCCGCTCGCAGCAGTCCAGCGCCCTGATCGAGACCGTGCAGGACGCCCTGGCCGACAACCGCGTCGACCTCTACCTGCAGCCGATCGTCAGCCTGCCCCAGCGCCGGACCGTCTTCTACGAAAGCTTCTCGCGCCTGCGCGACGAGAGCGGTCGCGTGATGATGCCGGCCGAATACCTGGCCGTGGCCGAACCCGAGGGTCTGACGGCCGCGATCGACAACCTGCTGCTGTTCCGCTGCATGCAGATCGTCCGCCGCCTGGCCAAGCAGGACCGCAAGGTCGGGATCTTCTGCAACATCTCGCTGGCCAGCCTGGCCGACGAGGCGTTCTTCGCCCAATTCCTGGAATTCCTGCAGGTCAACAAAGACCTGCACGGCGCCCTGATCTTCGAACTGGGCCAGCAGGCGTTCAACGAGCGCGGCCCGGTCGAGGCCCGCCACATGGCCCGCCTGGCCAGCCTGGGCTTCCGCTTCAGCCTCGACAAGGTCACCGACCTGGACCTGGACTTCCAGGACCTGGCCCGCGCCGACGTCAAGTTCCTCAAGGTCGGCGCCCAGATGATGCTGGACCAGCTGGAAGACCAGGACGGCAAGCTGGTCATCGCCTCGCTGCCAGACCTGAACGCCGAGGACTTCGCCGGCCTGACCCGTCGCTACGGCATCGAGGTGATCGTCGAGAAGGTCGAGCACGAGCGCCAGGTCGCCGAGGTGCTGGAGCTCGACATCGGCTACGGCCAGGGCCACCTGTTCGGCGAGCCCCGCGCCATCCGCGACTCGATCATCGCCGAAGCCGACATGCCCCAGGACTTCATGCGCGGGGCCCTGCGCCGACGGGCCGGGCGCTAGAGCAGCACGTCGCTCGCCACGATCGGGTTCATCACCGTGAAGAAGGCGAAATCATTCGGCCCCACCACCGTGACCTGCGTGACGCCGTCGGTCGTCCACAGCGCCACCGAGGCGCCGGCGAACTGCCGCGCATCGATCTTGTCCACGCCGGTCTGGAAATCCCAGATCGTGTTGCTGCGGAAGGTCTCGATGTCGATCGGGCTGTCGATCCGGTTGAGCATGAAGGTGTCCGCCCCCGCCCCGCCGTAGAAGTCGTCATAACCCACGCCGCCGTCGAGGATGTCGTCGCCGTCGCCGCCGTAGAGGTCGTCGTCGTCGTCGCCGCCGAAGATCCTGTCGTTCCCGGCCTCGCCGTAGAGAATGTCGTTCCCGGCATTGCCCCACATCACGTCCGCGCCGCCGCCGCCATAGCCCAGGTCGGCGCCTTCCAGCAGGTGGACCTCGTCATTGCCGCCGCCGGCGCTGACGGTGTCGGCGCCCGTGCCGGCGTCGATATAGTCCGCGCCGCTGGACCCGGTGATGGAGTCGTTGCCCGCGTCGCCGTTGAGGATGAAGCTGCCGCCGTCGATCGCGACGATGATGTCGGCGCCCGTTCCGCCCGAAACATAGCCGCCGCGCGCCTGGATGTAGTCGGCTCCGTCGCCGCCGAATATCCCGTCATTGAGCGAGCCGCCATAGATCCAGTCGTCGCCGGCCCCGCCATCGATCGACGAGGCGTTGGCCGAGCCGTGGAGCGTGTCGGAATTGATGCTGCCGCTCTGAATGCCCCAGCCGCCGTCCGTCAGGACGAAGGCCTGGGACTGGCCGCCGCTGATCACCGTGTTCAGATCCAGGCCGAAGCCCGGCGCCAAGCCGTCCTTATAGGGATTGATGTCCGCCGCGTGGGCCAGGGTGTTGAACACCGAATTACTGTTTTGAATCAGGAAGTTGTAATTCAGGTTGGCGTTGTCGATCGCCGTCGCCGCCGTTTGCAGCGCCGCGTTCATCGATGCGGCCAGGCCTGCGTTCTGCTGGGTGCCGGCCACGGCGAACAGCCGCTGGTCGCCGGTGGACTGCAGACCATGGGAATCGCTTTCCCAACTGGTCACCACCACGTCCAGCCGACGGCCGTCGTTGGCGGGCGTGCCAGGCGTGCTGTCGCCCGGGCGGGCGGTGTAGAGGGTGCTGTTGCCCGTTTGGTCGATATAGATCCACTGCCGGTGCTCGGCGCCCAGCAACACATCGAACTCGCCCTGATAGAGCCCCGGCGGCAGGACGTCCGACAGTTTCAGCCCCAAGGCGCTCATCAGGGATTTGCTGGTCGCCGACAGCACCCCCGTGTTCAGCACCTGGGCGCGCAGGCTCGTCACCATCTCGGCCAGAAACTGATCGCCGTTGTATTGGGCCAGGGCGGCGCCGATCTGGGTGTTGAGGGTCGAGGCCGACTCGACCGGCACCGAGGTGTAGGAGTCAAAGCCGATGCTCCCCCCCGGGCGCGTGCCGATCACAATGACGGGTGAAACCTCGGTCATGGCCACCTCCCTGCGGGTCGCATCGCCCGTTCGATGAGGGAGGATGAGCTATTCCATAGATTGAGTCGAGTCGATATTGCCATCTAAAGGTGGGGGCGTATGCTGCCGCCGCGTATTAGGATGGGGCCATGACCATGCGCGATCTGAAGCGGTCGACAGCCGTGTTGCTGGGCGCGGCGCTCCTGGGCGTCGGCGCCGACGCCGGGGCGGCGTCGACTGACGGCGGCCTGCTGGCCGGGATGGACGGCATGCGGGAGGAAGACGCCAACCGGCTGCTGCGCGAGCGGATCGAGGCGCGGGCCTCCGTCGGCGCGGCTGACGCGCCTCTGGCCGAGTGGCTGTCCTCGGAAGGGTTCAAGATCAAGCGCCTGCCCATCGCCTTGCGCCCGGCGGTCGCGTACGCCGAGGCCTCCAAGACCACCGGCCCACCCGTATGCCGCCGGGAGGCGCTGGTGAAGTGGCGCACAGCGGCCGACGGGACCATCACCTGGCTGTACGCCCACTACGGCATCAGCGCCTGTCTTTGAGCGGCGGGGGCCTCTGGACATAGAGGCCAAAGCACGGCTTCGTCGCGCCCATGCTGATCGAAGCCGCTGACGCCCATTTCGCCGCCCTGATCGCCGGGGGTTCTCCAGACGGCCTGACCGTCGCCGAAGGCGGGGTCGAAGCGCCGGAGGTGCTGGCCATGCTGCGCGGCCTGTCGGCCGAGGTCGGCGAGAGCTTCGAGCCCAACGCCTGGCTGATCGTCGAGGACGGCGAAGTGGCGGGCCTGACCTCGCTGGTCCGCACGCCCTATGTCGGCGAAACGGTGATGATCGGCTACGGCGTCGCCGCCTCGCGCCGGGGTCGGGGGATCGCCACGCGGGCGGTGGCCGACCTGCTGGCCTGGGCCCGGGCCGACCACCGGGTGTCCACCGTCACCGCCGAGACCGCGGTCGACAACATCGCTTCGCACAGGGTGCTGGAGGCCAACGGTTTCACGCGCTCGGGCGAGCGGACCGACGAGGAGGACGGCCAGCTGTTCTGCTGGTCGGTGGAGGTTTAGGGCCCTCGGCATCCGGCCCTTCCCTCACGTCCCGTCATTCCCGCCCGTGTGGCGGGAACCCCGGGTTCAG
>NZ_JBAPVS010000158.1:0-8509 GCF_049283275.1 Caulobacter sp. | reverse complement strand
GCCCAACGGTCCGCGAATCTGGCGCGTCGTGACGGGGGGCGCGGTCAGGAAGGGCGCTCCGGGCGGCGGCGCCTTTCGCAGAAGGGCGACGATGTCCTGCTCGGTCATCGACGGGATCTTGATCCGCTCCGGATGGGCCAGCGGTCCCCGCAGCTGGGGATCCACGGCGCTCAGCTCCGCGGCGAGCGGTTGGGCTTGTCCGGAGCCGCCCGCCGCCAGGGCGGCGATGGCCAGGGTCGCGCCCGCGAAGCCTCGACGGGTCATTGGGTGTCTCATCGTTTCCTTCCGCATGTCCTGGCCTGGTGCGCGGCGCCGCGCCGCCCCCGGGGATCTTTGATCGACCATACGATGAGTGAGGCGAAGTCAGCAATCGGTTGCGTCTCGTCGAACGTTTATGAGAGGCAGGCGCTGGCGAGGGCTTTTAGCATGGCGACAGTGGTTGCCCGTATTGACCAGCAAACGATTGCGTGAAATGTCTGGTGCAGACGCCGCCGAACGCGGCGACCCACCGCGAGTCATTCTTGAAAAGCGTTTTCGATGCCGGCTTATCCTTCGAGGCCCTGTGGCCGGCGCGACGCGCAGAGGAGAAGGCGGGGTTGGAGGCCATGGAGGGCGCGCAGGCCGAGGCCGCGCGCTGCTCTCGAAAGATCGCCTTACCTGCGAGGCGGCTGCCCCCGCGAAGATTGTCCTGCCATCTTCGCGGGGGGCTTTTTGCACGCGGCGTCATGGGCGTGAGGCCGTCGCGCGGCCTTCGCCGAGGCGCCGGTTTTCCAAGGGCGAGTTCGGGAGGGCGATCATGCGACGCGGTCGGCGCAAGGTCGCGGAGAGGACCTCTTGAGCGCGCTGGATCCGGGTCCCGATCGATCCTGGCGTCGTCGACGCGGCGCGCTGAGCTCGGGTCGTCGTGTTCCGTCGCCCGCTGCTTGTGAAATAGGCTTCCAAACGCGTGGCAATCGTTTGCCACATCGGTTCGTTTCTTCTACACCCGCGCAGTTGGGGCGGGCTTGCTTCCAGCCGGACCAGGAGAGCGCATGTCCAGTTCTTTTCCCTCGGCGGTCGCCGGTGAGCGCGCTTCCCCGGATCGTTGGAAGCCCGACCACGTGGCGCGGATCGACGGCGGCCGCCTCTGCGCGGCGCCGCTGATCGTCGAGGCGGACATCGAACGCATCGCGCCCGACCTGGACATCTGGGACGCCTGGCCCGTCCAGACCGCGGCGGGCGCGCCGGTCGAGTTCGGCGAAGGCGTGACGCTGTGGATGGCCTTGGGCGCGCCGCGTTTCGACGATCCCGACTCCCGGCACGGGCACGCGCGCATCCACCTGCTTCAGCACGACGCCCGAGGCTGGTCCCACCGGGGGCCGCTGATGCCGGAAGGCTTTTCTCCCGGCAGCCGGGAATGGTCCGGATCAGCGGTGCTGGACGATGATCAGCGCACGCTGACTCTGTATTTCACCGCCACCGGCCGACGGGGCGAGGAGGCGCTGACCTTTGAACAGAGGTTGTTCAGCGCCCGCGCCACCCTCGAACGGATCGGCGAGCATTCGAGGTTCTCCGATTGGCGGGAGCTGCGCGAGATCGTCGCTCGCGACCCCGAGCACTACATGGCCAGCGACGGCGGTGTGGGCGTCATCGGGACGATCAAGGCCTTCCGCGACCCGGCCTATTTCCACGATCCCAGGGACGGGGCCCACTACCTGTTCTTCGCCGGTTCCGCGGCGGGGGCGGGGTCGGCGTTCAACGGCGTGATCGGCGCGGCGGTGTCTGGAACGGGGGAGCCGGGCGATTGGCGGCTCATGCCGCCGCTGATCGACGCCACCGACGTCAACAACGAGCTGGAGCGGCCGCATGTCATCATGGCCGGCGGCCTGTACTACATGTTCTGGTCGACCCAGACCCATGTCTTCGCGCCGGACCTGAGGCACGCGCCCACCGGGCTGTACGGCATGGTCTCCAGCAGCCTGGACGGCGGTTGGCGTCCGCTGAACGGCGATGGACTGGTCTTCGCCAATCCGCCGGCCGCGCCGCGCCAGGCCTATAGCTGGCTTGTGCTGCCGGACCTCTCGGTGATCAGTTTCATCGACGATTGGGGCCGCGGCCAGCAGGATGATGGCGCCCGACGGTTCGGCGCCACGTTCGCCCCGACGCTCCGCCTGCGCCTGAGTGGCGACCAGGCCGATCTGGAGGTCTAGAGGTGGCGGGGCGATCCCTCTTCGCCGGTGTCGAGCTTGGCGGCACCAAATCGATCGCGGTGCTGGCCGCCGGTCGCGACATCCTCGAGCGCCAAGTGGTGGCGACGACGACGCCGGACGCCACCCTGGGGGCCTTGGCCACGACGCTGGAGCGCTGGACGCGCGAGCATCCCATCGCTGGCCTTGGGATCGCGTCGTTTGGCCCCATACAGCTGGACGCCGCGGCGGACGACCATGGCCACATGCTGGCGACCCCCAAGCCGGGCTGGAGCCATGCGCCGGTCGCCCCGGTCCTCACGCGGGCCTTTCCCGGTCCTTGGGCGCTCGACACCGACGTCAACGGCGCGGCCCTGGCTGAATACGACTGGGGCGCGGGCAAGGGGTGTCGATCGCTCTGGTACCTGACGCTCGGCACCGGCGTGGGCGGGGGGCTCGTCGTCGACGGCCGCGCGGTCCATGGCGCCATGCACCCGGAGATTGGACATCTGAAGCTGCGGCGCGCGCCTGGCGACACCTTCGCCGGCGCCTGCCCCTTTCACGGCGATTGCGTGGAAGGGCTCATTTCGGGACCGGCGCTGGCGGGTCTGTTCGAAGGCGACCCGGCCAAGGTCGGGGATGATGACCCTCGGTGGGATCATGTCGCCCACACCTTGGCCGAACTCGTCGGCGTCTTGCTCCTGACGACCTCGGCCGACCGGGTCCTGATCGGCGGCGGGATCGCGATCGCCCGGCGTCAGTTGCTGCCCCGGGTTCGGGCCAAGGTTCTCGAGCGTCTGGAATCCTATCTGCCCTTCGTGACACCCTCGAGCGTGGACCGGATCATCGCCGCGCCCGCGCTGGGCGCGGACGCGGGGCCGCTCGGCGCGGTGGCCCTGGCGATCAGAGCCGCGGAGCGAACACCCTAACCGGAGAGGGCCGCCTTGCGGTCGATGCTCGATTTTCCAATTACAAACAATAACATCGGGAGAGAGACGTGAAGTACATGGTTCTGGCTTTGACGACGTCGATCATGGCTCTGCAGGCGACGTCCGCACTTAGCGCCCCGACGGTCGCGCCGCTGAACGCGGGGGCGGCCAAGGTCGATATCACCCCGACCAAGGCCCAGCTTCCCAAGGGCTATGACGGGATCAACGACCCGATCTATGTCCGCGCAACCGTGCTCGAGCACGACGGTCAGAAGGCGGCCCTGGTGAGCGTGGATATCGGTGGCATGCCCGACTCCGTCTGGGCCGCCGTCGTCCAAGGCGCGCAAAGCCTCGGCATCCCGTCGGCGAACCTGATGCTGACCGCCACACACTCCCACAGCGTGCCGCGCGGCGTTCCCCAGCTCGACGAGAAGATCGTGACGGCCCTGCGTCAAGCCGCGGCCAAGTTGCAGCCGGCCACGATCGCGTACGGCCAAGGCGTTTCCTACATCAACATCAACCGCAACATCATCGACCCCAAAACCCATCGCTGGTGGGAAGGGCCCAACTATGAAGGCCCGTCCGACAAGACCGTCGGCGTGGTGAGCATCACCTCGGCGTCGGGTCAGCCGATCGCGGTCTACTACAACTACGCCGTCCATGCGGTGTTGAACGGGCAGCTGGACATGGTCAGCGGGGACATTCCCGGCGCCGCCTCGCGCTACATCGAAGACTCCCTGGGAAGCGGCGCGGTCGCGATCTGGAGCGAAGGCGCAGCCGGCGACCAGAACCCGATCTTCTTCCAGCAGACCTATGACCTGCGAAATATCCGGATCGCCGCCTACGCCAAGCGTGGGGAGGACATCAGCAATGCGATGCCGCCCGGCGGCCAAGGCCTCGACAGGAAGGATCCCCAAGTCGCCCGGCTGATGGCTCAGCAACGGCAGATGGTCGATTCGATGGGGCAGATGCTTGGCGAGGAAGTCCTGCGCGTGGGCCGTGACGTCCTGGATCGGCCGGAGGTCAATCCTCGCATCTTCGGCGCCTCCAAGACGGTGACGTGCCCGGGCCGCGTGCGCACGGACAAGGGCCGGGCCGGCTACCCCGGAACCTATGCCGACGGACCCGACGTGCCGATTCGTCTGAGCCTGTTGAAGATCGGGGGCATCGAGATCGGCGGGGTCAACGCCGAGGTCTTCAATCCCATCGCCCTGCGCTTCAAGGCCAGGAGCGGATCCAGCCGCGCGATGATGGCGACCCTGACCAACGGAATGGCGCCGTCCGGCTATATTCCCCACGATGAGGCCTTCGGCCAGAACACCTTCGAGGTCGTGTCCTCCAGGCTCAAGCCGGGTTGCGCCGAAACCGCGATCATCGAAGGCCTGCTGGACCTGGAGCAAGCCTCGGAATCGAACTAACTTCTTCGCGGCCACGTTTGCGCGGCGACCTTGACGAAGAAGCGTCATTGGCGTCCGCTGAACGGTCTAAGCTTCTCCCTGAGGTTGCCTTGCCCCCCAAGATTCGGTCCGAGTCCAACCAGGCCGGCGCACGACCTCAGAATATCCAGGAGCTGGCGAAGATCGCCGGCGTGTCGACGGCGACGGTTTCTCGGGCCCTGACGGGCGCCGGGCACCTGTCGCCGGCGACCCGGGAGCGCATCCAGAAGCTGGCCGCTGACCTGCAGTTCAAACCCAGCACGACGGCGCGCAACCTGAGGATCGGGCGGACGGGGGCCATCGGCGTCGTGGTCCCCATCGGACACGAGCGGACCCAGCACCTGTCCGACCCCTTCTTCATGACCCTGATCAGCCACGTAGCCGACCGGCTGGCTGACCACGGCTATGACGCGCTGCTGAGCCGCGTCGTGCCCAGTGATGTCGACTGGCTGGATCGCATCGCCCAGTCGGGGCGCGTGGACGGGATCATCGTCATCGGGCAATCCGACCAGGCGCTCGTCCTCGATCAGATCGCAAGGGCCTACAAGCCCATGGTCGTTTGGGGCGCTCATATCGAAGGGCACGCCTATCGCACGGTCGGCAGCGACAACCGCCTGGGCGGGCGGATGGCGACGGAGCATCTGCTGGCCCAGGGCTGTCGCAAGCTGGCTTTTTTCGGCGACCCCACCGTTCCCGAGGTCGAGGAGCGCCTGCGGGGCTTCCGCGATGCGCTGAAGGCCGCCGGCGACGGCGTGGCCGGCGCGCTCCTGCCGGTTCACTTCGTGCCGGACATGGCCTTGGCGACCATCTCCGACTATCTGGGCATCGCCGATCGGGTCGACGGCATTTTCGCCGCCTCCGACACGATCGCCATGATGACCATTCAGGCCCTGGCCGACCACGGCCGGTCGGTGCCCGCCGACGTCAAGGTCATCGGATTTGACGACCTGGAGATCGCGCGCCACACCCTGCCGCCCCTGACATCGATCCGGCAGGATCTCGGGCGAGGCGCCCAAGCGCTGGTCGAGACGCTGCTTGCCCTGATGCGCGACGAGGCCGCCGCCTCGGTTCTTCTCGCGCCGACCCTCACCGTACGCGCCTCGACGGCCTCGACTCCGGACTGACATGAGGATGACGGGCGCGCGGGAGCGCCCGGTGGAGATCGCGCCCGCTCGCCGGTGCTCCTCCGCCATCCGACAATCGCGCTGCAATCGATTGTCTTGAGGTCTGGGATTCGCCCGCCAGGACCGGCCAAAGCGCCGCGACTCCCAATATCCGCCCCTTGTGGCGCACCGGAAGCGCTGCCGAACGGTCGATATCGCCCCTGATTTCAGAGTTTAGTTGACCGGCAATCGTTTGCACGTCACTGTCCAGGTGTCGCCAGCAAGCAAACATCAAGGGCTGAGGCGTAACTCCCGCCAACGGACGAGCGGGGGAGGAGCGACGTAACGCGCTCAGACGTTAGGGGAGAAACAGGGATGCAAAATCGGAAGTGGCTCGCGGTCAGCGCGACGGCCTTGGCTGTGAGCGCGTCTTGGGGCGCCGCACATGCGCAGCAGGCCGCGGGCGTGCAAGATGATCCCCGGCATGCCGCCGGTGAATCCACCAGCACCGTTCAAGAAGTCGTCGTCACCGCCTCGAAGACCGGTGGGCAGACGCTCCAGACCGTCCCGATGGCGATCCAGGCGTTTTCGGGCGAAGAGCTGAAGGCGCGCAATATCGGCAACGTCGGCGACCTGGTGTCGACCATCCCCGGCGCCTTCGAAGGCTTCCGCCAATCGGTGGGCTCGCGCTTCTACAATCTGCGGGGCGCCGTCACCCAGAACGGTGACTCGCCGCTCGGCTACTATCTCGACGACGTTCCGTTCATCGTCACCAACTTCGGCATCGCGCCGCCGGTGCGGTTCATCGACATGGACCGCGTGGAAGTCCTGCGCGGGCCCCAAGGGACGCTGTACGGCCAAGGCTCGTCGGGCGGCGTGTTCATCTTCCACACACGCGATCCCAATCTCAGCGAGATCGAATACGCCGCCGAAGGCGAAAGCGCGAGCACGCGGGGCGCCGAGGGCTTGAACTACGGCGTCTCGGGCGCGGTTTCGGTGCCGATCATCAAGGACAAGCTGGCGATCCGCATCAGCGGCGGCACCGCGCGCGACGCCGGGTGGGCTGACGCCTATTACGGGCCCTATGACGGCACGCCCGACCAGAAGGGCGTCAACAAGGCCAAGAACGACGACCTGCGCCTCGTCGCCCTGTTCCGCCCGGCCGACAATGTCGAGATCCGCGCCCAATACTGGCACTTCCAGCCGCGGCAGGACTTCACCGGCTTCACGGCGTCGGTCAAGCCGCCCTATTTCCAGAACACCGCGGGCCAGCAAGGCTTCTCCAACGGCGACTTCAAGCTGTGGAGCCTGGCGGCGAAGGTCGACTTCGACGGCTTCTCCGTCACCAGCGCGACCAGCAATCTGGAGGGTGATTTCGGGATCAACATTCCGCAGTCGCCGTCGGGGCACTTCTCCAGCCGGTTCCTGCCCAAGATGTTCGCCGAGGAAATCCGCGTGAACTCCACGACCGAGGGCCCTCTGCACTGGGTCGCTGGCGCCTCCTACCAGGACGGCGAGGGGCCGCAGGTCAACGCGCTCGTTCGTCCCGGCGTGAACATCAACGCCAGCAACAACACGCTCACCAAGAACTACGCCTTCTTCGGCGAGGTCAGCTATGACCTGTTCGACGGCAAGCTCGTGCCGCTGGTCGGGTTGCGGACCTATCACGACGATCGATCCTTCTCCGATGGGGCCACATCGGTGCCCACCGATGCCGACGTCAACACCTGGCGGCTCAACCTCGCCTATCTGCCCACCGACAATCTGACGATGTTCTTGTCGGCCTCCACGGGCTTCCGTCCGGGCATCGTCCAATCCCGCGTGCAGGTCCAATCCCTGACCTTGGCCGGCGTCCCGGTGTCGGTGGCCCTCGAGCCGGAAGAATCGAAGAACTACGAGTTCGGTCTCAAGTGGCGCAATGACGACAGGTCGTGGACGGTCGGCCTGAACCTCTATCAGCTCGAATACACCAACCTCCAGACCTCGGTCACCGGCGGCATCGAGGGGGTGAACGGCTTCGCGAACTTCGGCGACGCCACCACCAAGGGCGTGGACATCGAGCTTCATTGGCGCACGCCGATCAAGGGCCTCGGCGCCGGGTTCGTGGCCAACTTCAACGACAGCAAATACGACACCGTGAACGCCGTCGTCGCCAAGGCGCAACCTCTGCTGCGGCCGGGCTCGCGTCTGCTCAACACGCTCGACCAGAACTATCGCTTCGATATCAACTACAGCCGCGATCTACCCTACGGTCTGGAAGGGTTCGGCAATTTTGCGGTCAGCCACAGCGGCGATCGTATCCAGACCAACGGGTTCACCTCGCGCCCCTACGATCAGCTGAGCACCACGATCGGCGTGCGGCGTGATCAGTGGGAATTCGCCTTCGTCGGCAACAACCTCGCCGATGAGCGCGGCCCGACCTTCGTCGGCACCAACGGGCCCCTGTCGGGTTCCGGTCCCACGCCTCGAACCCTGGGCTTCCGCCTTCGCGTCACCTCCCAGTAAGCTCGGGCGTCACGGCTTTCGCGCCTCTTGACCGGCGCTGACGCCGACGAGTTTACACCATCGGCCCGCCGCTTATGCGGCGGGCTTTTTTTTGTCGCTCAAGGTCCTGACGAGGGGGTTCGCCCCTGGCCGGGTCGGGACCTTCGCGGCCGGCCCAGGGAACGCCGGCCTTAGACCATGGTCGCAGTAGGAACGTGCGCCAAAATGTGGAGGCTGGATCGCAAAGGCGGACCGCAAGCGCGGTTCGGGAGGTTGCCTCATGCTTGTCCGGGCCGTCGCCCTCGCCCTCGCGGCGTTCTTGGCCGGCGCGCCGCTTGCGGCGTCGGCGCAGATCCCGTCGGCGATCGCCGGCGGCCCGGCGACGGTTGCGC
>NZ_JBAPVS010000157.1:0-7949 GCF_049283275.1 Caulobacter sp. | reverse complement strand
GCCCAGCCCCACCACCTACGCCGACGCCGTCGACGAGACCGGGGCCTTCGCCGCCGTCGCCCTCGATGGCGGCCCCTGCGCGGTCGGCCTGGAATCGACGGTGGTGGCGGTGCTCGACGGTCCGCCGCGGCTGCTGCGGCCCGGGGCGGTGACGCGCGCCCAGCTGGAGGCGGTGGTCGGTCCCCTGGCCGAGGCCGCCAATGACGCCAAGCGCTCGCCCGGCCGCCTGGCCCTGCACTACGCCCCCGACGCGCCGGTGCGGATCGAGGCCGAAGCGCCGCGCGGGGGCGAGGCGTTCCTGGCGTTTGGCGCCTGGCCGGAAGGCGAGGGCGTGTTCAATCTCAGCCCGTCGGGCGACCTGACCGAAGCCGCCGCCAATCTCTTCGCCTTCCTGCGCGCCGCCGACCGCACGAAACCCGTCGGCATCGCCGTCGCGCCGATCCCGGACGAAGGTCTGGGCGAAGCGATCAATGACCGGCTGCGGCGCGCGGCCGGGTTCATAGGATAGAGCCGATGAAATTCCGCATCATGTACCTCGAGGACAAGTCCAAGGGGCTGAACGGCCCGGCGCGGATCGGGCGGGTCCGGCTGTCGAAGACCGGAGAGACCCTCTACTACGGGGGGCGCACGTTCGAGGCGCTGCGCAACTCGGGCCTGAAGGCCAATTTCAGCGACGTCGAGACGGGCCAGCCCTTCTGGATCGCCAAGGCCCGCAAGGGCGGCGACGACCGGCTCTACAAGGGCGCGGGCGATCCGCCGGTGATCGACGACGACATCCGCGAGGAATATTGGCGCGACGTTCGCGGCGTGCCGGATCCGGCGGCGGGCTAGGCGCCCAGCGCCGAGCGGACGTCGGTCAGCGGGAAGTCGTCGCTCTTATAGAGCAGGGGCGCGTCCAGCGACTTGGCCAGGGCGTAGGCGAAACAGTCGCCCATGTTCAATCCGGCGCGATGCACGCCCTTGCCCCAGCGGAAATAGGCGTCGAGCGCCGCCTGAGCGCTCACGATCTTGGTCTCAAGAACGTTCTGGGCTTCCAGCCAGGCTCGAAAGCCGTCCGTGGTGAACCGGGCCTCGCGCAGCACGAGGATCAGCCCGGCCTCCATGATGTTGACCGGCGTCGCGAAGGCCGCGTCGGCCTTGGACAACGCCGCCTCGAGGGGCTCGTATCCCGGTTCGTTGCGCGCGATCGCGACCAGGGCCGAAGCATCGACGGCCAGGGTCATGCGTCATCGATCTCGGGGATGCCGGTCGGCCAGAGCGCGTCCCAGTCCGTCTTGGTGATCGGGCGCAGGGGCTTCGGCTCCCGGTCCAGGCCGGTCACGCGCCGAAATTCCTCTGTGGCGGCCCGCATTTCTTCCAGTGTGCGTTTTCTATGCGGCTTGGGCTGTTCGCGTTCCAGCGCCTCGCGCGCCAAGGCGTCGATCACGCCCGTGATCGTCTCGCCCCGCAGCGCCGCCACCTCGCGGACCACACGCTCGGTCTCGGGGTTCTTGATGAAGATGCCCATGACGGCCTCCAGTATATACCGAGTATATACTATTCTCCGGGCCGCCAGAAGCGTATCCTCCCCCGCCATGACCAAGCCCGTTCCCGCCGATGTCGTCTCCCGCCTGAAAGCCGTGCTCGGCGAGGGCGGGTGGAGCCAGGATCCCGACCGGCTGACGCCCAAGCTGACGGAATGGCGTGGCCGCTGGACCGGCGAGACGCCGCTTCTGGCCCTGCCGCGCTCGACAGCCGAGGTCGCCGCGGTGGTCGGGATCTGCGCGGCGCAGGGCGTGGCGATCACCCCTCAGGGCGGAAACACCGGCCTGGTCGCCGGACAGATCCCGCAGGGCGAGATCCTGCTCTCCACCGAAAAGCTGACGGCCGTGCGCAATGTCGACGCCTTCGACGACGTCATGGTGCTGGAGGCCGGCGTCACCCTGGCCAAGGCCCACGAGGTCGCCCTGTCGGTGGGTCGCCGCTTCCCGTTGAGCCTGGCCTCGGAAGGTTCGTGCACCATCGGGGGTCTGGCCTCCACCAACGCCGGCGGCACGGCGGTGCTGCGCTACGGGGTGATGCGCGAGCAGATCCTGGGGATCGAGGCGGTGCTGCCCAATGGCGAGGTCTGGAACGGCCTCAAGCGCCTGCGCAAGGACAACACCGGCTATGACCTCAAGCACCTGCTGATCGGGGCCGAGGGCACGCTGGGGATCATCACCGCCGCCAGTCTCAAGCTCTATCCGCTGCTGGCCTCGCGCTGCGTGGCCATCGCCGCCGTCGCCACGCCGCACGACGCCATCGCCCTGCTGGCCAAGGCCAAGGACGAGACCGGCGGGGCGATCGAGGCCTTCGAGCTGATGAGCCGCCTGGGCGTAGCCTTCGCTCTCAAGCATATCCCCGGTCTACGAGAACCGCTGGAGGCCGTGCATCCCTGGTACGTGCTGATCGAGACCGCCTCGGGCGAGCCGGGCGCGGCCGAGGCGGCCATGGAGCGGCTGCTGGCCGGGACCTTGGAGACGGGCCTGATCCAGGACGCGGCGATCGCCCAGACCGAAACCCAGGCCCACGCCTTCTGGGCGGTGCGCGAGAACCAGTCCGGCGGCCAGAAGCCCGAGGGCGCGGCCTGGAAGCACGACGTCTCGGTTCCGGTGTCCAAGGTGGCGGACTTCATCGACCAGGCCACGGCGGCGGTCGAGACCCGGTGGCCGGGCGTGCGGGTGGTGGCCTTCGGCCATGTCGGCGACGGCAATGTCCACTACGACGTGTTGCGGGCCGACGGCGCTTCGGACGCCCCGCATGACGCTCTGCGCGACGAGGGCGCGCGGATCGTCCACGACATCGTCGCGGCGATGAACGGCTCGATCAGCGCCGAGCATGGCTTGGGGGCGATGAAGTCGGTGGAGGCCCTGCGCTACAAGAGCGCCGTCGAGGTGCAGGCCCTGCGCGCCATCCGCGCCGCCCTGGATCCCCAGCGGATCATGAACCCGCGCGTGCTGTTCTAGGCCTGGTCGTCCTGGCGCCGCTGCGCCGCCTGCAGGCGGGCCCGGCGGACGCTGACGCAAATGAACATCGAGACCAGGGCGCCCAGCGGGAGCGAGGCCTTGTAGAAGCCGGCCTGCTGGCCCGTTCCCAGGATGTTGATCGCCGCCGGGACGAAGCCCCACATCCCGTCCGACGCCCGCATCCAGAACGCCCCGACCCCGACGAAGCACAGCACCGCCCAGGCGATGCGCCACTTCAGGCCCTCGGTGCGCAGCACCAGGAACAGGCCGACGAACATCACCAGCGGGGAGAGGAGGGCGGCCAGGAGGCCGAGGATCTGGGGCATGGTCGGTGGTCCGGCGAAAGGGCGGGCAACATCGCGGCGAGCGCGGTCATTGTCCAGCACGAGACTCTGGTCAGTCGCGTGACGGGCGCCGAAACCGGTGGCCACTTTCGGCTGTCACGCTCTAGCCCTCGCCGCCCCGAGCCTCTATCTGCACGCCCATGCTGATGGTCATCTCCCCCGCCAAGTCGCTGGACTTCACCGCCCCCGATCAGGTGCTGCCGCTCACCACGCCCGAGCTGAAGCCTCAGATCGCCGAGCTGGCCAAGCTGACGCGCAAGCTGACGGCGGCCGACCTGCGCCGGCTGATGCACATCTCCGAGAAGCTGGCCGAGCTGAACCACCAGCGTTTCCAGGCCTTCGACGCCCAGGTCGAAGAGGGCCTGCAGGCTGTCATCGCCTTCAATGGCGACGTCTATGCCGGCCTCAACGCGCGTGAGCTGGACCGTCCGGCCCTGGACTGGGCCCAGGACCACCTGCGGATCCTGTCGGGCCTGTACGGCGTGCTGCGGCCGCTGGACGCCCTGCAGGCCTATCGCCTGGAAATGGGCACGCGTTTGAAGACCAAGAAGGGCTCCAACCTCTACGATTTCTGGGGCGAGACCATCGCCAAGACCCTGAACGCCGCCGCCAAGGACCACGCCGACCCGACCCTGGTGAACCTGGCCAGCCAGGAATATTTCGGGGCCGTCGACGCCAAGGCCCTGAAGCTGCCGACCGTCACCTGCCATTTCAAGGAAGAGAAGGGCAACACCCTGCGGGTGCTGGGTTTCTTCGCCAAGAAGGCCCGCGGCCGCATGGCCCGCTTCGCGATCGACAACCGCATCGACAAGGCCGCCGACCTCAAGGCCTTCGACCTGGACGGCTACGGGTTCCGCGCCGACCTCTCCACGCCGGCCGATTGGGTTTTCGCTCGCCTCCAACCCTGAATTCATCTACCGATGAATTTATAAGCTCTCGCTCATCGCAAGAGCGAGCTATATGCTGCGTTGCAGCAATAGGGTCGGCGAAGCCAGGGAGCGTGCGATGGCCGTGGATTTCGGTTTGCAGGGTCAGGTCGCCATCGTGACCGGTTCGACCAGCGGCATCGGTCACGCCATGGCCGACGCCCTGGCGGCCCAGGGCGTCAACATCGTCCTCAACGGCCTGGGCGAAATGAACGCCATCGAGAAGACCCGCGCCGAGTTGGCCGAGAAGCACGGGGTCGAGGTGTTGTACCACGGCGCCAATATGACCAAGCCGGACCAGATCGCCGACATGGTCAAGGCCGCCAAGGCCGAGTTCGGCGAGCTGGACATCCTGGTCAACAACGCCGGCGTCCAGCACGTGGCCCCGATCGAGGACTTCCCGATCGATCAGTGGGACCTGATCATCGCCATCAACCTCAGCTCGGCCTTCCACGCCACGCGGACGGCGATCCCGATCATGAAGGAGCAGGGGCGCGGGCGGATCGTCAACATCGCCTCGGCCCACGGGCTGGTCGCTTCGCCGTTCAAGGCCGCCTATGTCGCCGCCAAGCACGGCATACTGGGTCTGACCAAGACCGCGGCGCTGGAACTGGCCACCTTCGGCATCACCTGCAACGCCATCTGCCCGGGTTTCGTGAAGACCCCGCTGGTCGAGGCCCAGATCGTCGACCAGGCCAAGGCCCGGGGGATCTCGGAAGAGGCGGTGATGAAGGACGTGATCCTGGCCGCCCAGCCGACCAAGCAGTTCGTCACCTTCGACCAGCTGAACGGCCTGCTGCTGTACCTGGTCTCCGACGCCGGCGCCTCGGCCAACGGCTCGGCCTTCAGCATCGACGGCGGCTGGACGGCGCAGTAGCTGGGGACATGCCCTCGCGGCGTGTCCCCTGACTGGGCGCGGCGCTTTCCGATGAGGACCCGCCGCAAGGGCATGTCCCCGACCGTAAGACGGAGTCCGCATGCCCATCGGTCCGTTCAAGAAAAAGCCCCCCGGCCCCCGGCCGATCTCGCTGGCCCTGCAGGGCGGCGGCTCGCACGGGGCGTTCGAGTGGGGGGTTCTGGACCGCCTGCTCGAGGAAGGCGATATCGAGATCCGGGCCGTGACCGCCGCCTCGGCGGGGGCGATGAACGCCGTCTGCCTGGCCCAGGGCCTGCTGGACGGCGGACGCGATGGGGCCAAGGCCCGGCTCGAGCAGTTCTGGAGACAGGTCAACCGCAACGGCGGCCGCAACGTGTTCGGCGACACCAGCATCTGGACCAGCGCCTTCGCCGGCGGGGCCGACTGGATCAAGAACAGCCCCGGCTGGCGCCTGGCCGAAACCTTCGCGCTGTCGATGAGCCCCTATGAGTTCAACCCGTTCAACCTGAACCCGCTGCACGACGCCCTGGAAAACGAGATCGACTTTGCGGCCCTGCGCGAGCGCTCGCCGATCAAGCTCTACATCGCCGCCACCCAGGTGCGCACCAGCAAGTCCAAGGTGTTCCGCGAGACCGAGCTGACCAGCCGCCACATCATGGCCAGCGCCTGCCTGCCCCAGGTGTTCCAGGCCGTGGAGATCGACGGCGAGCCCTATTGGGACGGCGGGTTCCTGGCCAATCCGCCGCTGTGGCCGCTGTTCTACGACGACACCCCCGACGACATCCTGCTGGTCAGCCTCAACCCGTTCGTCCGCGAGGAGACGCCCAAGACGCCGGGCGAGATCATGGACCGGCTGAACGAGATCACCTTCAACGCCGCCCTGGCCAGCGAGCTGCGGGCCATAGGCTTCGTGCAGAAGCTGCTGGACGAGGGTCTGCTGAAGGACACCGCCCGCGGCCGCTACCGCAAGATGCTGATGCACGCCATCACCGCCGACAAGGCCCTGGCCGACCTGTCGGCGGGCAGCAAGTTCGACACCGAGTGGAGCTTCCTGACCGACCTGCGCGAGCGCGGGCGCCAGGCGGCCGACGACTGGCTGGGCCATTGCCTGACCCAGGTGGGGGTCAGCTCCAGCCTGGACCTGAGGGCGGGGTTTCCGTGAAGGGCTGAACTCCACCAAGATCCACTCATCCCGACGAAAGTCGGGACCCAAGCCGAGGCGGGGAGAGGTCGCGAACGACCCCGCCGCACGACCCTGGTTTGACATTCAGCTTGGGTCCCGGCTTTCGCCGGGATGAAAGGAAGTGTGGGGATTGTTCTGGTCGCTTGACGCGGCCCGAGTGGAGCGTATCTGACGCCGCCATGTCTTCTGTTTCCGCCGCACCTCAGGCCGTCTCCGAGTTCCCCGTCCCCTCCGTCGGCGTCATCTGCCTGCGCGACGACCAGGTGCTGCTGATCAAGCGCGGCACGCCGCCGCGCCTGGGCCAATGGAGCCTGCCGGGCGGCCGGCTGGAACGCGGCGAGACCACGGTCGCGGGCGCCCTGCGCGAGCTGGCCGAGGAGACGGGGGTGCAGGCGCAGCTGCTGGGCCTGGTCGACGTGGTCGACGGCCTGTTCACCTCGCGCCAGACCGGCGCGACCACCCGCCACTATGTGATGATCGACTATGCCGCCCGCTGGATCTCCGGCGAGCCCGTGGCCGGCGACGACGCGGCCGAGGCGCGGTTCGTGTCGCTGGACGAGGCGCTGGCGATGGTCGAATGGGACGTGACGCGCAAGGTGATCGCCGAGACGTTCCAGCGTTTCGGCGGCTAGGCGGGACGGTCGACAAGCCGTCCTGGCCGACGTCTCCACGACGCCTGCAAATCCCCTCGGCGCCGTCTCGACGCGAACGGCTCAACCTGGCGGGATGACCAAGCCCCTAGGCCTCGCGTTCGACCAGCCGGTCGTTCTCCCAGACGCGGTAGAAGCACGAGCGGAAGCCCACGTGACAGGCGCCCCCGTCGCCTTGCGGGCGCACCTTGATCAGCACCGCGTCCTGGTCGCAGTCGATCCGCAGCTCGGTGACGACCTGCAGCTGGCCGCTGGTCTCGCCCTTCTTCCAGAGGCTGCCCCGCGAGCGGCTGAAATAGTGGGCGATGCCGGTGTCGAGGGTCAGCTTCAGCGCCTCGTCGTTCATCCAGGCGAACATCAGGATCTCGCCGGTGTCGGCGTGCTGGGCGATGGCGGCGACCAGGCCGCTTCCATCAAAGCGGGGAGCGATGGCGGCGCCGCGCTCCAGGGCGGTCTTGTCGGCGGCGGGCGGGAAGATCTGGGAGGTCATGAAGCGACATATGGCGCCGTTGGCGATGCGGCTCAAACCCCCTCCGTCGGCTTCGCCGCCACCTCCCCCAAGAGGGGAGGATCTGAACGCGCTAGATGCTCCCCCTCTGGGGGAGCTGTCGCGGAGCGACTGAGGGGGTCTTGCCGCCCCCTACTTCCAGATCGGCTTGCCGTCGCCCGGCAGGCCCAGCCGCGCCCACTTCTCGCTGACCGTGTCGATCACCGACTGGTCCATGCGGATCTCATTGCCCCATTCGCGATGGGTCTCGGGCGGCAGCTTGTCGGTGGCGTCGAGACCGATCTTCGAGCCCAGCCCGCTCTCGGGGCTGGCGAAGTCCAGATAGTCGATCGGGGTGTTCTCGATCACCGTGATGTCCCGGGCCGGGTCCATCTTGGTGCTGATCGCCCACATCACGTCCTTCCAGTCGCGGGCGTTGATGTCGTGGTCCACGACGATCACCCACTTGGTGTACATGAACTGGCGCAGATAGCTCCA
>NZ_JBAPVS010000156.1:0-5067 GCF_049283275.1 Caulobacter sp. | reverse complement strand
GTTTCGAACCATGCCCCCCACCGCCGGCCTCGGCCTCAAATCGCAGCACTACGCCGAAGCCCTGGCGGCCGAGGATGCGGGCCTGTGGTTCGAGGTCCATCCCGAGAACTACATGGCCGCCGGCGGGCCGCGGCTGCGCTGGCTGGAGGCCATCGGCGCCCAGCATCCGCTGTCGCTGCACGGGGTGGGCCTGTCCCTGGCCGC
This sequence comes from Caulobacter sp., assembly GCF_049283275.1. GTDB lineage: Bacteria > Pseudomonadota > Alphaproteobacteria > Caulobacterales > Caulobacteraceae > Caulobacter. The sequence goes on along the minus strand of NZ_JBAPVS010000156.1, from coordinate 4,863 downwards.
CGACGCCGATCCTGACCCGGCGCACCTGCTGGCCCTGAGGGCCCTGGTCGATCGGTTCGCGCCGTTCGTGGTCTCCGAGCACCTGGCCTGGAGCACCCATCGCGGCGTCCATCAGCCGGACCTGCTGCCGTTCCCTCGCACCCGCGCGGCGCTGGACCGCATCGCCGCCAATATCGGCCGCACCCAGGACGTGCTTGGACGGACGATCCTGATCGAGAACCCCTCGCTGTACCTGCCGCTGACCGGCCACGACTTCGACGAGACCGATTTCCTGGTCGAACTGACCCGCCGCACCGGCTGCGGCCTGCTGGTGGACGTCAACAACGTGTTCGTCAGCGCCGGCAACCTGGGCTACGCGGCGCAAACCTATCTGGACGCCTTGCCGGCCGAGATCATCGGCGAGATCCACCTGGCCGGCCACGGCGTGGACGAGGGCGGCTCGACCCTGCTGATCGACACCCACGGCGCGCCGGTCGCCGAGCCGGTCTGGGCGCTGTACCGCCGCCTGATCGACCGCGTCGGCCCGCGTCCGACCCTGATCGAGCGCGACGACGACATCCCGGCGTTCGACGTCCTGATGGCCGAGCGGAACCGGGCGCATGGCCTGCTGGTCCGAGAGCTCGCCCATGTCTGAGCTGGGCCAATTCCAGGACGCGTTCGCCACGGCGCTCGCCCAGCGAACATCCGCGCCGATCACCGCCTGGCTGCCGGACGGCGAGGCTGAAGCCGCCGGCCTGGCCGTCTACCGCAACACCATCGCCAAGGGCTGCGTCGACGCCCTGGCCGCCAATTTCCCGACCGTGGCCAGCCTGGTCGGCGACGACTGGTTCCGGGCCGCCGCCGCCCAGTTCGCCCGCGAGCACCCGCCGACCGGCGCGGCGCTGCTGGCCTATGGCGAGGCGTTTGCGGACTGGCTGGAGCGTTTCCCGCCGGCCGGGGACTTGCCCTATCTGCCGGCCATGGCCCGGCTGGACCGGATGTGGACCACCGCCCTGTTCGCGCCCGAGGCCGAGCCGCTGAGGGCCGAGGCCTTCGCCCTGGCGCCCGACGTCCTGGCCGCCGCCCGTCCACGCCTGCATCCCAGCCTGGCCTTCGCCAGGTTCGACAGCGGCTTGCCGGGCCTGTGGCTAGCGGCCCGCGAGCCGGAGCCCGGCGAGATAGAGCTGATTGACGATCCGCAGGCCGTCCTGATCGTTCGCCCAGGCGACGCCGTGCATTGCCGCCTGCTCGACCCGGCAGGCTTCGCCTTCCTGGCCGCCGCCCGTGACGGCGCGAGCCTGGGCGAGGCGATCACCGCCGCGGGGGAGGCCGCTCCGACCGCCGACCTCGCCACCCTTTTCGCCGCCCTGATCGCCGACGGCGTGTTCAGCGGCCTCGACCTTGGAGATCCCGCGTGACCGACCAGAGCCTCGTCCCCGCCCGTCCCTGGAGCCGGCCGTTCGACAGCCTGGCCGTCCTGGCCGACCGCCTCCTGCCCGACGCGGTGCTGACCCTGGTCGCGCGCCTGGGGATCGCCTCGGTGTTCTTCCTGTCGGGACGCACCAAGGTCGACGGGTTTCTGCACATCACCGACGGGACCTATTCGCTGTTCGCCGAAGAGTACGCCCTGCCGCTGATCCCCTCGGACCTGGCCGCGCACCTGGCGACCTATAGCGAGCACCTGTTCTCGATCCTGCTGGTGCTGGGCCTGTTCACCCGGCTATCGGCGCTGGCGTTCCTGGGCATGACCCTGGTGATCGAGGTGTTCGTCTATCCCGACGCCTGGAGCACCCATCTGTCCTGGGCGGCGATCCTGTTGTTCCTGATCGCCAAGGGCGGGGGCAAGTGGAGTCTGGATAGGGTGTTGGGGGTGAGGTGAACACCCTCTCCCAGAGGGAGAGGGCGAAACTACCACCCTCCATACCTCGGCCCGAAGCGATGGCGCAGCTCGTCCACCTCGCGTTCAGCGTCGCGGGCGGCCCATTCGGCGCGGCGGCCGTCCTCCACCGCTTGGCGGCGCTCGCTGCGCAGACGGTTCAGGCGATCGCGCAACTCGTGGGTCTGCTCGTCGTTCAGCTTGGGATTCTTCAGCTCGTCCTCGACGCCGCGCGCCTCGCGGTCACGCTTCTCGGCCCGACGGTCGGCGCTGTCACGGTCCGATTCCGCCTGGCTGAGGCGCGAGACGGCGGCGTGGACAAGCCGGCCGTCGGCATAGCCCATCAGGAAGCCGCGCTCGGGCTCCCGCGGGCAGACCCCGGCGTAGGAATTGCCGCTACGCCCCTCGCTGAAGCCTTGGTCCGGCGTGCAGTAGAACTTCAGCCCCTGGTCGCGGGCCGTGAAATAGAGCGCCGCGTCGGGGACGACCCCTGCCTTGGCGCAGGCCTTGGCGTGCTCGTCGAGGCGGCTTTGCGGGCGTCCGGCCTCGCCGTCCTTCAGACCGACCTTGAACCAGTCGCCCTGCAGGCAGGCCTCCTGGCTCATCGTGGCGCAGCCGGCCAGCGCGGCGACCGTGACGGCGGCTCCCAGAACCCCCCATCTCCGAACCCAAGGACGACGCACGTGAAAACTCCCCGAAGCGTGGCTTGAGGGAAGCTAAGCCTTGGCCGCCTGAACGGCTGCTGAACAGCTGTGAGTCAGCGTTATCTTAATGGACCGTCACGCGGCGGGGGCGTTTCCACAGCTCTTCGGTCAGGGCGTTGGCGAAGCCCAGCCAGCCGAGATAGGGGCTGGAAAAGCCCGAGGCCGGGGCCACCAGCTTGCGGGCCTGCAGCGCATAGGCGGCCGAGGCGGCCAGGGAGGCGGTCGCCGCGCCAAGCTGCCCCCCGACGCGCTTGGCGCCGAGGGCCAACCAGAGGGCGTTGAAGCCCTGGACCAGGCTCCAGAGGGTGAGAGCCCGGGTGCGCGTGGGGCTGGACGGCGCGTTCCAGATACGCAGCCCCGAAAGGGTCATGGCGATGAACAGCGGCGGCAGGATCAGGCTGGTCAGGGCCTTGGGCTGATGGGCGACCGGCTCGTGCATCTCGGCGTAGCCGACCGCATATTCCTCATCGTCGATCATCGCCTCGTGACGGCGGCCCAGCAGGGTCGAGGCCAGGATCGCGCCGCCGGCCAGGGCCAGGCCCAGGATCAGTTGCGCGCCGACGGTGCTGGTCGTGTCGGCCTTCAGGTCCACCTCGAACGACTCGCGGCCGGCGTGAGTCCGCCTCCCGTGGGATTTTCCGTTCGGGATGTGCATGATTGGACTCCTCGCTAAACACGTTTGTAACCCATTTAGCTCCGCCTTGGTTCCAAGGCGGCGAAACGGTTTGAGGGTTTTTCGATGATCGTCTTTCGTCCCGCCCGACCGCAGGAGATCGAGACGATCCGCGCCCTGGAGCGCGTCTCGGCTCAGCGCTTCATCGGCTTGATGGACGCCTTGGCCGGCGACGAGCCCAGCTCGGCGTCGGTGCTGGCGATCCGGATCGCCGACGGCGGCCTGATCGTCGCGGTCGAGGGCGGCGCGGTCGTGGGGTTTGTGATGTTCCGACGGGTCGAGGCGCGGGCCTATGTCGAACAGCTCGACGTGCTGCCCGCCTTCGCCGGCCGGGCGATCGGCGCGGCGCTGCTGGACGAGGTCGCCGAGCGGGCGCGAGCGGCGGGGCTGGACGGCCTGTCGCTGTCGACCTTCCGCGAGGTGCCCTGGAACGCGCCGTACTATCGGCGGCTGGGGTTCGTGGAGGTGGCGGACCTGACGCCGGGGATGCTGGCGATCCGCGAGGAGCACCTGGCGCGTGGGCTGGATGAGGACGCGCGGGTGTTCATGGTGCGGGACGTCTAGATCCTCCCCCCGTGGGGGAGGTGTCGGCGAAGCCGACGGAGGGGGGAGTGATCGGCAAGCTAGCCACCGTCAGGATCAACGACCCTAAAACGCCCCCCACCGATCGCTGCGCGATCGCCTCCCCCACGGGGGGGGAGCTTTAAGCCGGCAGTTCGCCCACGGCGCTTTGCAGGTAGTTCTGCTCGCCCAGGGCCTTCACCAGGCCCAGCTGCATCTCCAGGAAGTCGATGTGCTCCTCGGTGTCGCTGAGGATCTCGCGCAGCAGTTCGCGGCTGACATAGTCGCGGACCTGTTCGCACTGGACGATGCCGGGGATCAGGGTCTCGCGGCCGCCGACCTCCACCGACAGGTCCGAGGCCAGGCATTCGGGCACGGTCTCGCCGATCTTCAGCTTGTGCAGGTCCTGCAGGTTGGGCAGGCCCTCCAGGAAGAGGATGCGGTTGATCAGCTTGTCGGCATGCTTCATCTCGCCGATCGATTCGTCGTAGGTGATCTTGCCCAGGCGCTTGAAGCCCCAGTTGTCGTACATCCGCGCGTGCAGGAAGTACTGGTTCACCGCTGTCAGCTCGTTGGTGAGCACCGCGTTCAAGAGCCGGATGATGCCGGGATCGCCTTGCATGGCGGGACTCCTCAATGAGATTCGCCAGACCGTGATCTATCGCAGGGCGAGCTTCAACCGCTATGTCTGCGAGTGTTTCTCAGCCTCACGGAAAAGCGTGGAATGGGCGAGAGATCGTCCGGTTTCCGAACGCTTTCGCGGCCTATTCGGCGGCGAAGGCCAGGGCTTCGCGGTTGTCCTGGATCATCTGGCGCATCTCGCAGACGCACTTGGCGCACTGGGGCTGGCAACCCTTGTGACGGAACACCTCGGCCGGGCGCGTGGCGCCGGCGTCGATGGCGGCGCGGACTTCCCGCTCGCGAATGCCGTTACAGTTGCAGACGTACAAGGGACCCGCCCCACCGAATGATTGTCATTCTCATGTAGCGGAGGTGGAAGCCTTTTGCAACTGACTCGCAGTGCGACAAACCCCCTCAGTCGCTCCGCGACAGCTCCCCCAGAGGGGGAG
>NZ_JBAPVS010000155.1:0-2439 GCF_049283275.1 Caulobacter sp. | reverse complement strand
CGTCAGCGCCAGGTGGTCATAGGGCCGATCCAGCCAGGCCTCGACCTGCGGCTTGAACAGGTAGATCGAGCCGGTGATCGCCAGGATGACGATGAACGGTGCGCAGAACAGCCCGGCGTAGAAGTGCCAGCGCCAGATCGCGCGGTAGTCGAAGATCGTCCGTCGGGCCTTGGCCAGGGCAGGGCTGGAAGCGGTCATGGGGTCAGGCTCCTACCACTTGGTCTTGATGTCGACGACGAAGGTCCGCTGCGGCAGCGGGTGCGAGACGTAGGCCCGGTCGTTGAACAGATTGTCGATCCCGATGCTGAGCTGGGCCTTCTTGGTGACGTCCCACGACGCCCGCGTATCGACCGTGAAGTATTCGGTCTGGAAGCCGTAGGCGTCGCCGCGCACCAGGCCGAACAGGTCGGAATTGGGCCGCGAGGCGTAGCGCCAGCCCAACGAGGCCTTGAGGCTGTCGCTGATGCGATAACGGACATTACCGCTGGAGCGCCAATCGGGTATGCGCGGGAACTTCACCCCCTCGGCGGCGGTGTTGGCGGCGTTCCTGATCGTCTTGGCGTCGATCCGCGTGACATTGGCGTCGATGTCCAGGCCCGGGATCAGGACGTCGCTGGCCTCCAGGATCAGCTCCAGACCGTATTGCCGGACCTTGTCGACGTTCTTGTACGAGGTGATGACCGTGCCGTACTGGTTCAGGCCGCTGAAGCTGAAGATCGCATCGTCGATGTCCTGGTAGAACAGGCTGGTCGTTGAGCGGACCTTCCCGAACGTCCGACGCAGGATGACGCTGGCGTCCTTGGACTTTTCAGACTTCAGGTTGGGGTCATAGCTGGTGGGATCGATCTGGCGGGTGATGTCATCGAACCGGCCCTGGAAGAGTTCGCCGACGGTCGGAAAACGCTTGGCGGTCCCGAGGCTGACCTGCAGCTCGAAGCCACCCGGAATCTGGCCTTGCATCGAGAGCTTCGGGCTGACCGAGGTCTCGTCGCGTTCCGGATAGGTGCTGTCGACGCGCGCGCCGCTCACCCGCTTGCCGATGCCGCCGTCAAAGGCCCGCCAGCTGTCGAAGCGCAGGCCGCCGGTCAGGACGAAGTTGCCGTCCAGGTCATAGGCGTCCTCGGCCCAGACGCCCCACAGGCTGGTCTTGCCGTAGGTCGAGGTCGAGTAGACCGGCGCGGTCGCCCTATGCCAGTTGGTCGTGGTGTAGGTGTCGGTTCCGGCCTCGTAGAGGTTGGCGTTCATGCCAACGCCGACCTCGTGCTTGCCGAAGGCGCGGTCGAAGGTCGCATCGCCCGTCCACCAGCCCGGCTTGGTCTGGCGGCTCTGGGTGCCCGCGCCGTTGCTCGCGCCCGTGGCGTAGTCGTTGGAGGTGCGCGAATCCTGGTCGGGGATCCAGTAGCGCGACAGGTTGAACGCGGCCTTCCAGCCGGCCAGCGGGCCGGCCAGCTTCAGGCCGGCCAGATATTCGGTGCGGTCGGTCTCGGAGAAGGTGAGGCCCGTGGCGTTCCAGGTCTTGCCGCCATAGCTGACCTTGCCCTGATAGACCGCCTTGCCCGATGCATCGACCAGCCAGCTGCGCGGATTGGTCAGGTCCTGGTTGGTCTTCCAGGCAAAGCCCAGGGCCTGGATGTCCCAGCCGTTGGCCGCCGCATAGCCGAGCCGAAGGCGAAGCTGGTCCTGGATCACATGCACCGGCGAGGCCGCGCCAAACACCGGCGTGGCCAGGCGCTTGTCGTCATAGGCGCCGGTGACGGCCGTTCCCGTTCCGGTCGTCGCCGACAACAGGTTGTAGGTCATCGACTGGCCGGTGTTCTCGAAATGCCGGAAGCCGCCGCGCACGCTCCACGGGCCGTCGTCCTGCTTGTAGGAGATCCCGCCCTCGGCGCTGTAGCCCTTGAAGGTCTGATCAAAGCCGTACTCCTTGAACGGCATGATCATGGTCTGGGCGTTGGCGTAGATCTCGCGACCCGGCTCGGGCTCGCGGGTGGTGACCGAGATCACCCCGCCCATCGAGTTGCCGCCGTAACGGGCCGAATAGGGTCCGTAGACGATGTCGAACTGGCGCACTTCCGCCGGGCCGACGACGTTCCACTTGGGCGGATAGTCGTAGCGGTTGCCCAGGAAGTTGGAGACCAGGAAGCCGTCGACCAGCACGATGGTGCGGGCGCTCTGGACGGTGTTGGTCCCCCGCAGGGCGACGACGGCGTTGTCGTCGCCGGCGAAGCGTTTGCGCACGAAGAAGTCGGGCGCGTACTTCATCAGGTCTTCGACATTGACCGCGTTGATCGCCTCGAACTCGGTCTGGCCCAGCGAGACCGCGAGACCGCGCGGCACGACGGTGACCGGCTTGTCCCCGCGCCCCACGACCAGGACCTGATCGACTTCGGCGGGCTCGGTGTCGGCGGGATCGGTCGCCGCGGCGACGCGGTCGTCGGC
>NZ_JBAPVS010000154.1:0-3364 GCF_049283275.1 Caulobacter sp. | reverse complement strand
GGCCGCGCCTGCGTCACTGGAGCCGCCCCCCAGGCCGGCGGCGATCGGCAGGGCCTTGTCGAGGATCAGGCGGAAGGGCGGCAGCGGTCCGCCCAGCCGGGCGCGCAGCGCGTCGCCGGCCCGCACCACCAGATTGCCGTCGTCGACCGGGATGTCGCCGCCGAACCGCCCCGTCGCCTCGAAGCTCAACGCATCGGCCGCCTGCAGGCTGACCCGGTCGCCGACGTCGGCGAACAGCATCAGGCTGGAGATCGGATGATAGCCCTGCGCGTCGGGCCCGCCGACGTGCAGGAACAGATTGACCTTGGCCGGGGCGAAGGCGTCGAGGCGCATGACTTGCTCTTCTTGGGCTTGCCCGTTGCAGGGCGAATGAAACGGAAAAGCCCCTACCCCGCCTTGGCCACCGAGGTCGAGACCGCCGGACCGTTCGGGCCCAGACCGTCCTTCAGCTTGGCTTCGGCCTCGGCCTTCTGTTTCGGATCCGGCTCCAGGCTGAGCACCCGCTGCCACTGGTAGCGCGCCTCGACCTGCCGGCCGATACGCCAGTAGGCGTCGCCCAGATGGCCGTTGACGTCCGGATCGCCCGGCTCCAGCTCGACGGCCTGCTCCAGCTTGACCACGGCGGTCTTGTAGTCGCCTTGGCGGTAATAGCCCCAGCCCAGGGAGTCGAGCATGGCGCCCGACTGGGGACGAGCCTCGACCGCCTTCTGGACCATGGCGATCGCCTCGGGCAGACGGACGCCGCGATCGATCCACGAATAGCCGAGATAGTTCAGCAGGTCGGGCTCGTCGGGGCTGAGCTTGAGCGCCAGCAGCAGATCGCGCTCGGCGTCGTCCCACCGGCCGGCCCGCTCCAGCGCGATGCCGCGCATATAGAGCAGACGCCAGTCGGGCTTGTCGCCTTCGCCGGCGATCAGCGGATCGAGGGCGGCGGCCGACTCGGCCCAGCGCTCGTTGGCCCGCAGCAGGTCGGCATAGGTGATCTGGGCGTCGCGGTCCTTGGGCGCGGCCGCGGCCGACTGTTGAGCCAGGACGACGGCTTTGTCCTTGTCGCCGCTGGTCTGGTAGTTCCAGGCCAGCTTGGACTGGGCCGCGACATAGCGGGCCGAGGTCGCGGGCACCTTGGCGTAGGCGTTGCGGGCGCCGGCGTCATCGTCGTCCTGAGCCAGCAGGTCGCCGACCAGGAGCCAGGCGTCGTCGCGCTTGGGGTCCAGCCGCAGGGCCAGACGCAGATAGGCCAAGCCGAACTGGCTCTGGCGCTCGCTGGCGAACGTGGCGGCGCAGGCGACCAGCATATGAGCCGCGCCCTGCTTTTCGGTGGTCATGGCCGGCGCCGGGCCTCGCGCGGCGGCCCGGGCCCGGGCCTGTTGCAGCCCCTGATCGTCCGGATCGCGAGCCAGGGCCGCGTCGTACAGAGCCACCGCGTCGGCGTGGCGCTTGCGGCGTTCCAGGAACGCACCGTAGTCCTCGACGAACAGGCCCTTGGCGTTCTCGACCGCCATCAGCGCCTTGTAGTCGGTCTCGGCCTCGTCATAGCGCTTGGCGCGTTCATAGAGCCTGGCCTGGCTCAGTTGGCCGAAGAACTGCACGAACCGATCGCCCTGCAGCTCGGGACGCACGACGGCGCCGTTGTCGTCGCCGGCGGCGGCGGCCAGCCACGGCGCCAACAGCACGGCGGCCGGACGATGGGGGAAGCCCAGGGTCTCGGTCTTCAGCAGGGTCTGGGCCTCGCGGCCCTTGCCGCCGGCCATCAACTCGACCACACGGGTCAGGACGCCCAGCCGGCGCACCTGCTCATTGGCGTCTGCTCCACGCGGCGCGATGGCGGCGGCGCGCTGCACGTCGCCGGCCAGCAGGGCGGCGGTGAAGGCGCGATCGGCCAGGACTCCCGGATCCTCGTCCAACTGACGCGCTTCGTCGAAATAGGTCGCGGCTTGAGCGTTCGAACCGTTCTGCAGCGCCGCCTGTCCGGCCAGGAACTGGCCATAGGCCGATCGGCTGGAGCCCCAGGTGGATCCCATGACGAGCTGGCCGCGCAGGTCCGGTCCAGGCGTGGCGGCGGCGCAGGCGGTCAGGGTCGAGGCCGAAAGAAGGGCGAGAAGCAGCTTGTTACGCGTCATGTCCGCACCCTCATCGGTTTCAGTCCGCGCCGCAAGAAAAAGGCGCGATCCGACTGCTCGGACCGCGCCCTATTCTAAGGTCCTAAGAGACCTTTTGAAGGCCTCTTACATGTTCGGATAGTTCGGTCCGCCGCCGCCCTCGGGCGTCGTCCACACGATGTTCTGCGACGGGTCCTTGATGTCGCAGGTTTTGCAGTGGACGCAGTTCTGGGCGTTGATCTGAAAGCGCGGATCCTGGCCCTGCTCGTTGTAGAGCACCTCGTAGACGCCCGCCGGGCAGTAGAGCCGCGCCGGTTCGCCATACTTGGGCAGGTTCACCGCGATCGGGACCGTCGGGTCCTTCAGCTTCAGGTGGGCCGGCTGGTCTTCCTCGTGGTTGGTGGCCGAGATGAACACCGAGCTCAGCTTGTCGAAGCTGATCACGCCGTCCGGCTTGGGATAGACCAGGGGCTTGTAGTCCTTGGCCAGGCCCGTCGAGGCCGCGTCGGTCTTTTCGTGCTTCATCGTGCCGAAGAACGAGAAGCCGCCCGTCAGGTGGTTGACCCACATGTCGAACATGCCCAGCGCGCCGCCCAGGGCGGTGCCGAACTTGCCCAGCAGCGGCTTGGCGTTGCGGACCACCTTCAGCTCCTTGGCCACCCAGGACTTCTCGTAGAGGTCCTGGTAGGCGACCAGTTCGTCGCCGGCGCGGCCGGCGGCGAGGGCTTCGAAGGCGGCGTCGGCGGCCAGCATGCCGGTCTTGACCGCGTTGTGGCTGCCCTTGATGCGCGGCACGTTGACGAAGCCGGCCGAGCAGCCGATCAGCGCCCCGCCCGGGAAGGTCAGCTTCGGCACCGACTGATAGCCGCCCTCGGTGATGGCCCGCGCGCCGTATGCGATGCGCTTGCCGCCTTCCAGGTGCGGCTTCACCGCCGGATGGTGCTTGAAGCGCTGGAACTCGTCGAACGGCGACAGCCAGGGGTTCTTGTAGTTCAGGTGCACGACGTAGCCGATGGCCACGTAATTGTCCCCGAAGTGGTACATGAAGCTGCCGCCGCCGGTCTGGTTGTCCAGCGGCCAGCCGGTGGTGTGCTCGGCCAGGCCCGGCTGGTGCTTTTCGGGCGGCACCTGCCACAGTTCCTTGATGCCGATGCCGTACTTCTGCGGCGACTTGCCGGCCGACAGGTCGAACTTGGCGATCAGTTGCTTGGCCAGCGAGCCGCGCACGCCCTCGGCGATGAACACGTACTTGCCGTGCAGCTCCA
>NZ_JBAPVS010000153.1:0-11179 GCF_049283275.1 Caulobacter sp. | reverse complement strand
TCCCCCAGGAGGGGAGGATTTCTCGACGCCCAGATGCTCCCCCTCTGGGGGAGCTGTCGCGGAGCGACTGAGGGGGTCTTTCCACCCCCCGCGCCCACCGGCCGCGCCCTTCCGTCGCCTTGACGCTGACCGGCGCGGACCTTACCTGACTGTCGTCATGGCCATCCGTCGCATCCTCACCGTCGATAACGCCGCCGATCTGGCGATTCTGAAGCAAGTCTCCAAGGACGTGCCCGCCGTCGACGACGCCCTGCGCGCGCTGATGGATGACATGCTGGAGACCATGTACGACGCCCCTGGCATCGGCCTGGCGGCCGTGCAGGTCGGCGAGCTGGTCAATGTGATCGTCATGGACCTGGCCCGCGAAGGCGAGGCGCCGGCCCCCCGCTATTTCGTCAATCCGAAGATCACCTGGGCGTCCGAAGAGCTGTTCGAATACGAGGAAGGTTGCCTGTCGGTGCCCGAGGTCTTCGACGCCGTCGAGCGCCCGGCCAAGGTCAAGATCAGCTACCTCAACTACAAGGGCGAAGCGGTCGAGGAAGAGGCCGAGGAGCTCTATGCCGTCTGCATCCAGCACGAGATGGACCACCTCAAGGGCGTGCTGTTCATCGACCACCTGTCGCGCCTGAAGCGCGATCGGGCGATCTCCAAGGTCAAGAAGGCGCGCCGGGCGGCTTAACCGCCGGGGACATGCCCTTGCGGCGTGTCCCCATCATATGCACGGACTTTCCGAATTCGCGCCGCGCCCGCTTGGGGACACGCCGCAAGGGCATGTCCCCGACGTGAGCCTTACCGCGTCGCCTCGTGCACGTCCTTCTTGGCGTTCGCGCCGGCCTTCTTGGCGTCGGCGTTGAGGTCGGCCGCCGCTTCCTTGGTTTCCTGGCCGGCCTTGGCGCCGACTTCCTGGGCCTTGTCGACGGCCTCGCCCGCCGCGACCTTGGCGTCGGCGGCGGCTTCCTGCGTGCTTTCCTTCAGGGCGGTGCCGGCTTGCTTGACGTCCGGATCGTTCTTGATGTCGGTGGCGGCCTGCTTGATCTCGCTGCCGGCGGCCTTGGCGCCTTCCTTGATCTGGGTGGCGTGCTCGTCCGAGCAGGCGGCCAGCGACAAGGCGGCCAAGCCGGCGACGGCGAAGAGGGTGATGGAGCGCATGGCGTTTCCTCCTGGAAATAGGTCGCCCATAGAACGGCGCTCTACGGTCGAGGTTCCGACTCAGCGCCCGCCCCCATCGCCTCAAGGCCGGCTTCCTTATGAGCGCCCTTCCTTAGGGAGAGTGGGCCGTCTAAACCTCCGCCATGCGTCTCGCCTTCCTCGGAACCCCCGATTTCTCCGTCGCCTGCCTGGCCGAGCTGGTCGCCGCCGGCCACGAGATCGTCTGCGTCTACTCTCAACCGCCCGCCCCGCGCGGTCGCGGCCAGGACCTCAAGCCCTCGCCGGTCCACGCCTTCGCCACCAGCCTGGGCCTGCCGGTGCGCACGCCGGTGTCGATGAAGACGCCCGCGGAGATCGAGGCCTTCCGCGCGCTCGATCTCGACGCCGCCGTGGTCGTCGCGTTCGGCCAGATCCTGGTCAAGGACGTGCTGGAGGCCCCCCGCCTGGGCTGTTTCAACCTGCATGCCAGCCTGCTGCCCCGCTGGCGCGGCGCCGCGCCGATCCAGCGGGCGATCATGGCCGGCGACACGGTGACCGGCGTCCAGGTGATGCGGATGAGCGAGGGCCTGGACGAGGGGCCGGTGCTGATGGGCGAACAGGTGCGGATCGACGCCCTGGAGACCGCCGGCAGTCTGCACGACAAGCTGGCCGCCGTCGGCGCGCACCTGCTGCCCATCGCCCTGGCCGCCATCGAACGCGGCGGGGCCCGCGAGGTCCCGCAGGCGCAGGAGGGCGTGACCTACGCCAAGAAGATCAAGGCCGCCGAGGCCCGCATCGACTGGACCCGTCCCGCCGCCGAGGTCGACCGCCACATCCGCGGCCTGTCGCCGTTCCCTGGCGCGTGGTTCGAGGCGCCGTCGGAAAAGGGACCGGTTCGCGTGAAGGCCCTGCTGTCGCGGGTCGAGGACGGGGAAGGCTCGCCTGGATCCGCGCTCGACGACAGCCTGCTGATCGCCTGCGGTGACGGCGCCGTCCGTCTGCTCAAGGCCCAGCGCGAAGGCAAGGGCGTCCAGGAGGCCGAGGTCTTCCTGCGCGGCTTCCCCCTCTCCGCCGGAACGGTCCTGGCCTGATGCCCCGCTACCGCCTGACGATCGAATACGACGGCCGGCCTTATAACGGCTTCCAGGCCCAGGCCTCGCAGCCGTCGGTGCAGGGCGCGATCGAGGCGGCGGTGAAGGCCTTCACCGGTCAGGACATCCGCATCGCGGCGGCCGGGCGCACCGACACCGGGGTCCATGCGACGGCTCAGGTGGTGCAGGTCGATCTGGAGCGCGACTGGCCCGCCGAGACGGTGATGAACGCCCTGAACGCCCACCTGGTGCGCGAGGCGGTCGTCGTGCTGGACTGCAGGGTCGCGCCCGAGGATTGGCACGCCCGGTTCTCGGCCCGGGAGCGGCGCTATCTCTACCGCATCCTCAACCGCCGCGCCCCGCCGGCCCTGGACAAGGGCAAGGTCTGGCACGTCAAGAAGCCGATCGACGCCGAGGCCATGCACGCGGCCGCGCAAGCTCTGATCGGCCTGCACGACTTCACCACGTTCCGCGACATGGCCTGCCAGTCGAAATCGCCGCTGAAGACCCTGGACGTGGCCCGGGTGCTGCGCGTCGGCGACGAGGTCCACCTGGTGTTCGAGGCCCGCTCGTTCCTGCATCGCCAAGTGCGGTCGATGACCGGCACCCTGGTCGAGGTCGGGGTCGGGCGGTGGAGCGCCGACGACGTCAAGGCGGCGCTGGAGGCCAAGGACCGCACGGCCTGCGGGCCGGTGGCCCCGGCCGACGGGCTGTATCTGACCGGGGTGGGTTACGAGGGGGAGGCCTAGCGCTTTTTGGCGCGCTCGGCCCGGGCCGTCTGGATCTGGCCGATCACCAGCGCCAGCATGAAGGCGCCGAAGGCGACGAGCACGAGGGTGAGGAAAGGGGTCATGGAAGCATCTCCGTTGGTGCAACGGTGAAGCTTTGCGCGGTCGATGCCGGGCGGCCTTGATTTGCCTCAAGTCCGGGACGCCCCCTCCGTCACGATGCGTATCCGCATCGCGCCACCTCCCCCGTTTCACGGGTGAGGAAAGCCTAGGCGAAGGCCGCGAAATAGCGGCCGATCAGGGCCTGGTAGATGTTGGCCAGGTCCTGGACCTCCTGGACCGGCACGCGTTCGTCGACGGCGTGCATGGTGGCGCCGACCAGGCCGAACTCGACCACCGGGCACAGGCTGCGGATGAACCGTGCGTCGCTGGTGCCGCCGGTGGTCGACAGCTCGGGCACCCGGCCGGTGGCGTCGCCGACGGCGGCCACGATCACGTCGGTGAAGGCGCCGGGCGCGGTCAGGAAGGCCTCGCCGCTGATCTTGCACAGCGCCTCGACCCGGCCCGAAAAGCCCTCGGCGGCCTCGCGGCACTCCTGTTCGATCCAGGCCTGCAGGTCCTTGCCCTGGTGGGCGGGATTGAAGCGGATGTTGATCCGGGCCTTGGCCGAGGCGGGGATGACATTGGTGGCGGTGTTGCCGACGTCGACCGTGGTGACTTCCAGGTTCGAGGGCTGGAAGCCGGTATAGCCGTCGTCCAGCACCCGGCTCTGCAGGCGCGAGAGGATGTCGACCATCACCGGGATCGGGTTGGCGGCGCGGTGCGGATAGGCCACGTGGCCCTGCTTGCCGTCGACGGCGATCCAGGCGTTGATGCTGCCGCGCCGGCCGATCTTGATCATGTCGCCCAGCAGGCTGGCGCTGGTCGGCTCGCCGACGATGCAGTGGTCGATGACCTCGCCCTCGGCGGCCAGGGCCTGGACGACGCGGACGGTGCCGTCCTCGGCCACGCCCTCCTCGTCGCCGGTGATCAGGAAGCTGAGCGAGCCCGGCAGATCTTGCGGCAAGCGCGAAACGGCGGCGACGAAGGCGGCGATGGCGCTCTTCATGTCGACCGCGCCGCGGCCGTACAGCACGCCGTCCTTGATCTCGGCCTCGAACGGGCCGGCCGTCCAGGCTTCGCTGTCGCCGACCGGCACCACGTCGGTGTGGCCCGCGAAACACAGGTTGGGGCGGGCGGTCCCGCGCCGGGCGTAGAGGTTCTCGATCTCGCCGAATTTCATGCGCCGGCAATTGAAGCCCAGGGCTTCCAGCTGGCGTTGCAACACGTCCATCGCCCCCTCGTCGGCCGGGGTCACGGACGGGCGGCGGATCAAGGCCTGGGCGAGGGCCACGGGATCGAGAGCGGGGGCGAGGCTGTTGTCAGTCATTGTCCTGGCTTTAGGCTCCCCTGGCGCCCGACGCAAACCCGAGACGACCGCCATGCCCAAGATCGACATCGCCGCCGCCCCCACGCGCGTGGGAACCGACTATCCGCCGCCCCACGACGCGCCGTGCCGCGCGCGCAAGCGCTGGGCCCTGGGCGACGCTGCCGGACTCGACCAGTTCGGCGTCAACCTGATGCGCCTGCCGCCGGGCCAGTGGAGCAGCCAGCGCCACTGGCATTCGGCGGAGGATGAGTTCGTCTGGGTGGTCGAGGGCGAGGTGGTGCTGGTCGAGGACGGCGCGGAGACGATCCTGCGGCCCGGCGACTGCGCGGGCTTCAAGGCCGGGGTCGAGAGCGGCCACCACCTGGAGAACCGTTCGGACCGCGAGGCCGTGCTGCTGGAAATGGGCTCGCGCCGGCCCGACCAGGACACCTGCACCTATAGCGACATCGACATGGTGGCGCGGGCGGGAGAGGACTTCTACCGACATCGGGACGGAAGGCCTTACGAGGTCGACGGCGAGGGCGGGCGCTAGCGAGACGACCGCGAATCGGCCGCCAAACGCGCTTGACGCAGATCAAGGTGTCGCGCGCCTGATCAGGCTTGGCTGCCGCCCTCAAGGGAGACGCCCCATGACGGTTGGAAACACCAAGGCCGCCTATGGCTGGATCGCCATCGGCCTGCACTGGATCAGCGCCGTCGGCGTGACCGCGCTCTACCTCCTGGGCGAGCGGATGGAGGAGGCGCCGGACCGCGCCGCCAAGATCGCCGCGCAGCATCTGCACGTCTCGGTCGCGGTGCTGCTGTTCACCTTTCTGCTGGCCCGCCTGGCCTGGTCCGCCTCGCAGCCGGCGCCGACGTCGCTGGAGCGGAACCTCTGGCTGCGCCGCCTGGCCAAGGCCGTGCATGGCCTGTTCCTGCTGATGATCGCGGTGCTGCTGGTCACCGGTCCGCTGGCGGTGTGGTCGGGCGGCCGGCCGATCGCCGTCTTCGACTGGTTCTCGCTGCCGACGCCCTTCCCGACGCGGATCGACTGGCTGCACGAGGTCAGCGAGGAGGTCCACGGCGCGGCGACCAAGCTCTTCTGGCCGCTGATCGTCCTGCACGTGGTCGGCGCCCTCAAGCACGCGATCGTGGATCGCGACCGCACCCTGCTGCGCATGCTCTGGGTCCGGCGCGCTCGCGCCGGCTAGGACGCGACCTTGTGATCAGTCGCGCAGCAGGTCGTTGATGCTGGTCTTGGACCGGGTCTTGGCGTCGACGGTCTTGACGATCACGGCGCAGTAGAGGCTGGGGCCGCCCTTGGGGTCGGGCAGGCTGCCGGGGACGACGACGCTGTAGGGCGGCACCTTGCCGATGTGGACCTGGCCGGTGGCGCGGTCGACGATCTTGGTCGAGGCGCTGATGAACACGCCCATCGACAGCACGCTGCCCTCGCCGACGACCACGCCTTCCACCACTTCCGAACGGGCGCCGATGAAGCAGTCGTCCTCGATGATGGTCGGGTTGGCCTGCAGGGGCTCCAGCACGCCTCCGATGCCGACGCCGCCCGACAGGTGGACGCGCTTGCCGATCTGGGCGCACGAGCCGACCGTCACCCAGGTGTCGACCATGGTGCTGTCGTCGACATAGGCGCCGATGTTCACGAACGACGGCATCAGGATGACGTTCTTGCCCACATAGGCGCCGCGGCGGACGATCGAGCCGGGCACGGCGCGGAAGCCGGCGGCCTCGAATTGCGGGGCGTCCCAGCCGTCGAACTTGTTGGGCACCTTGTCCCACCACGGGCCGACCGCGCCGCCCATCGCGCCCGCGTGCATGACCTTGTTGGGGTTCAGGCGGAACGACAGCAGCACGGCCTTCTTCAGCCACTGGTGGGTGGTCCATTCGCCGCCCACTTTTTCCGACACCCGCACCTTGCCGGCGTCGATCAGCAGCAGGGTCTCCTCGACCGCCGTGCGCACCGGGCCGGTGGTGGCGGTGGAGACGCCGTCGCGGGCCTCCCAGGCGGCTTCGACTTCGGTCTGCAGATCAGCGAGGGTCAGGCCAGAGGGGGATTGGGCGGTCATGTCAGGCTTCCTTCAGGCGCGCCGAGGTCAGGAACCCGGCGAGGTCGTGCGTGCGGTGATGGACGAAATCGGCGGTCGAGGCGGCCGCGTGGGCGCCGACCAGGACGGTGGTCATGCCCAGCAAGGCGGCGGGGGCGAGGTTCTTCTCGCTGTCCTCGAAAAAGGCGGTGACCGTGGACGTCACGTCGTGACGGCGGGTCATCTTCTCGAACGTGGCCATGGCCGGCTTGGGCAGATAGTCGGCGGTCTCGATCGCGAAGGTGTCCTCGAACAGGTCGGCCAGGCCCAGGCGGTCCAGGACTCGCTCGGCGTGGCCTGTCGAGCCGTTGGTGAACACCAGGCGACGGCCGGGCAGGCTCAGGATCGCCTGGCGCAGGGCCACGTCCGGCGTCAGGCGATCCATCGAGACGTCGTGCACCTCGTCGAGGAACGCCTTGGGCTCCATGCCGTGGTGCATCATCAGTCCGGCCAGGGTGGTGCCGTGCTCGGTGTAGTAGCGTTTCTGCAAGGCCTTGGCCTCGTCACGGGGCAGGCCCGTGAAGCGCGTCACGAAGTCGGTCATCTTGCCCTCGATCAGGGCCATGTACTCGCACTCGGCCGGATAGAGGGTGTTGTCGAGATCAAAGAGCCAGGTTTCGACGTGGGTCAGGTCGGCGGTCATTTCGAGATGAGCGTACCCGCGCCGTGCTCGCTGAACAGTTCGACCAGCATGGCGTGGGGACGGCGTCCGTCCAGGATGACCACGGCCTCGACGCCGTTTTCCACGGCGTGGATGGCGTTCTCCAGCTTGGGGATCATGCCGCCGCTGGCCACGCCGCTGGCGATCAGGCCGCGGGCCTCGTCGACGGTCATCTGGCGGATCAGCTGGCCGTTGGCGTCCAGCACGCCGGCGATGTCGGTCAGCATCAGCATCCGCTTGGCCTTCAGCGCGCCGGCCAGGGCGCCGGCCACGGTGTCGGCGTTGATGTTGAAGGTCTGGCCGGCTTCGGAGACGCCGATCGGGGCGATCACCGGGATGTAGTCGGTTTCCGAGGTCAGCAGGGCCTGGATGATGTGCGGGTCGATCTTGGTCGGTTCGCCCACGAAGCCCAGGTCGACGACCTGCTCGATATTGCTGCCTGGATCCTTGCGGGTGCGGGTCACCTTCTCGGCGGTGATCATCCGAGCGTCCTTGCCCGACAGGCCCACGCCGCGCACGTCGGCCTCGGCCCCGGCCAGGGTGATCCAGTTGGCGATTTCCTTGTTGATGGCGCCCGACAGCACCATCTCGGCCACTTCCATCGTCGCCTCGTCGGTGACGCGCAGCCCGTCGACGAAGGTCGACTTGACGCCGGCCTTGTCGAGCATGCGGCTGATCTGCGGACCGCCGCCGTGCACCACGACGGGATGCACGCCCAGCAGCTTGAGCAGCACGGCGTCGGCCGCGAACAGCTTGGCGACCTGCTCCTGGCCCATGGCGTGACCGCCGTATTTGATCACCACCGTCTCGCGGTCGTAGATCTGGATGTAGGGCAGGGCTTCAGCCAGGGTCTTGGCGGTGGCCCAGCCCGCTTCCTCGGCGACGTCGGTCAAGGCGGCGATCCTGTAAGGCGAAAGGCGCGCCTCGATAGCGGACCCCGTGCGGCCTGTCACGCATTCAGCCCCGATTGTCATCCCGGACGAGCGCGCAGCGCGAAGATCCGGGACCGACGCGTGAACTCAGAGCTTCCGGCGGTCCCGGATCGGCGGCCTTCGGGCCTTGTCCGGGATGACAGACGCGGGGACCTGGAGCGTTACCGTTCCTTCCGGCTATACCGCCACTTCAACGCCAGCACCGCGCCGGACATCAGCAGGCAGGCGGTGTTGGAGGCGATCACCGGCCAAGCCTTGATCAGCACCCCATAGGCGATCCAGCAGGAAAAGCCGGCGACGGTGACGACATAGGTGCGCAGCGAAACCGACGAAGCGTCCTTCTCGCGCCAGATCTTGACGATCTGCGGGGCGAAGCTGGTGATCGACAGCAGGGCGGCGGCCGTGCCGACGACCGAGGCGATCAAGGTGGCGCCCATGACCTAAACGGCTTGGGGTTGGTTGGTCAGGCCCCAATGCTTGGCGTAGGCCGGCGACAGCTCCAGGCCGATGGGCGGCGGGCCGGGGGCCTGGCCTTCACGCAGGCAGACCGTCAGATAGGCCAGGGCGGTCTTCACCCCGTGCTCGGAATAGGGTTTGCCGATCACCCCGCAGGCCCCGGCGAAGTCGTCGGGCAGCCGCTTGACGTTGGCGGTCATGAACAGCGCCACGCCGCCGCAATCGTCGTGGATCTTGCGCACCACCTCCACGCCCGTCGGGCCGTCGCGCAGATGGACGTCGACCAGGGCCAGATCCGGGCGCAGGTCGTTGGCCATGGCCACCGCCTCGTCCGAACTCATGGCCAGGCCCACGGAGCGACAGCCCACCTCCTCGACCAGGAACTCCAGCTCGGTGGCCAGCAGCACCTCGTCCTCCACGATCAAGACCTCGAGCGGACGCACGTTCATCACAAAATCCAACCTTGTCTCAGTGATGTCCGCCATTGACCGGCAGATACACCACGACGCGGGTTCCAGGATCGGCGGGCGTGGTCTCCGAACGCGCCTTCAGCTGCTGGCAAAGCAGCTGGACGATGGTCAGACCAAATCCGCCCGACGATGCGGAATTCACCACCCCAACGCCGTTGTCGGTGATTTCGATCCGGAAATCAGTGTCCTGACGGGTGATTCCGACAAAGATCTCGCCGGTGCGCCCCTCAAGGGCTCCTGGCGGGAAGCCGTGGCGCAGGGCGTTGGAGAACAGCTCATTGATCACCAGGGCCAGGGGCGCGGCCTTGGCGGCGGCGATGTCGATGCGCTCCAGATCCAGCCGCACGGTGATGTCGTCGCGCCGCGCCGCGCCCATCATGTCGCTGACCAGATCGCGCACGAAGGCCGAGACGTCGAAGCGCTCGACGTCGTCGCTCTGGAACAGGCGGCGGTGGACCGTGGCGATGGCGCTGACCCGCTCCAGCATGCCGCGCAGGCTGTCCTTGACCGCCGGGTCGGTGACGCGGCGGTTCTGCAGCAGCAACAGGGACGAGATGAGCTGCAGGTTGTTCTTGACCCGGTGATCGACCTCGTGGAGCAGGGCGGTCTTCTGCTGCAGGGCCCGGCTCAGGTCGGCGGTGCGGGCCTCGACGGCGGCCTCCAGCCGATCGCGCGTGTCGCCCAGCTCGAGCTCGACGCGCTTTTTGTCGCTGACGTCCAGCTGCGAGCCGAAGAAATAGACGATTTCGCCGGCCTTGCCGCGCACGGGCGACAGATACAGGGCGTTCCAGAACGTCGTGCCATCCTTGCGGTAGTTGAGGATGTCCAGCCCGATGTCTTCGCCCTCGGCGACGGCGCGCCGCGTCGCCGCGATGGCGGCGGGATCGGTGTCGGGCCCCTGCAGGAAGCGGCAGTTGCGGCCGATCACCTCCTCGCGGCTGTAGCCGGTCAGGGTCAGGAAGGCGTCGTTGGCGAAGATGATCGGATTGTCGGGCTGACGCGCGTCGGTGACGATCATCGCCATGCGGGCGCCGCGGACGGCCGCCGCGAACGGATCTGCGCCCTCATGCTCGGCGGCCAGTTCCTCGGCTAGGCGTTCCGACCGCAATATGTCCGTCATTCGCTGAACGCCTGACCTGCTGACCCGCCCCGTGGCCCCCCACAACGTCGGCGGGGAGGTCGGGTTCCGGACATTGGCCCAAATGCGAGACGGCGGAAACTCCAAGAGTTCCCGCCGCCATGGCCTGAGGTCCGGAGGACGCGGAGGGACGTCCTATTTGGGCCTGTAGATCTTGTCGAACAGGCCGCCGTCGGCGAAGTGGACGGCCTGGGCCTTCTTCCAGCCGCCGAAGGTGTCGTCGATGGTGACCAGCGAGATCGCCTTGAACTTGCTCGCATACTTGGCCGCCGATTGGGCGTTGCGCGGACGGTAGTGGTTCTTGCCGATCAGGTCCTGGGCGATGGGGCTGTAGAGGAAGTTCAGATAGCCCTCGGCCGCCAGGCGGGTCTTGTGACGGTCGACGTTCCTGTCGATGATCGCCACCGGCGGTTCGGCCAGGATCGACAGCGACGGATAGACGATGTCGAACTTGCCCGGCAGTTCCTCCTGCGCCAGATAGGCCTCGTTCTCCCACGACAGCAGGACGTCGCCCAGGCCGCGCTGGGTGAAGCTGGTGGTCGCGCCGCGCGCGCCGGTGTCCAGCACCGGCACGTGCTCGAACAGCGCCCTGACGAAGGCTTCGGCCTTGGCCGGATTGCCGCCCGGTTGCTTCAGGGCCCAGGCCCAGGCCGCCAGATAGTTCCAGCGCGCCCCGCCCGAGGTCTTCGGGTTGGGGGTGATCACGTCGATGCCGGGCTTCACCAGGTCGCCCCAGTCCTTGATCTTCCAAGGATTGCCCTTGCGGACCAGGAACACGATCGTCGAGGTGTAGGGGGTCGAGTTGTTGGGCAGGCGCGATTGCCAGTTGGCCGGCAGCAGCTTGGCCTTGGCGGCGATCTCGTCTATGTCATAGGCCAGCGCCAGCGTGACCACGTCGGCCTGCAGGCCGTCGATCACCGAGCGGGCCTGCTTGCCCGAACCGCCGTGCGACTGGTTGATGGTCAGGGTCTGGCCGACCTTGTCCTTCCAGTACTTGGCGTAGGCGGCGTTGACGTCCTTGTAGAGCTCGCGGGTCGGATCATAGCTGACATTGAGCAGGGT
>NZ_JBAPVS010000152.1:0-18629 GCF_049283275.1 Caulobacter sp. | reverse complement strand
GGGCGGCGCGGGACACTTGCTTGCGAACTAACGCCTCTTCACATCGAGCGTGGTCTAGCCGCGCCAAGTCCGCCAAGTTCTTATTGGCTCATTGATTTCGCCGCCCATTGGATAAGCTGATTAAGTGGCCGAAGCGCCGTCGCGGACCGTTGAGGAAAGCACAGGCGGTGGCTCGGGAAGGGTTCGCGCCAGGGCTCCAGCATCGGGACCGAGAATTCCACTGACCGTCACGGGATCGGCGTCAATCCAAACCGACCTTGCCGGGCGCCCAATAGGCCTTGGTGGCGATGCGCCCCGATGAGACTTCATGCAGCTTCAGGCCCTGGCGAAGCTTTTGGATCGCACCCGCCCTTCCGGTGAGAACGAAAGACGCGCCGGTGGCGACCTGTGAGGCGAGCACAGCCGCCATCGCCTCGAGATGCGCATCGTCGGGAGACCTTTTGAACAGCACGGCGTCGGACAGGCCCAGGCGTATCGCGACCGCCTTGGCGTTTTCGACGTCGCCGACCTCAAAGGCGCATGAGAGGGTTCGGGCGCCGTCCCCCGCGGCCAGCGCGTGGGCCAGGCCCATCGAGGTTTCGTCACCGAAGACGGCGACCGGTCCTGCCAGGCCCGCGACATCCAGCGAGGGGCGCGGACCGAAGATGTCGCATTCGGCGCCGGCTTCGAGCGCTTGAAGCCAGGCGCTGCCTGGCCCGTCGCCATGCGCGTAGCCGAGAAGCTGGGTTCGCCCCGCCGAACCGTCCCAGGCCATCGGCGTATAGGTGCGCGCCACGAACGCCGAGCCCATGGCGATCTGGATCTTTTGGCCCGGCGTCCAGTTCACGCCCGCCAGGGCCGGCCCCTCCAGGGTGATCAGCCGGAAGCCAGGGGCCAGCGGCTCGACGGCGACGATGGTCGCGCGCTTCATCAAAAGGCGCGTCAGCGCCTGGCTCAGCCGCCCGGGCGGCTTGGGCTTCGGGCGCAGGGACAAGGTCATCTTCGCCATCAGCCCACCCGCACGGCGAACTCGTTGCCGCGACCTTCGTCGAGCGGCAGCGTCTGGGCGAGGTAGCCGTTGGCGGGGTCGCGGACATAGTCGAGATAGTCCGGGTCGAAGGCGTTCTCGCCCAGGACGACGGCGCCGGGCCGCAGGTAGGGCTCGACCAGCTTGAGCACCGGCAGGTAGAGCGAGAAGGCGCCGTCCACCAGCAGCAGATCGACCTCTCCGCCGGCGTCCTTCAGCGTCTCGCGCGCATCGCCTTCACGGATCTCGACCAGATCACCCAGGCCCGCGGCCTCGAGGTTGGCGCGGGCGCGCGCCACCTTGCCGGGCTCGAATTCAGAACCGACGAGCCGCCCGCCGCCATTGTCGCGCAGGGCGGCGGCCAGATAGATCGTCGAGATCCCCATCGAGGTGCCGAACTCGACGATGCGGGTCGCCTTGCAGGCCCGCGCCATCGCGTAGAGAAACCGCCCATAGGTCGGGGTGACCGCCAGATAGTTGCCGGCATAGCGATGATAGACCGCCCGGTAGTCCGAGCGCTCTTCCGCCAGGAGGCCGGCGATCAAGTCTTCCATCGATGCGCCCGGCGCCCCGAGGGACGACATCATGGCTTCGACATGTTCGCGGTCGGAAGCCTCGGCGTCCCGATGCAGCTTGGTCAACACCTTAGCGACCCGTTCGCCGGCCAGTGTGGTCACGAGGCTTCCTTTGCGATGCGCGAAGCCGACGCGGTCTCGACTTCTTCTGGCTGATCGGATAGCCGGGAGCGGGTCTGGCGTCATTCCGAAGGATGGACAGAATGTTATCCAATCCCGCCATCAGCCGACCTGGACGCGCGACATGCCGATCCTGAACATCGCGGACGCGGAAGACGACTGGATCGAACCTGACGAGGTGCCTCGTCCCATCGTGGCCTTCGGCGCGGCGATGGACGACGGAGGAGGGGTCGAGATCGACCATCATCGCCACAGGAAGGGACAGATCATCCTGGTGCAGCGGGGCGCGCTCAGCTGCGAGGTCGAGGGCGGCCTGTGGGTCGTGCCGCCGCGCAGCGCCCTCTGGATCCCGGGCGAGGCGCTGCACGCCGTCAAGGCCAGCGGCGCGCTTGAAGGCTACAACGCCTTCATCGATCCGGATGTCGGCGCGGCCCTGCCCAAGGCGTGCTGCGCGGTGTCGGTGACGCCCTTGCTGCGCGAGCTGCTGACCCGCGCGGCGCACCTGCCCTACCTCTACGAGGAAGGCGGCGCCAACTCACGGCTGGTGTCGGTGCTGCTCGACGAGTTGGCCGCGGCGAAAGTCGAAGACCTTCACCTGCCGATGCCGGCCGACCCTCGCCTGCGCAAGATCGTCGATGAGATGATGGCCTCGCCGGCGGCGAGGGGAACCCTGGACAGCTGGGCCAAGCGGGCCGGCCTGAGCGAGCGAACCCTGATGCGCCTGATCGCCCGGGAAACCGGCATGAGCTTCGGGCGCTGGCGCCAGCAACTGGGCGTCGTGCTGGCCGTGAAGTGGCTGGCCGGCGGCGCTTCGATCCAGGCGGTCGCGGCCGACCTCGGTTACGAGAGCACGCCCAGCTTCGTGACCATGTTTCGAAAGGCGCTTGGCGCTTCCCCGGGGCGCTACATGGCCGAACGGCATCCGGCCCGAGGTTGACGCAATCGCCGATCCGCAGGGTCAATCCTTGCCGGTCGGGCGCCGGTCCGAAGGTCGCCTTTCCGGAACCGCCGGATCAGGCGTCCAGGGTCGGCGGACCGACGGCGAGTGGAATCCTGACGCTGAAGATGCTGCCCATGTCCCGACCGGCGCTCTCCACATGGATCGTGCCACCATGAAGCGCGACGAGCTGCTTGACCAGCGCCAGGCCAATTCCGAGACCGCCCTGCGCCTTGGTCAGATGATCCTCGACCTGCGCGAAAATCTCGAAGATTCCCGACTGCATTTCGGGTGGGATGCCCACGCCCGTGTCCACGACCCTGATTTCGGCCACGCCCTCAAAGCTCCTGGCCGACAGAGATATCTCTCCGCCGTGAGGCGTGTATTTGGCGGCGTTGTTGAGCAGGTTGACCACGACCTGGGCCAAGCGCGTGTGGTCGGCGTCCAGCAGGATCGGCTCGTCGGGAATATCGGTCGTGAAGCGATGGCCTCCTGCGTCGACATAGTGCTGGCTGGCCTCGATCGCGGACTGGAGGATCTGGCTCAGCTCGATCCGCTCGGTCTTCAGCGAGATCTTGCCCTGGTTGACCCGCGAAACGTCGAGCAGGTCGTCGACCAGGTGCGAAAGGTGAGTGAGCATCCGGTCCATGCGCGCCCGGATGTCCTTGGACCGTTCGGGCGAGATGTCCTTGTCCAACAGATGAAGGCCGCCGCTCAGGGCCGCGACGGGATTGCGTAGTTCGTGAGCCAGGACCGCCAGGAAGTTGTCCTTGTGGCGATCGGCTCGTTGCAGAGCCTGGGCGGCCGCTTCCAGCTCGTCGCGCTGGCGTTCGATCTGCTGGCGCTGCTGGTGCAGGTCGAAGAACACATTGGCCTTGCTGCGGAGGGCCTTCGGCTCGATCGGCTTCTGGATGAAGTCGACCGCTCCGGCTTCGTAGCCGCGGAAGCGGCGCTGGAGGTCCGCGCTGCCGGCCGTGACGAAGATGATGGGGATATGGCGCGCGCGCTCGTTGCCGCGCATGAACTCGGCGAGCTGGAAACCGTCCATTCCAGGCATTTGAACGTCGAGCAGGGCGAGCGCGACGTCGTGGATGAGGAGGAGCTCCAGCGCCTGCTCGCCCGAGCGCGCCTTGAGGCAGGTCAGGCCGTCGCGCTGCAGCAGCGCTTCGAGAGCCAGCAGGTTCTCTTCGAGATCATCGACGAGGAGGAAGTTGATCGGCTTTTCCGCGACCATCATGCGGTCCCCAAACTCGATAGATACAAGGCTATGGCGCCCAGGTTCATGGACGTCGCGGTCGGGCACGCCTCCAGGGCGGCGTAGGGCATGGCCGAGGCATAGGCGTCGGCGGGATCCTCGACGATCGCCACACCGCCGGCCTCCACGACCGCTTTCAGACCCGCGGTGCCGTCGTTGTTGGCCCCCGTCAGGATGACGCCGACCAGCCCCTGGCCGTAGGCGTCCGCGGCGCTTTCGAACAGAACGTCGATGGAGGGGCGGGAATAATTCACGGCCTCGTCAGCCGACAAGGCAAGGGTCCCGTCCGTCTCGACGAGCAGGTGATAGTCCGATGGCGCGAAGTAGATCACGCCGCCCACTCCCTGCTCCTTGTCCTCGGCTTCTTTCACCGGAATCCGGCACTTGGCCTGGAAGAGCGGCAGCAGAACGTTGGAGCGCCTCGGGGGGACGTGCACGACCACCAGCACGGGAAGCGCATAGTTGGCGGGCAGGGTGGGCAGCACGGCCTGCAGCGCCTGCACCGCGCCGGCGGACGCGCCGATCACGACCGCCTTGATGGGGGCCGGTTCGGTCACGGCTCGCGCCTCTGATAGATCTTCTCTTCGGGGACGAAGTCGGCGAAGGCGCCGGCATGGGCGGAAAAGCGCAGGCTCTCCTTCGACCCGAGACCCAGGAAACCCTTGCGCGCGAGCGACTCCCGGAAAAGGCCGATGGCCCGGTCCTGAAGCTGGCGATCAAAGTAGATCATCACATTGCGGCACGAAATGAGGTGCATCTCGGCGAAGACCGCGTCGGTGACCAGGCTGTGGTCGGAAAAGACCACGCGGCTGCGCAGCGTCTTGTCGAACACCGCCCGCCCGTAGTCGGCGGTGTAGTAGTCCGACAGCGACGACCTGCCGCCGGACATCCGGTGGTTCTCTGTGAACTTGCGGACCCGATCAAGGGCGTAGACGCCGGCCTCGGCGGCGGCGAGCGCTTCGGGATTGATGTCGGTCGCGTAGAACAGCGTCCGTTCGTAGAGGCCTTCCTCCCGAAAGAGGATGGCCAGCGAATAGAGCTCCTCGCCGTTGCTGCAGCCGGCGATCCAGACCTTCAGCGACGGATAGGTCCGCAAGTGCGGCAGCACCTTTTCGCGCAGCGCCCGGAAGTAGGAGGGGTCGCGGAACATCTCGCTCACCTGGACGGTGAGATAGTCGAGCAGGCGCGGCAGCATGGCCGGATCGTGCAGCACGCGATCCTGCAGCGCCGAGATGCTCGCGAAGCCCAGCTGAACGCGCGCCTGCACCAGCCGTCGCTTGATCGACGCCCGCGCATAGTGGCGGAAATCATAGTGGTAGCGCTGGTAAAGCGCCTCCAGCAGCAGCTGGATCTCGAGGTCTTCAACGCGTTCGGGCAACGGTCCAGCCTATCTCGGCATCCAGACCCGGACGAGCGAGAGCAGCTTGTCCACGTCGATGGGCTTGGCCATGTAGTCGTTGGCGCCGGCGGCGATGCAGCGCTCCTGGTCGTCGGGCATGGCCTTGGCGGTCAGCATCAGGATCGGAAGCTTGGCCCATTGGGCGTCGCCGCGGATCTGCCGGGTCGCCGTCAGGCCGTCCATGACCGGCATCATCACGTCCATCAGCACCAGGTCGATGGCGCGCGACGGATCCCCGGCGGACCGGGCCAGGGCGTCGATGGCTTCCTGGCCGTTGCGGGCGATCTCGACGACGGCGCCGCGGGGCTCCAGGACGTTGGTCAGCGAATAGACGTTGCGGATGTCGTCCTCGACGATCAGGACCCGGCGGCCTTCCAGGACGGCGTCGCGATTGCGGGCCTTCTTGATCATCTTCTGCTGCTCGGCCGGCAGTTCTGACACCACCTGGTGCAGGAACAGCGACACCTCGTCGAGCAGGCGCTCGGGCGACTTGGCGCCCTTGATGATGATCGAGCTGGAATAGCGGCGAAGCCGTTGCTCGTCGTCCGCCGACAGGTCGTGGCCAGTATAGACGATGACCGGCGGGAAGGCGTGGTCGCCGCTCTGGCTGAGGGTTTCCAGCAGCGAGAAGCCCGAGGCGTCCGGCAGGGACAGGTCCAGCACCATGCAGTCGAAGGTCTGCTGCTTGAGCTGCTCCAGGCATTCGGCCGCCGTGCCGACG
Source organism: Caulobacter sp. (assembly GCF_049283275.1). GTDB lineage: Bacteria > Pseudomonadota > Alphaproteobacteria > Caulobacterales > Caulobacteraceae > Caulobacter. Next base: position 12,616 of record NZ_JBAPVS010000152.1, on the reverse strand, counting down.
CCGACGGTTTCGACGTCGCCCGACGACAGCAGCTTGCCGACCGCATCGCGCTGGACGTCGTCGTCCTCGACGATCAGCACCCGCCGCACCGTGCTCGTCAGCTTCTCCTGCAGGGTCCTGAGGACCTCGGCCAGATCGTCGCGCTTGACCGGCTTGACCATGTAGCCGATCGCGCCGAGCGACAGGGCGGTCTGGCTGTGGTCGGCGGCCGAGATGACATGGATCGGGATGTGCCGGGTCGCGTCGTCGCGCTTGAGGCGGTCCAGGACCATCAGGCCCGATTCATCCGGCAAGCCCACGTCGAGCACCACGGCGCTGGGCTTGAACTGCCTGGCCAGCTTCAACGCCTCCTCGGCGGTGCCGGCCACCAGGCACTGGAAGCCCAGTTCGCGAGAGAGGTCGCGCACGATGGCGGCGAACTTGTCGTCGTCCTCGACAACGAGGAGCACGCGGCGGGCGCCGGCCAGTTGGTCGCGATCGTCGTCGACCGTCTGGATCAGAGGCTTGGACCGCCGCGCGCGCGCCGGAGCGGGCGAGGGGGCCATCTCGACCGGGGAGGGCTGCTCACGGGCCGCCACATGCGTCGGGTCATAGGTGCGGGGGATGGTGATGGTGAAGGTGCTGCCTTCTCCAACCCGGCTCTCCAGCGTGACCGCTCCGCCCAGCAGGCGCGAAAGCTCCCGCGAGATCGACAGGCCCAGGCCCGTGCCGCCGTATCTGCGGCTGATCGTGCCGTCGGCCTGGCGGAAGGCCTCGAAGATGCTGAGCTGCTGCTCGTGCGGAATGCCGATGCCGGTGTCGGTCACCGCGAAGGCGACCCTGTCCGCGCCCGCTGCCGAGATCGCCAACCGCACGCCGCCGGCCTCGGTGAACTTGAAGGCGTTCGACAGCAGGTTCTTGAGGATCTGCTCAAGGCGCTGGCGATCGGTTTCGATCAGCGCCGGGCAATCTTCCGCGACGGTGATTTCGAAATCCAGTTTCCGCTCGTCCGCGACGGGCTGGAACAACTGGCGCAGATCGCCCGTCAGCCGCTGAAGCGGCACGTTTTCGGGGCGGACCTCGACGTGGCCCGCCTCGATCTTCGACAGGTCGAGGATGTCGTTGATCAGGGTCAGCAGGTCGTTGCCCGACGACTGGATGGTCTGGGCGAACTTCACTTGCTCGCCGGAAAGATTGCCGTCGGCGTTGTCGCCCAGCAGCTTGGAAAGGATCAGCAGGGAATTGAGCGGCGTGCGCAGCTCGTGGGACATGTTGGCCAGGAAGTCGGACTTGTACTGGCTGGCCTGTTCCAGCTCCCGCGCCTTCAGGGCCACCGCGGCGCTGGTGCGTTCGAGGTCGTCGCGCTGGGTCTCCAGGATCTGCGCCTGCTCTTCCAGCTGGCTGTTGGTCTGCTCCAGCTCGACTTGCTGCTGCTCCAGCCGGACTTGAGATTCCTTCAGGGCCCGGCCTTGCTCCTCCAGCTCCTCGTTGGAAACCCGCAGCTCCTCGCTTTGGACCTGCAGCTCCTCGGCCTGGCGCTGGGTTTCCTCCAGCACGTCCTGCAGCTCCGCGCGATAGCGCGCCGAACGCAGCGCGATGCCGATGGACCCCGAGGCCTGATCCAGAAGCTCGAGAACCAGATCGTCGACGGGGTGCAGGAAGCCCAGTTCGATGACGGCGTTGACGACTTCGTCGGCATGGGTCGGCGCCAGCACGAGGTGTCTGGGCTTGTCGCGGCCCAGCGCCGAACCGATGGTCAGATAGCCTTCGGGCACGTCGCGGATGATCATCGGCTTTCCGTCGGCCGCGACCTTGCCCAGGAGGCCTTCCTTGAGATTGAAGCGGACGGTCACCTCGGCGTCGGCCGGAATGCCCAGGGCCGCGGTGCGATGGAAATGGCCTTTCTCGCCCTTGAACACGGCGCCGGCCTGGAAGCCGAGGTGGCGGGCCAGGAAGTTCAGGATGCTGTCGCTCAACGCCTCGACCGACTTGTCGCCCATCATCGCCTCCGAGAGGCCGACCTGTCCCGACTGCAGCCATTCCTGCCGCGCTCGGGCGCGGGCGCTGCGGCGGATGAGGGTGAACACCGCGACGGTCAAAGCCGCGCCCAGCAGGCCCGACAGCACGCCGCTGATCAGGGCCGTCTTGTAGGCGGAGTCCATCTCGGCCAGGCGGATGTCGCGCAGGCGATTTTCTTCCTGACGCATGACATTGAGCTGCGCCCGGATCGCGTCCATTTCGCTCTTGCCACGGTCGGTGGTGACGACGGCGAGGGCGGCCTCTGCGCTCTTGGTGCGCCGCAGGTCGACGGTCTCGGCGAGCTCGCGGAGCTTGGCGTCGAGGTGGTGTCTGAGCGGGCCGAGATTGGCCCGTTGCGCGGGATTGTCCTTCGTGAGCGCGGCGACCTCTTCGATGCGCGAGCCGACGGCGCTGACCGCGGTCTGATACGGCTCCAGATACCGGTCGTTGCCGGTCAGCAGGTAGCCGCGCTGGCCGGTCTCCGCGTCCTGGGTGGTCGAAAGAAGCTCGTCGAGCGAGACCAACACCTCGTGCGTATGCCAGATCTTCTCGCTGTCGCTCCGCAGAACCTCGATGTTGCGGTAGGCGGTGATCCCGCTGAGGAGGAAGAAGGTCAGCACGAGCGTCAGCCCGAGCGTCGTCCACTGCTCCACTTTTGTTTTGAGGGTGGACGCACGACGAGGTTCGTTCAGCGACATGGGGTTCTCGAAATCGTAGGTGTTCGATGCTGCTTGCGTGGCTGGGACCAGAAGCAGGCGATCCTGAAGGTTTTAGCGCCCGCGCTCGGCGCTCAAGGCGGCGTGGACTGGCGTGGTGACGACACGGTCATTGAACGGGCCAGTCAGGCAAGGCGGCCGTGGATCGCGCGACTGGAGGCTTCTCCCGCCGATCCTGACTTGTATGAAACACTCAAGCACATCCGAAATCCCGACCGCGCCCCTCCGCGCGGAGCCACTAACGATGCACGCCGGTAAAGGTTCCGCCTGGCGAGGCCTGATGTTCGAAGGTCGTGTTTCCGAAGCGGTGCGAAAGTCCGGGCCACGGCGCGGGGCAGGCTGTGATCGGCGCGCTCGCGCCGTCACCGGTTTGGCGGCGTGAGCCGCCGTCGCTGAAACGTCTCATTGGGTTGGCGGCTTGCCGGGTGAGGTGCTCGGTGGGGAGGAAGCCTCGGGCGCGAGGGCGTGTTCACGGTGCGCTGCGCTGGAGAGCGGTGCGACGCCTTTCGGAACCGCGAAAAACACCTCCGCAGGGGATCGAGACTCCGGCAGGATATAGACCACACCCATCGTGCCCTTGAACGTGGTCTGGACGATCTCGTCGTAGAACCTCACCGGCACGTTCACGCACCCATAAGAGATCCGATTGTCGTCGGGTGCGGCGGTGGCCAGGCGCTCCAGTCGCCGATCGGCCGCCCGGGTCGTGACGACCGGGTGCAGGGACAGGGCGGCGTCATAGTCGATCCACAGAATGCCCTTGCCGCTGATGTTCTCGCCGATCGAGGCCAGGAACCGGCCGGCCGGGGTGATGCGTTCCTCCGCAGTGATGGCCGACAGGGGGCGATGGCCTATGCCGGGCGGCGAGACATCGCCACGCGCAAGGCCCAGCAAGGCGGGCGCGGCCCCCAGCCGCCGGCCCTGGGGGTCGAAGACCAGAACCTGCGCGCTGACCTTGTCGATGATCAGAAAGGGCAGTCCCTGATTGTCGGCCGTCTTGCGCACCCAGGCCTCAACCTCGTTGGCCGCGGACGAGGCGAGGACCTCCACGCCGCCGCCGGGGGCGACCGCCGCGTGGTTGGGCTCGGCGGCCAGGCTGACCGGAACGAAGGCGAGCCCCAAGATCAGCCCCGCCCCCGTCGCCCAGAATCCCGGTGCGGGGGGGCGGACGGACCTCGGGCGCGGACGCGCTGGCCATGGCATGGTCAGTTGCGATCCTGCTTGCGGGGATAGACAGGAACCGGCGGAGGCGGCGCGACCGGCGCGGGCGGCTGAACGACCTCTTCCACCGGTGGAGGGGCGGGGGGCGATTCGTATGGAGGCATCCGCACGCCTCCATCCACCACGTCGACGGGCAGGCCGGGCGGTAGAGCCGAGACGAGGATTGGCGTGATGATCACCGGGTAGTGGCCGACGGTCGGCCTCCCCGGCGTCCCGGGCGTCCCAGGCGTCCCAGGCGTTCCCGGCGTTCCCGGCGTCCCCACCGGCGGAGGCGTTGTGCCGACGGCCGAGATCGTTCCTCGTGTTCTCTGGGTCGACACGCAGCAGAAGCCGGCCAGGGCGTATCGGTCGGCGTTCGCCCCGGCCAGGGTGTAGCCGCTGTAGGTGATCCCGATGTCCGAACCGGGGCCGGACGAATCGAAGGCCGCGTTCGCGCCAGGGCCCGCCACCAGGGTGACGCCCGTGGGCAGTCCCGAGGTCGCCGTGGTCCTGAAGCCGGACAGGGTGGCGGCTGTCCCGCCGTCGAACACCCGGCTCGCGTCCGGGAACAGCAGCATCCGCTGCGTCAGCGCCGCGCCCCCGGTCAGGGTGAAGCGGGTCGAGAAGTCCGACGGCGCCGCGTAGGAGACCGGGTTGTAGTTGATCGTGGCCAGGGTGGCCGTGACCGTGATGGGCGGCGCCACCGGGCTGAAGATGATCGTGCCGCCGGCCACGCCCGGGCCCGTCCCATCCGCGCCGGCGATCAGGGTCAGGCCGACAGGCAGGCCCAGGCTCTGGGCCGGAATGGTGCTGCCGCGGGTCAAGGTGACGGCGGCGTCGATATGGAGGTCATGTCCGGCGCACAGGGCGATGTTGCCGTCCGTGGTGGTGATCGCATGGAACACGTTGACGTTCTGGCCGGCGTTCAGCAGGACGCTGCCGTTCACCGTGACGATGTCGGCGTTGACGTTCACGTCGCGCCCGCAACAGGCCACGAGATTGCCGTTGGTGGCGGAGATCGGGGCGTTGATGTTGATGTCGCGGTTGGCGTTCAGCGTGAGGGTGGTCGGCGTGGATGACGCGGTCCAGGCGATCGCGTCATTGACGATGATGTCTCCATCGCCCGGAAGGGCGGCGCCCGGACCCGTCATCGTGCTGATCACGACATTGGTGGTGACCAACTGGCCGGACAGCGTGGCCCCGGAGATATTGCCGCCCGAGCCAATGGTGAAGTTGGCCGGATCGATCAGCCAGGTCCCAGTCACGCCCGTGGGGGCGTCCGTGGTGATCCGGGCCGTGGTCGCGATGTTCACGCTGCCGGCCGAGGTCTCGATGAACCCGCCGTCGCCGCCGCCCGGCGCACCGGCGTCAAGGACGCCGGCCACGTTCAACGTCCCGCTCGGCATGTCGCCCAGCAGGAGGATGGTCCCGTTACGCTGACTGATCGTTCGCGCCTGGATGACGCCGGTATTGTTCACCACCGTGCGGAGCAGGTCGCCCGCGCCCTGTGCGGTCATCACCACCCGGCCGCCGTCGGCCTGAAGCATGCCGCTGTTCTGGATCAGAGCATTGGCGGCGCCCTTGTCGATCACGACATTGAGCAGGCCGTCGCCGGCGACGTCGAGGGTGATGGCCTGGCCTGACGCCAGGGCGATCGTGCCGAGGTTGGCCTGGATCAGACCGTCGTTGCTGACCTGACCGCCCAGCAGCGCGACGAAGCCGCCCGCCGCGACGATCGCGCCCTGGTTTCGAACGGTCCCGCCGCTGCCCGAGAACCGATAGTTTCCGGCCGCGAAATCAGCGTCGGTCATGCCCAGGGTGGAGGCGACCAGTCCGCCGACATTGACCTGAGCCCCCGGTCCGAACAGCACGCCGTTGGGATTGATCAGGAACACCTGGCCGTTGGAGGTCAGGTTGCCCAGGATCGCCGATGCGTCCGGACCCACCACGCGGTTCAGGGCCACCGAGCCGGTGTTGGGTTGGACAAAGACGACGCTGCCGCCCTGGCCGATGGAGAAGCTCTGCCAGTTGATCGCCGCGTTCTGGCTCGACTGGTTGATCGTCATCGCGCCGGGGCCGGTGGTGATGATCGCCCCGCCGACGGTGACTGTTCCGCCCGTCGGCAGGGTCTGGGCCTGCGCCGCCGCCCCCAGGGCCATCGCGGCGCCCAGGCCGATCAGGGCGTGGGCCGCGACCCTGGCCAGACCGCTGGAGCCGGCGAGGGCGGCCCTGCGGCCGGCGGTCGTGTGACGGAGTGTGGTCATCGGAACGTCCATTTCAGGAGAGGCGTGAGGCGCGGGGCGGCCGTCGTCGTCATCAGAACAGCTTGACGATCTGGAACCAGACGCGGCCCTTGCGGTCCGGCCCCGAGGTCGAAATCTGGTCGTTGAAGCGGTGGGCGTAGGCGACGCGGACGCTGAGGTCGTCCGGGCCGAACCAGTTGACGCCGACGCCGCCACCGCTGCGTTTGGCGTGGTTGGAGCCGGAGAACCAGGGGTGCTTGGCGTAGTCGACCTCGCCGGCGTCCGCGAATGCAATGAGCTGGAACTGGCCCGGAAGGGGCCGCGTCCACGCGCCCAGCAACCAGCGGGCCTCCACCGTCGCGACGTAGCCCTGGTCGCCGTAGGACTCGCCTTCCGGATAGGCGCGCACCCCATAGGCCCCGCCCAGCTCCATCTTTTCGGAACTGTCGAGATTGTCGGTGGCGACCTGGCCGCGCAGCGACCCATAGACCGACAGCGGTCCGTGGACCGTCTGAAGTCTGGAAATGGCGTACTGCAGCTTGTTGAACCCGCCCTGCGAGCGCGCGCTCGTCGCGTCGGCGGCTCGTTCGAGCGGGCTTTCGATGTCGAGATCGCCGGACGTCCAGAGCAGCGAGCCGGTGTTCCAGCCGCCGCCGCCGAACCCGTCGCGTGAATCTCCGCGCAGGCCCACCGTCACGGCCCGGATGGTCTTGTCCGACTTCTGGGAGACAAGGCCGATTTCGTCGCTGAGGAATTTGGCGTCGACACTGCCCAGGACGTAGAGGTTCGCGTTTCGCGACCGGATCAGCGGATAACTGGCGAACAGGCTGGCGATGTCGCTCGTGCCGCTGGCGTCGAGCGCCGAGAACTCGTGGCCCAGGTCATATTGCATGTGGGTGTAGGCGACGCCGACGGTGGCGTCTCCGACCGGGACCTGCCAGGCGGCGCGTCCGTAGGCCAGACCTTCGGTCGAGGCCAGCAGGCGCAGGCTCGCCAGGTCGCCCAGGCCGGTCAGGTTGGCGACATTGACCGAGCCGCCGAACCGGTAGGCGCCGGTGTAGCGATTGCCGGCGTTGTCGGCCTCGAGGCTGCCATAGACGCGGGGCGCGCGGGTCAGGTCGACGGTGAGATCCGAAGACCCCACCTCGGCTCCCGGAGACAGGGTCGAGTGGACGACGACGCCGGGGATGTCGGACAACAGCAGCAGGCGTCGATCGAGCGGCGCGATCGCCACCGGGTCGCCGCGGTTCAGACCCTTCAGCGTGCGGCCGACCACGGCGTCGGAGACACCCGATTGATTGCGCAGGTCGATCGCGCCGTAACGGCCTTCGATCATGGCGATGGTCACTGTGCCGGCCACGACGTTCTGCGCCGGCAGATAGGCCTGGGCCAGCACATAGCCGTGATCGTTGTAGAAGCGCGTGATCCGTGCGGCCGCGTTGCGCAGTTCGGGAAGGCTGAGATCGCGTCCGGGGACAAAGCCCGCCGCCGCCACCAGGTCCGCTTCGGTGAACAGGGTCGCGCCCGTGACGTGCAAGGTGTCCACCCGGATCCGGGCGCCTTCGGGGAGGGCGTCCGTCGACGGTTCCGGCCGTTCGATGCGGATGTCGGGAGCGGGCCTTTGGGGGACGGCGGCGGGCGGGATCTGCTGCAGTTGCCCACTGGGCGGCGGCTGCTGGGCCTGGGCGCTTTGGCCCGCCAACAGCGCCGCCATGATTAGACTCGATCGCAACATAGCCGCCTCGTAGTACTGCCGCGTTAATAGGGCGCAACGGCTCCCTCGCAGCGGAGAGCACGTACGTTAGAAGGCTGGAGGATCGATTTATTCGGCAAATACCGTTCGCGAATGCGAGCACTTATTCGAGCTGCCGACGGTAAGGACCTTAGTCTTTTCGCACATTAACAGGAAGTGAATGGGTTGTTCACGTAATCCTGCAAGACAAACAACGATTGGGAACTTCATTTGTTCCGTCTCAAATGTACGAATATTTGCGTCCGTGCGGAGCGTGGTCAGACTCGAACTTACGATTTCACTTAAGAATGCGGCATTCGACATGCCCGAACTTATCGCTTCGCGGCGGCCCGAGCGGCTGTCTGTTTGGTGAAAGAGGGTCGCGGACCGGCGCCTTTTTCGAGAGCGTCGTCTCGTGGTCCCGGGCGATGTGAGGACGGAGTCTCCGGCGGTGGAGCCGCCCCAAGGTCCGCAAAGGGCGCACGGTCGATGTCAGTTCGATCCGGCTCGTCGTCGGCGCGCACGATGTCGATGGTCGGGGGTGCCACGGTGAAGACAACTTGGGCTCTCCGGTGGGCCGATCAGGTCGCTTATGACGCTTCCTCGAGGGATTTTCGGAAAGCTCCAGCGCCGCAAAGCGGCGTAAAGCAAACGATTGCGCAATCCGTTCGAATGGGCTTATTGAATTGGACGCGGAAGCCTTCCCGAAGAGGAAGGCGACGCAAGCCACGGGCCGAGGGGAGGCGAGGATCGAAAATCGATTGCTTAAGACGACCGCCCTTGCGCCCGGCGCCGCAGCGTCCTGTCCGCGTGTTCTCCGCCAGTCGAAGCCCGGCTCCCAGGCGCGGGCTTCAGGCCGCGACCTTGCCCCGACACGAAACGAAAGCCTCTCAAATGGTTGACAGAAGCCGGACCTTCACGGCCGCCGCCATGCTCGCGCTGAGCCTGACCGCCGGCGGCGCCCAGGCGGCCGCGACGGAGGTCACGCCCCAGGGGGCGGTGACCATCACCGGGCTGACGGTGCCGCTTTCGGATCGGACCAGCCCCGAGGCCCAGGCCTATGTCCGCCACATCCTGGTTGATCGACCCTTCGCCGGCGGACCCAGCGCGAGCGCCGACATCAATGGATATCGCCGCCGTCAAGACGAGATCATGGAGACGTTCCTCACGCCGATCCGGGTGCGCTACGCGGTCAAGGTCGAGGCCCAGCGCATCGGCGGCGTGCTCACCGACGTCGTCACGCCCGCCCAGGGCGTGGCGCCCCGCAACGCCCATCGGGTGCTGCTCAACATCCATGGCGGCGGCTTCCTGTCCGGAGCGCACACCGCCGCGCTGGTGGAATCCATCCCGATCGCCGCCACGATGGGCGTCAAGGTCATCAGCATCGACTACCGCATGAGCCCGGAGGCCAAGTTCCCGGCTGCTTCCGAAGACATCGCGGCCGTCTATGCGGAGGTGCTGAAGACCTACAAGCCCTCGCAGATCGGCCTCTACGGATGCTCGGCGGGCGGCATGCTGACCGGGCAATCGATCGGATGGTTCCAGACCCATGATCTGCCCCGCCCCGGAGCCATCGGCGTCCTCTGCGCCTCCCTGGGCAAGCTGGTCAGCGGCGATTCCGCCTATGTGTCCGGCCCGCTCAACGGCTTTCCCGCGCCGCCGCCCCCAGCCGATGGACGGCCCCGCGGCGGCATGAGCTTCGCCTATCTGGGCGACGTCGCCGACGACGATCCGCGCGCCTATCCCGAAGTCTCGCCCAAGCTGCTGGCGAGCTTTCCGCCGACCCTGCTCATCACCGGAACCCGGTCGATGGAGCTGAGCGCGGCGACCTATTCCCACAATCAGCTGGTGAAGGCCAAGGTGGATGCGCGCCTGCACGTCTGGGACGGGCTGTTCCACGCCTTCCTCTACAATTCCGAACTGCCGGAATCTCGAGAGGCCTACGACGTCATTGCTGATTTCTTCGACAAGACCCTCTCCCGCTAGTTTGACAGCCAGGTGCAAGACATGTGGAAACCGCTAATCGCCCTCGCCGTCGCCGGCGGCCTTCTGGGCGCAACCGCCGGCCTCGCCGCTGAACCCGTCAACGGCGGCCAGAAAGCCGCCGCGCCACGGGCCGGCGAGCGCTGGGTCAGCTCGTGGGGAACGGCTCTGGAGCTTTCCCCGCCGCCCGCCCTGAAGGTGCCGCCGCCGCCGGCCGCCGTCATCAAGTCGATGTCGTCGATGCCGCGCCCGATCGTGCCCTATCCTGACACCCTGGCCGACAAGACCGTCCGCATGATCATGCAGACCAGCCTCGGGGGCAAAGCGGTCCGCATACAGCTTTCGAACGCGCAAGGACGCCCGCCTTTGATCATCGGCGCGGCCCACGTCGCCATCCGGGACCAGGGGGCCGGCGTCGTCCCCAGTTCGGATCGGGCGGTGACCTTCGGCGGCAAGACCACGGTGACAATTCCCCCCGGCGCGATGATCGTCAGCGACCCGGTCGCCCTGACGGTGGCGGCCGAGCAGGAACTGGCGGTGTCGCTTTACGTGCCCGCCGGGACCGAGGGCCATACGGTTCACCCGGTCGGCCTGAACCCCACCTACATCGTCGACGGCGACGCCACCGCCGCAACCACCTTGTCCGCTCCCAACACGGTGCGCTCCTATTTCTGGCTGGCGGGCGTTGAAGTCCTCGCCGACGCTCCCAAGGGCGTCATCGTCGCGTTTGGCGACTCGATCACCGACGGCTTCGCCACCACGCCCGGCGCGCACGCCACCTGGCCCGAGGTCCTGGGTCGACGGCTTCGCGCGGACCCCCGGACCCAAGGCTGGAGCGTGATCAATGTCGGCATTTCAGGCAACCGCGTCCGGCGTGACGGCGCGGGCTCCAGCGCCCTGGCGCGGTTCGATCGTGACGTCCTCAGCCGGCCCGGCGTGCGGTGGATCGCGCTGCTCGAGGGCGTCAACGACATCAACATGACGGTTATCCCGGGATCGCCGCCCGCCGAACACACGACCGCCGAACAGATCATCGACGGCTACAACCAGTTCATCGAGAAGGCCCACCTGCACGGCATCAAGGTCATGGGCCTGACCATCACGCCGACCGAGGGGCTGTGGCTGCAAACGCCGGAAAGCGAAGCGATGCGCCAGGCCGTCAACCACTGGATCAGGACCAGCGGACGGTTCGACGCGGTCACCGATTTCGAGGCGGCGGTGCGCGACGGGGCCAAACCCCCGCGCCTGCGCGCCGACTTCGATCCGGGCGACCACATCCACCCCAACGACGCGGGGAACCTGGCCATGGGTTCGTCGATCGACCTTGGCCACTTCACCCGCTGACCGGCGACGCGACCGGATCGAAATTTTGGCCGAGGGCCGCGTAGCCCGCCGCCAGGGAGAACAATCGTGAACATTGTCTTGCGTCAGTTCAGAACCGCCTGGAAGGCGGTCATCGGCCGCTTGGGGACCCTGTCCGCGGGGGTGTGGTCATGACCGTTTCGCCCCGCCAGAACACCCGGCTTCTGAAGCTGCTGACCTATCTGATGTTCGCGATGTTCGCGATGACGACGGACTCGGTCGGGGTGATCATCCCGCGGGTGATCGAGCAGTTCTCGCTGGGCATGACCGTGGGGGGCGCTTTTCAGTACGCCACCATGTCGGGCATCTCGATCGCGGCGCTGGCGCTCGGCTTCCTGGCCGACCAGCTTGGCCGCAAGTGGACGATCATCGCCGGGTTGATCCTGTTCGGCGCGTCATCGGCCCTGTTCGCCGTCGGCCATGACTTCCTGTTCTTCGTGGGGCTGTTGTTCATCTCGGGCGTCGGCATCGGCGTGTTCAAGGCCGGCGCCCTGGCGCTGATCGGCGACATCTCCAGCTCGACCCGCGAGCATGCGGCCACGATGAACACGGTTGAGGGCTTCTTCGGCATCGGCGCGATCATCGGGCCGGCGATCGTCGCCTGGCTTCTGGCCTCGGGGGCCGAATGGAAGTGGCTCTACGTCATCGCCGCGATGCTTTGCGGGGTTCTGGTGGTCGCCGCCTCGATGGCCAAATATCCCAAGCCGCCCGCCCGCAAGGTCGATCAGGAGCCTCGCCTGCGCCAGACGCTGGGTCTGCTGCGCGATCCCTTCGCCTTGGCGTTCGGCCTTGCGCTGATGCTCTACGTGGCGGCCGAGGCGGCGGTCTATGTCTGGGCTCCGACCTATCTGAGCGGCTACGAGGGCGACCTGGCCTGGTTCGCGCTCTACGTGGTCTCGATCTTCTTCGTCCTGCGCGCGGCCGGCCGGTTCCTGGGCGCCTGGCTCCTGTCGCGCTTCGGCTGGTCGGTGGTCGTGGCCCTGAGCGCGGGCGGGGTGCTGGCCTGCTTCCTGGTCAGCGCGATCGGCCCCCGCGGCGTCGGCGCGATCGCCTTGCCGCTGTCGGGGTTGTTCATGTCCGTCCTCTATCCGACGATCAATTCCAAGGGCATCAGCTGCTTCCCCAAGTCGCAGCACGGCGCGATCGCGGGTCTGCTGCTCTTCTTCACCTGCGCCAGCGCCGTGCTCGCCCCCCTGGCGATGGGCGCGCTGAGCGACGCCATGGGCGACGCCAAGTTCAGCCTCTACCTGGCGACCGCCTTCTCCGCCGCCCTGGCTGTCCTGGCGGTGGTGAACGTCGTCCTGGAGCCGACGCGGGCGCGGTTGGCCGAACGCGACAGCGAAGACTATCTCCCGGCCGAAGCGCTCACCGAGCGGTGAACGCTT
>NZ_JBAPVS010000151.1:0-18823 GCF_049283275.1 Caulobacter sp. | reverse complement strand
GGCCTTGCCCACGCCGCCCGGTCCGCCGGCCGGATCGAGCCCCTGGGCCGCGGTCTGGGTCGGGCCTACCGTCGCGGTCACCGCCGGCGCGGGAACGACCACGGTTCGCCGGATCGACAACGCCGTGTCCAATATCTCGGTGGTCTATGACAGCCAGGGCACGCCCGGCACGGTCGACGACCGCTACACCGTCCGTTACGGCCCCGACGGCTATGAGCGCAGCTTCAGCGGCCTCGCGGCGAGCGGCGACGTCTACGGAACCTATCGCGTCGCAACCCAGGTGGTTGGCGGCCAGGGCGAGGCGTTTTATGTCCTGGACATCAGCAACGCCTTCGCCAACAGCCTCGACTACGTGCAGATGGTCTCGTTCGAACGAGACGTCAGCGCCACCCAGGTCCAGCTGGCCTATCTGACGGTGGGGCCGCAGACGCCGCGCGCTTCGATGCCGACCACCGGCACAGCGCGGTTCGAAGGTCAGACGCGTGGGCTGCTCGGGAACACCAACAGTTTGTACGGCACCACCAGCGACATCGAGATGACCGCCAACTTCGCGTCCGGCGCCTTGAGCGGATCGACCTCGAACTTCCGTAATCACAGCCTGAGCGGCAACCCAGCAAATTCCTTGGGCAACGACCCCAGCTTCACCTTCACCGCCTCGATCACCAGCGGCACGGCCAACTTCAGCGGCACGGCCTTCGCGAAGTTCGACGCCCCGTTGGTCCCCGGCAGCGGCGGGCCGGGCCTGAGCGGCACGGTGCAGGGCGGCTTCTTCGGCCCCAACGCCGACGAGGTGGGTCTGAGCTACGACCTGAACATGTCGACTTCCAGCGCCTGGATGCAAGGCGCGGCGGTGATGGGCCGCAAGCCTTGAGGCCCGGCGGCCGGGCGGCCTTCGCCGCCCTGGCCGTCGCGATCATCCTGACGGGCGGGGTCGCCCAGGCGCGCCAGGCGGCCGACGCGCCGTCTCGGCCGTCTGACCCTGTCCAGACCCTGACCGGCGACCAGGCCTTCGCGGCGGCGTTGCAGCTGTACATCCGCTCCGGCGAGCATCAGCAGGCGCTCGACCTGATCGACAGCCGGCCCGACCTGGCCGCGCGGGCCGACGCCGTGCGCCTGCGCGCCCAACTGCTGGCGATGCTCGGCCGTGAGTCCGAGGCGCTGGCCCTGCTCGAGGCGCATCTGACGCGCGACGCCGGCGACGCCTTGGCCCGGTTCCAGCTGGCCGAGCTGCACTTCGCCGCCCGTCGCGACATCTCCGCCGCCCTGGCCTACCGCCTGGCCCTGGCCGGCAAGCTGGACCCCGTGCGGGCCAGGGTCGCTGACGTCCGCCTGGTCGAGATTCAGCAGCGCCGGCGCTGGCGGTTCTGGGCCGGCGCCTCGATTGCGCCCGACAGCAATTTGAACGGCGCCACCAGCGCCACTCGGGTGGAGCTGTTCGGCCTGCCGTTCGAGCTGGACGACAATGCCCGCCGGCGAAGCGGGGTCAGCCTGTCGGCGCAGGGCGGCGTCGAACGCCGCTTCCGCCTTGACGAACGCCTGGCCGTGCGGACGGCCCTGGTCGGGTCTTTCACCAACGCGCCGGGCGCCCAGTTCGACGACGCCTTCGCGTCGCTGCGGGCGGGGCCGGAATGGACCCTGTCGCCGCGCGCTCAGGTGACGTTGCAAGGGACGGCCAACTGGCGCTGGTACGGCGGGGCGCTGTACGAAACCAGCGCCGGCCTGCGGGCCGAGGGCGAGTTGTCGACCCGCAAGAACAACGTCCGCTGGCTGGGCGGGGCACGGGCCGACGCGGTCGACGGCCGGTTCGGCGACGGCCACGACGGGGGGCTCTATGGCCTGGACTTGGCGCGGACCCGCTATTTAGGGCCGACTTCGCTGTGGCGGCTGAGCGGCGCGGCGAACCTGCGCGACGCTCGCTCGTCATTGGAAAGCTACAGCCAGTATCAGCTGGCCGCGGGCCGGCTGTACCCCCTGCCGTTCGCGACCCTGGCCTATGTCGAGCCCTATGTGACGCGGCGGCGGTTCGACGGGGTGTCGGCGGCGTTCGGCGCTCGTCGGGTCGATACTGAGTACGGGGTGTCCGCGCGACTGTCCAAGCGCGACTGGATCTGGCGGGGCGCCTATCCGTTCGTCTCGCTGTCGGCGATGCGCAACGACTCCAGCCTGACGCTGAACAGCTTCACTCGCCGGCGGGTCGAGTTCGGCCTGACGCGCGAGTTCTAGGGGACGTCCCCTTCACGGCGAGCCCATTTCTCGTTCGATCCGCCCCCGGGATCGCGACCAGCGCGGCCCGGGGCGGCGAGGCGCGTCGCCTAGGGTTTGCAGCCCAGCTGGATCCAGCAGCCGAACAGGTTGACCTGGTCAGGGGTCCAGGCGTCGGCCGGGAAGGGCGGCATGTCGCCCGACTGCACCTTGCCGTAGATGGCGCTCGACCACATCACCACGCTGTCATAGTTGCTGAGGTCCAGCCTGCCGCCGGTGACGTTCTTCATGTGGCTGATGTCGGTGCTGTTGAACAGCGGCGCGATGTCGGTGGCGAAGCTGACGCTGGTCGGGCAGCTGAGGGCGGAGTTGAGCAGTTCACGAACATTGGCCATGACGGTCTTCCTTGGGTTGGAGGTTGGGCCTGACGAGAAGAGCCAAGACGCCTGGGCGCCTTGGCTGGAGACGCTATCGCCGGAACACGAGGGCGCGGTTCTTGTTGGGGAGCACCCTCATGCCGCTTGCGGTGATCTCAGGCACGGACTCCGGCGTGCCGACGATGCCGCGGGCCAGGATCACGCTGAAGTCGCCGCCCAGGCTCTGGCCCTGGCTGCCGTGACACCCCATGCACCCGCCCATGTCGTGGCCGATGGTCTGGAAGTAGGTGTTCTTGTGGGTGCCGCCGCCGGGCTCGCCGAACTGCGAGGCGTAGTCGGAATTGGCGCCGGTCCCGCCGACCCCGCCCACCGCGCCGACCAGGCCGCCGCTGAAGATCTGCAGGGGGCGGTTTGTCTCGACCAGGATGTTGGCCAGGTAGTAGCTGGCCGGGTTCTTGTCCGTGGTCGGATCATTGCCCGTGTAGAAGCCGGGCGTGGCCTTGTCGATCGGCGTGTATTGGACGTTGACCAGCTTGTAGAAGGCCCACGGCGACGACCTGATGCCCTTGGCTGTGTTGTAGGCGGCGATCGCCGCGTGGGCGGTCTTGTTGGCGTTGATGATCACCGGGGGGATCGGATTGGCCCGGTAGTTGATGCACACGAAGCCGCCGGTCGGCAGGGCCGTCAGGGTCGAGGTGTTCAGATAGTAGGCCTGGTTCTGCGGCAACACGGACGTGCTCGCGGTGCAGTAGGCGGCGTTGGTCGGGTTCAGGGTGACGTTCGGCGGCACCTGGCTCTGGCTGACCACGCCGGTGTCGTTGAAGGTCAGGGCCGGGGTCACCGGGCAGGGCGCGGTCTGGTCCGAGCGGCAGGGCGGCAGGGCGGCGATCGCGCCGTTCACGTCCTCGACCGGCTTGCCGGCCGCGGTCAGGATGTTGTCGGCCTGCTCGAAGGTCGCATAGATGAAGTACGGGGCCGAGGGCGTCTTCTGGATGATGTGCAGCGACACCAGGCCCCAGACCGCCTCGTTGTAGCAGAGCGTCGATCCCGTGCCCTCGTAGTAGCGCACCTTGGTGGTGTGGAACCGCGAGGCGTCCTCCTTGGCCGGGTTGAGCATCCGCCAGCCGGCCTTGATCTCGATGGTGTTGTTGGGAAGGCTGACATATTGCGTGCCGCCGGGAGGCGGGTCGCCCTGGGTCTTGAAGTAGTTGATCGTGGCCGTGCGCAGGGCCCGCGACGGGCCGTTCACCGCGCCGATCTTCTGGACGTAGTCGAACTCGGCCCGGTTGGCCTTGGCCATGAAGCGGATCAGCTGCGGCGCGCTGTTGTCGGGGGAGGGCGTCGCCACGCCGACCCCGGCGTACATCGCCGCCAGGGTGATCTCGGTCGTCTCGTCCAGATTGACCCAGGCGGCCTGGGCGGGCGGCGCGCCGCCGTTGCAGGCGTTGATCGTCTCGTTATAGAGGTCGGCATAGGTCGGGATCTGATCGTAGGGCTGGGTGGCGCCGGCGGTGAAGATCTCGGCCTTGCCGCGGAAGGTCTGCCAGGTCAGCGGGCGCGTGACGCAGGCGGGATCGCCGAACAGGCAGTCGGCGGCCGGGGTGTCGCGGTCCCCGACCGCGCCGGTCTGGATCTTGGCCGGCCAGTTCAGGGCGATGAATTCCTGCCAGGCGAAGGCGGCGGCCTGATCGAGCGTGGCCGTGGCCGCGCCGCCGCCGGTGGGATTGAGCTCGGTCGGCGGCGTGGAGCTGATGGTGATCGTCGCGCCGGGCGCGGTCGTCTGGAGCGCCTGGGTCGCCTGTTTGGGCGAGCAGGCCGTCAGCAGGCCGCCGGCGAGCAGGGCGCAGCCGGCCGCCGCGACCGTCGCGACGCGGAACAGCGAGATGGGCTTGCGCGGTGAGGGGCTGGTCATCGGCGACGCTCCTATCGGTGAGGGCTTCGAGTGCGGGCATTCGAGCGCGGTCGGCCGAGCCGACGGCGGGACGCGGACGCTACAGGACTCTTGCGAACCACTCTCAATACGAGTAGTCTTGGGATATCGACCTATGAGGGAGTGTTACGGCGAGCCTTGCCGTCGCGCAACCATGGCGTTCGAAAATCTACACTTCACCTAAGGGTTTCTTTGTCGCCCGCCTGGACCGGGCGAGGGCGGCGGCTCCAAGGCGCATCGACGTTCAAGCGCCGTGCGTGGTCCTCGTCCTTCGACAAGCTCAGGATGAGGACCATTGTGGGCTGAAGACCCTAGTGCGGCCCTAGCCGTAGAAATCCTCATCCTGAGCTTGTCGAAGGACGAGGAGAACGCAGGGCGCATACGCCCTACAGCTTGGGCGGGGCCGAGACTTCGGGGCCGGGCGCGGCGACGCGGCGGGCCGAGGTGATCGGCACCGGCGGATCGAGGATCTGGCCCGCCATCACCGGATTGATCGCCTTGCCCGGCGTGGGCAGGGCCAGGATCTTCCGGGCCACGTCCATGCCCTGGACCACGCGGCCGAAGGCGGCGAAGCCCTGATTGTCGCCGGTTCCGGCTGGATCAGCGTCCAGATAGGGGGCGTCGCCGATGCAGATGAAGAAGTCCGAGGTGGCGGTGCCCGGCGCGGTGCGGGCGATCGAGACCACGCCGTCGGTGTGCTTGAGGCCCGTCTGGGTGGTGGGTTCGTGCGCCACCGGCGGCAAGGCCCCGAGGCCTTGCAGCCCGCCCTGGATCAGGCCGTAGTCCGCCGCGCCAGGCGCGCGCGAGGCCCGGAAGAAGGTCGCCTTGTCATAGAGCTTGCCGTCCACATAGCGCAGGAAGTTGGCGGTGGTGAGCGGGGCCTGGGCCATCGCCAGTTCGATCACGATCCGGCCTTGCGGGGTGTCGATGGCGACATGGACCGGCGGGGCGACCTGGGCGGCGGCCGGGAAGGCGGCCAGCAGGCCGGCGCCGATCAGGATCTCGCGGCGAGCGATGAAGCGTTGGGTCATGGGGGACCTTAGGGCGAACCCTCTCCCTCTGGGAGAGGGTTTTTAGACCAGCATCCCGTGGCCGCGCAGCACCACCAGCCGGCCGGCGTTGAAGAACGGCAGGGACAGGGTGACGGCGATCAGGATCTCGAAAGCCAGGCTGCCCAGGTTGAAGCGTCCCCTGGCGTTGTCGGCGGGCGCCCGGTCGACCAGGGCCGAGACGGCGCGGCCCAGGGCGGCGCCCATCCAGGCCATGGCCAGGGCGAAGGCCATGGCGGCCCCGACATGGGACTGATAGCCCAGGAACAGGGCCGTGGCGGCGTGCGACAGGATCAGCAGGCCGCCCAGGGCCCGGCCCTCGGTCCGCGCCCCGCCCGTGGCCCCGGCGTCCTCCACCGCATCGACCGGGTCGGTCTCCAGAGCGGTCAGACCCAGGATCGAATGGGGCCGCACCAGGGACAGGCCGCCCAGCACGCCGCCGATCACGCAGGCGATGATCGCCAGGACAAGCGATAGGCCGTAGCTCGAAATGGTCACGCTGATCTGGTCTCCAACCGCTCGGCTTTCGGCGGTTCAGGCGGGCGCATGGCAGACGGCCTCGACATTGCGGCCGTCTGGATCGAGCACGAAGGCTCCATAGTAGTTGGGGTGATAATGCGGCCGAATTCCCGGCGGTCCATTATCCCTGCCGCCGGCGGCGAGGGCGGCGGCGTAAAAGGCGTCGACCGCCGCGCGGGTCGGGGCCGTGAAGGCCACATGCATGGGGCCGGTCAGGACCTCGTCCTCGCCGATCCAGAAGCTGGGCTTGCCGGCCTGGATGTCGCGGCCGTCGGCGCGCGGGCCGTAGCCGAGAGTCTCCGAGCCGCCGGTGAGTTCCGCGCCGACGCTCATCACCACGTCGATGCCCAAGGGCGCGAAGGCCGCGTCGTAGAAGGCCCTCGACCGGGCAAGGTTCGCGACACGCAGTCCAATATGATCGATCATCAGCGCACCCTGATATGAAACACGACATTGCGGCCGTTCGGGATCGTCTTCATTCGGCTGTTTCTGGCTCCCGATTTCTGTCCGCCGTCTGACCTTGACCCCGCTTCGCCCACAGCAAATAGCCGGGCGGCGTCCTTGACTCCCAACCTCGCCGGTCCTAACTCCTGCCCGGCGTTGGCACTCGATGGGAGCGACTGCTAACAGCGACGCTCCCCGCTTGCCGACGAACCGTAATTCTAACCGTCCCGACGGAGAAGACCCCTATGAAGTTTCGTCCTCTTGGCGACCGCGTCCTGGTGAAGCGTGTCGAAGAAGAAACCAAAACCAAGGGCGGGATCATCATCCCCGACACCGCCAAGGAAAAGCCGCAGGAAGGCGAAGTCGTCGCCGTCGGCCCCGGCGCCCGCAACGACAAGGGCGACGTCGTCGCCCTGGACCTGAAGGCCGGCGACAAGATCCTGTTCGGCAAGTGGTCGGGCAGCGAAGTGAAGGTCGACGGTCAAGACCTGCTGATCATGAAGGAAAGCGACGTCCTGGGCGTGATCGAGGCCTAACCGCCTCTCTCACCTGTTCGACGACTTTCAACACCAGTTTCTCATTTAGAAGGGCTCATACACATGGCCGCTAAAGACGTTTATTTCTCCTCGGACGCGCGCGACAAGATGCTGCGCGGCGTCAACATCCTCGCCAACGCGGTGAAGGTGACCCTGGGCCCCAAGGGCCGCAACGTCGTGATCGAAAAGTCCTTCGGCGCCCCGCGCTCGACCAAGGACGGCGTCTCGGTCGCCAAGGAAATCGAACTGAGCGATCGCTTCGAGAACCTCGGCGCGCAGATGATCCGCGAAGTCGCTTCGAAGACCAATGACAAGGCCGGCGACGGCACCACCACCGCCACCGTCCTGGCCCAGGCCATCGTGCAGGAAGGCCTCAAGTCGGTCGCCGCCGGCATGAACCCGATGGACCTGAAGCGCGGCATCGACAAGGCCGTCACCATCGTCGTCGCCGAGATCAAGGCGTCGTCGAAGAAGGTCACCACCAACACCGAAATCGCTCAGGTCGGCACCATCTCGGCCAACGGCGACAAGGAAGTCGGCGACATGATCGCCAAGGCCATGGACAAGGTCGGCAACGAAGGCGTCATCACCGTCGAAGAAGCCAAGACCGCCGAGACCGAACTCGACGTCGTCGAAGGCATGCAGTTCGACCGCGGCTACCTGTCGCCGTACTTCATCACCAACGCCGACAAGATGGAAGTCCAGCTCGAAGAGCCGCTCATCCTGCTGTTCGAAAAGAAGCTGTCGTCGCTGCAGCCGCTGCTGCCGGTGCTGGAAGCCGTCGTCCAGTCGGGCCGTCCGCTGGTGATCATCGCCGAGGACGTCGAGGGCGAAGCCCTGGCCACCCTGGTGGTCAACAAGCTGCGTGGCGGCCTGCGCGTCGCCGCCGTCAAGGCTCCGGGCTTCGGTGATCGTCGCAAGGCGATGCTGGAAGACCTGGCCATCCTGACCGGCGCTCAAGTCGTGTCGGAAGACCTGGGCATCAAGCTCGAGAACGTGTCGCTCGACATGCTCGGCAAGGCCAAGAAGGTCACCATCACCAAGGACGACACCACCATCGTGGACGGCGTCGGTGAGAAGTCGGCGATCGAAGCCCGCATCTCGCAGATCAAGAAGCAGATCGAAGACACCACGTCGGACTACGACAAGGAAAAGCTGCAAGAACGTCTGGCCAAGCTGGCCGGCGGCGTTGCCGTGATCCGCGTCGGCGGCTCGACCGAAGTCGAAGTGAAGGAAAAGAAGGACCGCGTCGACGACGCCCTCAACGCGACCCGCGCGGCCGCTGACGAAGGCATCGTCCCGGGCGGCGGCGTGGCTCTGCTGAAGGCCTCCAAGGCCCTGGCGAACCTGACCGGCGACAATGACGACCAGACCGCCGGCATCGCGATCGTGCGTCGCGCCCTGCAGGCTCCGATCCGTCAGATCGCCGAGAACGCCGGCGTCGAAGGCTCGATCGTGGTGGGCAAGATCCTCGAGAACACCTCGGCCACCTTCGGCTTCAACGCCCAGACCGAGCAGTATGTCGACCTGATCGCCGACGGCGTCATCGACCCCGCCAAGGTCGTTCGCACCGCTCTGCAGGACGCCGCCTCGGTGGCCGGCCTGCTGATCACCACGGAAGCCGCGATCGTCGAGGCCCCCAAGAAGGGCGGCGGCGCCGGCGGCCCTCCCGGCGGCGGCATGGGCGGCATGGGCGACATGGACTTCTAAAAAGTCCGCGTCAGCTCTGGCTGAACGAAATGAAGGAGGGCGGAGCCGAAAGGCTCCGCCCTTTTTCTTTGGACGAGGTCAGGACCGATTTCGCATGGCCTAAGGTCTTTATTTCTTTTCTTCTGGCCAATGCGCCCGGTTGCGCAGAGGTTGGCCTTAGGGTTCTAGTTACGCCTAAAGGTTGAAGGTGCTCGTCGGGGGACGGTTTTTCAGATGCCACGAAACATCCAAGTCAAAAATCCCGTAGAGCGCTATGGAAGGCAGCGGCGCCTTCTAAAGGTGAAGTAGTTACTCCGAAAATATATCGCCTATCCAGGTTCACGCCTGCATCGTTATTGTATTCGGCAGGATGAGACTGATAGAAAAATTTGGGAGGGGTTTGTTACATGGCCGCCAATCATCTCAAAGCCAAGTCATCACGTGACGCCATCGACACCATGCGCCGGCTTGAGGGCATCGTCGCGTCGGCGATGGACGGCATCATCACCGTCAACGACAAGCAGGAGATCATCCTGTTCAACCCGGCCGCCGAGCGCATGTTCGGCCTTCCCGCCTCGGAGGCGCTTGGCCAGCCGATCGCGCGCTTCATGCCCGAGCGTTTTCGCGGGACGCACGCGGCGCACATTCACCGGTTCGCGGTCACAGGGGTCACCAGCCGCCAGATGGGATCGCTCGGCGCGATCAGCGGCCTGCGCGCCAATGGCCAGGAATTTCCCATCGAGGCGTCGATATCGCAGGTGGAGGTGGGCGGCGAGCGGCTCGCGACCGTCATCCTGCGCGACATCACCGAACGCAAGGCCGCCGAAGACGCCTTGAACGAAAGCCGCAGGCGCATGGAAGGCATCGTGGAGTCGGCGATGGACGCCATGATCACGGTCGATGAGGATCAATGCATCGTCCTGTTCAACCCCGCCGCCGAGCGGATGTTCGAGGTCCTGGCCGTCGACGCGATCGGCGCGCCGATCACGCGGTTCATCCCCGAGCGGTTCCGGGCCGGCCATGACGAACACATCCGACGTTTCAAGGAGACCGGCGTCACGAACCGCCGGATGGGCGCCCTGGGCACGGTCAGCGGCCTGCGCGCCAACGGCGAGGAGTTTCCCGTCGAGGCCTCGATCTCCCAGGTCGAGATCGGCGGCGCCAAGATCGCCACGGTGATCCTGCGCGACATCGCCGAGCGCAAGAACAACGAGGAGGCTCGGCTTCTGCTGGCGCGGGAAGTCGATCACCGGGCCAAGAACGTCCTGGCCGTTGTCCAGGCGCTGGTTTCCCTGACCCAGGCCGCCACCAAGGAAGAGTTCATCGCCGCCGTCCGCGGACGGGTGTCGGCGTTGGGACGGGCCCATTCCCTGCTCGCCGAAAACCGATGGGAAGGCGGCGACATGAGACAGATCGTCGTCGATGAAACCTCCGCCTATCACAAGCCGGGGCAGCTGGAGGTCGTGGGGCCGGTCCTGGTGCTCGGCCCCCATGCGGTGCAGCCGCTGAGCCTGCTCATCCATGAGATGGCCACCAATGCGGTCAAGTACGGCGCCCTCTCGGTCGCCGAGGGACGGGTTCGCGTCGAATGGCGCATCCTGCCGAACCAGGCGTTGGAGCTGCGCTGGAGCGAGCACGGCGGGCCGGTCGTGAACGAGCCCGCCTCGCGCGGCTTTGGCTCGACCCTGGTCCGCGAGGTCGCCACGCGACAGCTGGCCGGCTTGCTCGACATCGCCTGGCCCGTAGACGGCGTAAGGCTGGTCGCAACGCTGCCGTCCTCGGTCTATCGGCCGGAGCCGCATCACGCGTCGCCCAGCGCCAAGGAGGACGAACTCAGGCAGGCGACCGGCCGCGCGGCTGGCCGCCTGCTCGTCGTCGAAGACGAGGCGCTGATCGCGATGGCCCTCTGCAACGACCTTGCCAAGCTGGGCTGGGAGATTCTCGGTCCCGCCTCGACGATCGAAGAGGCCCTGGGGCTGATCGAGGGCGCGCTCCCGCCGGCCGCCGCGGTCCTGGACGTCAATCTCCGCGGCCAGGCGGTCTACCCCGTGGCCGAACGGCTTCAGGCGCTGGGCGTGCCCTTCGTCTTCTGCACCGGCTACCAGCAACTGGACGATCACCGAGGCTTCTTCTCGTCTCCGATCGTCCGCAAGCCGGTGAATGTCGAAATACTGGATCAGGAGCTTCGACGGCTCGGCTGCGCGGCCTGACCCGCTGCTGACACCGTGGGTCTGGAGCGCGAAGCTTCCGCTCAAAACATCCCCGGTTGTGGATAACCGATCACAGCCGCGTTAACCCATGCAGCGAAAATACGGCCAAGCCCGTTCCAGATTCCGCGAACGCACGCACGTTTCCTGGAGGGCTGGGCATGGCGCGTCACGAAATCCATCAGTTCCGCGACCGGCGGCCACCGCGCCCGGTCTTCATCGTCCTGGGTCTTGGCCTGTGGCTGGTCCTGGGCGTCATCAGCCAGGCGGCGTTCCAGGTCCTGGGCTGAGAGCGAGGTCTAGGGCCGATATACGCGCTTTGCGGGTATATCGGCCTATGGTCCATTTTAGATTGCGGGTCTATTCTGCCGGTGAGGCGCGCTTGGCGTGTCCGCAGGGAGAAAACGCGATGCGTGACAAGCCCTCTCGTCGTTCGCCGCAACGTGTGGCGGCGATCAATATGATCCTGGTCGACGTGGCCCTGTGGCTGCTGCTGGGCGTCGCCGCCGTGCTCGTCGTCCGTCTGATCGGTTGAACGGTCCGCGGGCGTCGACCAGCGCTTGAGCGCCGGCCGCAAATCGCTAAACAGGCGGCATGTTCCGCCAGCGCCCCGACGCCGATCTGATCGTTCAAGGCTGGGTGGTCGGCGTGATGGTCGAGATCGCGGGCGAACGCCTGCCGGTCCGCCACTACTTCGCCGTCGGCAAGCCCGACCGCGCGCAGGCCGAATGGGCCGCCGTCGACCTGGCCATGCAGACCGGACCCGTCGCCTCCAGCCCGTCGGCCGGCCGCGAACCCGTCGAGGCCCTGCGCGAGGTCGTGGCGTTCAAGATGCGCGAGCTGGGCCTGAAGCCCGGCGAGGCGCGGGCCTTGGGGGACAAGTTTCCCAGGCGATGGCTGCCGGCTTAGGGTCTCGTCCATCACACACGGCTGTCATCCCGGACAAGGCCCGAAGGGCCGCCGATCCGGGACCGCCGGAAGCGCTGAGTTTAGGCCCCGGTCCCGGATTTTCGCGCTGCGCGCTCGTCCGGGATGACAACCGTTTCGGGTTGGAAGAGGTGGCTTCCCTTCCACCCCTTCCCAAGCCATCCTCCGCCCAAACAAGCGTTGGAGGGGATGTCGGATGTCACGCAAGCTGTGGGCCGCCTTGGGTCTGATCGCCGGTCTGGGCCTGAGCGCCAGCGCCTGTTCGCAACCGGCGCCGCCCGGTCCGGCCAAGCCGAACGACTACGCCCAGGACGACAACTGGCTGTGCCGACCCGGGCGGGCGGACGCCTGCGCCGCCGACCAGTCCGCCACCGTGGTCCAGGCGAACGGCGCGACCAGCCTGGAGACCTTCAAGGCCGATCCGAACGCGCCGATCGATTGCTTCTACGTCTATCCCACCGTGTCGTCCGACCCGGGCGGCAACAGCGACATGACGCCGGACCTGCCGGAAAAGGCCGTGGCCGACCAGCAGTTCGCGCGCTTCGGCCAGGTCTGCAAGCTGTACGCCCCCAGCTACCGCCAGGTGACCATCGCGGCCCTGCGCAAGATGATGATGGGGCAGGCGGCCGCCGGCGACGGCGAGTTGGCCTATGCCGACGTGCGCGACGCGTGGAAGGACTATCTGGCCCGCGACAACAAGGGACGCGGCGTGGTGCTGATCGGCCACTCGCAGGGCTCGCGCATCCTGCTGCGGCTGATCAAGGAGGAGATCGACGGCAAGCCGGTGCAGAAGCAGATCGTCTCGGCTCTGATCCTGGGGATGAACACGCCCGTCGATCCGGCCAAGGACAGCTACGGCTCGCTGCCCCTGTGCCGCAAGGTCGGCCAGACCGGCTGCGTGATCAGTTACGTCTCGTTCCGCGCCGACGTCCCGCCGCCGGCCGCCAGCAAGTTCTTCGGCAAGGTCGCCGAGCCCGGCCTGAAGGCCGCCTGCGTCAATCCGGCGGCCTTGAGCGGCGGCTCCGCGCCGCTGCGCAGCTATTTCAGCGACCGCACGATCATGGGCACGGCCATGCGCCCGGCCACGGTCTGGACCAGGGACGCGACGGTGGCCACGCCCTTCATCCAGCTGCCCGGCCTGGTCTCGGCCGAATGCGTCAGCCAGGACGGCTTCGACTATCTGGCCGTGACCGTTCATCCCGACAAGGCCGACCCCCGCGCCGACAACATCCCCGGCGACCTGCTGGTGCTGGGCCAGCCGCTGAAGGACTGGGGCCTGCACCTGGTCGACGTGAACCTGACGATGGGCGATCTGGTGTCGGTGGTTGGGGAACAGTCGAAGGCTTACGCGGCGGCGAAGTAGGGCGGTGGCTCACCCACTTGCCCCCACCTGACCGCTACGCGGTCTGTCCGCCCCCGTAGGGGGCGGAGCCTCGCGCTTGGAGCCGGCGGCGCGGCTCTTCCCCCTCCGGGGGAAGACGACCGCGAAGCGGTCCGTAGGGGGCAAGTGATCGGTGCATGATCACTTGCCCCTCTCGCTACTTCGTCACGCTCTTGAACACCGTCAGGCCCAGGACGAAGAAGATGATGCAGCCGATCAGGAACAGGAAGAACAGGATCTTGGCGATGCCCGCCGCCGCGCCGGCGATGCCGCCGAAGCCCAAGGCGCCGGCGATCAGGGCGATGACCGCCAGGATGATGGCCCATTTCAACATGGTCGTTTCCTCGAAAGCATTAGCCCGCCCGTCGCGAGCTTGGATCACGCAAACGCGGCCTTGAGGCGCACTGTTCCCTTCGGTGAGCCCGTTCTGCGCCTTGTGTTCGCCGCCCTGGCTCGGTAACCCAATGACATGGCGTCCAAGCCCGAAAGCCCGACCGAACCGTTCAAGCGCGCCCTGGCCCACGCGGCGCGGTCGCTCGCCGAGACCCCCGATCTGGAGGTGGTGTTCTCGGGCGAGGGTCCCAGTCTGGTCGGCAACCGGGCGGTGCTGCCCCATCCCCCGCGCGACCTGAACCCCAAGGAGGCCGCCCGCATCCGCGGCCTGGCCGACCAGATGGCCCTGCGCCTGGCCCACCACGACGCCGCCAAGCACGCCCGGGCCCGGCCCAGCTCGCCCGACGGCCAGGCCGCCTTCGAGGCCATCGAACAGGCCCGGCTGGAAGCCATCGGCGCCAACGCCCTGGGCGGGGTGCGCGCCAATCTCACCGCCGCCCTGGAGGCTCGCCTCGAAAAACAGGGCCTGACCCGCGCCGTGGCCACCGACCGCCAGTCCGCGCCCATGGCCGAGATCCTGTCGCTGCTGGTGCGCGAGCGTCTGACCGGCGACGCCCCGCCCGAGGGCGCCAAAGCCCTGGTCGACATCCTGCGCGCCGATATCGAAAACCGGGCCGGCAAGGATCTGGACCGTCTGGCCGCCGCCATCGACGACCAGGCCGCCTTCGCCAAGGTCACCCGCGAGATCCTGCGCGACCTGGACCTGGGCGAGGACATGTCCGACGCCACCGAGCAGTCCGACGAGGACGAGGGCGACGAGGACCAGAACACCGAGGCCTCGGAGGACGATTCCGGCGAAGGCGAGGGCGAGCAGTCCGACGGCGCCTCGCCCGAGCAGGCCGAGACCTCGGACCGCGAGTCCGAGGCCGGCGACGAGGAGATGGTCCAGTCCGAGCAGGACGGCGATCCCGAGGAGACCGAGGAAGCCCCGGAGATGGGCGACGGCGCCAAGCCGGCCCGTCCCGATCCCAGCTGGGGCGGCGCCAACGAGCCGCTCTACAAGGTGTTCACCACCGCCTTCGACGAGGTGGTGCCGGCCGAGGACCTGTGCGACGCCGACGAGCTGACCCGCCTGCGCGCCTATCTGGACCAGCAGCTGGCGGCCTTCTCCAGCGTGGTCTCGCGCCTGGCCAACAAGCTGCAGCGCCGCCTGCTGGCCCAGCAGAACCGCGCCTGGACCTTCGACCTGGAGGAGGGGATGCTGGACGTCGCCCGCCTGACCCGGGTGATCATCGACCCCACCGCTCCCCTGTCGTTCAAGCAGGAGGAGGACGTGGAGTTCCGCGACACCGTCGTGACCCTGCTGATCGACAATTCCGGCTCGATGCGGGGCCGGCCGATCATGGTCGCCGCCGTCTGCGCCGACATCCTGGCCCGCACCCTGGAGCGCTGCGCGGTCAAGGTCGAGGTGCTGGGCTTCACCACCCGCGCCTGGAAGGGCGGCTCCAGCCGCGACGAGTGGATCAAGGCCGGCAAGCCGCCCGCCCCCGGCCGCCTGAACGACCTGCGCCACATCATCTACAAGAGCGCCGACGCCCCGTGGCGGCGGGCCCGCAAGAACCTGGGCCTGATGATGCGCGAGGGGCTGCTGAAGGAGAACATCGACGGCGAGGCCCTGATGTGGGCGCACCAGCGCCTGGTCGGCCGGCCCGAAGCCCGCCGCATTCTGATGGTGATCTCGGACGGCGCGCCGGTGGACGACTCCACCCTCAGCGTCAATTCGGGCCACTATCTGGAGCGCCACTTGCGTCAGGTCATCGCCGAGATCGAGACCAAGAGCCCGGTCGAGCTGATCGCCGTCGGCATCGGCCACGACGTGACGCGCTACTACCGCCGGGCGGTGACCATCGTCGACGTCGAGCAACTGGGCGGCGCCCTGGTCGACCAGCTGGCCGGCCTGTTCGACGAGGAGCCCAAGGCGGTCAAGCGGGCGAGGGGGCTTCTGGCCGCCCCGCCGACCGTGCAGCCCCAGGCGGCCAAACCCGCCCGCAAGGTTCCCGCGTGATCGGACTGCGCGGCTTTCTCGTTCTGGGTCTGGCCTCGGTGGTGGTCAGCCAGTGCGCCAAGGCTCCGCAACCGGCCGTCCTGCCGCTGGCCCCGGTCAAGGCCGGGCCCGAGATCAGCCTGGTCACCACGCCCGTGCCGCTCAGCGCGGCCAATCCGCCGCCCGCGAACCTGGCTTCAGGCGCGATCGGCCGTTTCGTCTATGCCGGCGGCGTGGCGATCAGCAGTCCCGACACCCAGCGCCTGCACGGCCTGTCGGACCTGAAGTTCGGCCCCGACGGCGCCCTGGTCTCGATCAGCGACAGCGGCGACCTGTTCGAGGCCAGGCTGAAGCTGGACGAAGCCGGCCGCCTGGTCGGCCTGACCGACGGCAAGCTGCAGGCGCTGAAAGGCCCGGACGGCCAGCCGCTGCAGGGCAAGGAGAAGGGCGACGCCGAGGGCCTGGCCTTCCTGGCCAACGGCGACCGCCTGGTCAGCTTCGAGCGCGATCACCGCATCTGGCTGTATCCACGCCGCCCGGACGGGACCTACGGCCCGCCGCGCGCGGTCAACAAGCCGGCCACGTCCTTCCCCGACAACGAGGGCATGGAGGCCCTGACCGCCTATCCGATCGCCGGCCCGGACGCCTATCTGGTGGGCGGCGAGGAGGGCGAGGTGTGGCTGTGCAGGCTGTCGGTCCCGTGCGTGGGCCTGGCGCCGCAGTCGCCGCCCGACTTCACCTGGGGCCTGACCAGCTTCGCCGCCTTCGAAGGCCAGTCGGTGGCGGCCCTCTATCGCGCCTATGACCCGATCCGCGGCTGGCGCGGCCAGGTGCGGTTCGTGATCGATCCCCGCGCCCCGGCCGCCCGGCAGTACCTGGCCGCCACCGTGACCCTGGACGGCGCCGTGAGCCGCGACAATTTCGAGGGGATCGCCCTGAGCAAGTCGCCCTCGGGGACGACGCGGATCTACATCCTGTCGGACGACAACGACGCCCCGCAGGAACGGACGTTGCTGATGGCCTTCGACTGGACCGCGCCCCCGCCGCCGCCGCCCGCGCCGCCGAAGAAGCCTGCGCGACGTCGCTAGATCACTTTTAGCGCCGTCATCGTGGGCGCAAGGCCCGGGATGACGGTCGCGGGGTGATTGCCTAAGGCCTGCCCAGCATTGCCTCACACACGGGCGAATTGTCTCGCTGAAGGGTAGTTTCTTTTGAAACTCAATATTTTACTCGAAATGACAACGTTGTCATGTTACCGCTACCTTTGATGGATTGAGCGGGCGAGATCCCAACGGCCATCAGAGGAACGCGTCGGGAGGTGGTTGAACCCCAACCCCCTTTCGGAAGTATCATCATGAAGACTCTGTTTGTTCTGGCCGCTTCGGCCCTCGCCCTGACCACCGCTTCGTCGGCCTTCGCCGGCGAGCAGCACGTCAAGGTCCGCGGCCGCACCGACGCCGCCATCCATGCCGACATCGTCTCGGCCGCCTCGTCGATCTGCCGCGAAGACCTGGGCGGCCCCAGCGACAACCTCTACGCCTACTGCGTCCGCGAAGTGACCCGCAACGCCGTCCAGAAGGTCGGCAGCCTCAGCCTGAAGGTCTATGACCGCCAAGCCTTCCGCTCGGGCGAGCTGATGAAGATCAGCTACTAGAGGCCGACCAAGGCGGCGGGATTCATCGCGCCGCCTGATTTTCTCCCGTCTCCCCGGCGAAGGCCGGGGTCCAGGTGAAGCCGAGAGCTGCTCTGGGTGACTCTGGGTCCCGGCCTTCGCCGGGAGGACGGGGAAGGTACGTTTCCAGCCGCGCCGACCGCCCTTTTTTCGGGACAACCGGCGTCAACTTTTTTCGCCACCGCACTGCAACATAACCGTTGATAAGTGACATGTGACAAGTTAGAGCTTCAGTGACGGCGGCAGAGCGGGCGAGATCCTGGACCAGCCGCTGAGGGGAAACGCATTCCGGACGGGTTGAAAATCAACGCTGTCCTGGAATCCGTCCCATGATCCGCACCATCGTTCTGGCCGCCTCGGCCGCCGCCCTGTTCGCCGCCGCTCCCGCCGGCGCCACCGAAATCCGCATCAAGACCGCCGGCAAGGCCCCGGCCGAGCTGCGCGCCGAAATCGTCAAGGCCGCCTCGACCGTCTGCTGGCAGAACGTCCGTGGCGAAACCCTGGCCACCTACCTCTACCCCTCGTGCGTCCGCGCTTCGGTCAACGACGCCGTCGGCAAGCTGAACAACCCGGACCTGGTCGCGTACAACAACGCCAACCCGGCCGTCTTCTCGCGCTAAGGCCTAGTTTGAGGGGGCGGCGTACCGGCCCTCTCCGCCTTGGTCGTGAGCAGGAAAGCCCTCCCCGGCGACGGGGAGGGCTTTTTCGTGGGCGGGCCTGGTTTGCGGCCAAGGCCCCAGGGTTCAGGCGCCGCGCAGATAGATCGTCTTGCTGGGACCGCGCAGCAACAGGCCGACCAGCACGCCCACCGTGGCGGCGATGCCCACGGCCACGGCCGGCCGCAGCTGGACATAGGCCTCGAGTTCGTCGTAGCGGCGTTCCAGTTGTTCGCGGGTGCGGCCCAGGGCGTCCTGGACCTTCTCCCGCGTGTCGCCGAGGGTCTCGGTGGCGGCGCTCTTGAGGTCACCGTAGGCGTCCTGGGCGGAGCTCGCCGCGGATCGCAGCTTCGCCTCGGCGGCGCCGTTGACGGGCGGGGCGGATGTCGGGAAGTCGGTCAAGGTGAGATCCTGAGGGGTCATGGGTTTTCCAGCAAGGGTGGCCGCGCCTCCGAAAACCTTCCGGAGGCGCGCGCCGACTAGTATTCGCGCGGCGTGGCGCCCAGGCCCGAGGGCGACTGGGTGCGGCGGCGCTCTTCATCGTCGATCAGCGGATCGCGCTCGGCGTCGGCGAACGAGCGATCCTCGGCGCCGTACAGGGTGCGCTCACGGCGGACCTGTTCGGCGGTGTAGGGGCTGGCGTCCTGGTCGAACCGCGACCAGCCTTCGCTGCGATAGGCCTCGCCCCGCGTGCGGGCGTCGATCCCGCGGCGGCCGTTGAGGATCTGCTCGATCCGGGCCGCGTCGTCGTCATCGGCCTTGACGCTGACCAGGGCGCCGCCGCGACGGACGCCTTCGGAATAGACGTTGGCCTCTTCTTCGGTGTGGCCGGCGTCCTTCAGGGCGCCCAGCAGGCC
>NZ_JBAPVS010000150.1:0-33599 GCF_049283275.1 Caulobacter sp. | reverse complement strand
GGGCCAAGGTGGTCGTCAATGATCTCGGCGGCAGCGTCGACGGCTCGGGCGGTTCGTCCGAAGCGGCCAAGGCGGTCGTGGCCGAAATCGAGGCCTTTGGCGGCCAGGCCATCGCCCACGGCGCCTCGGTGACCGACGACGCCGGCGTCGCCGACCTGGTCAAGACGACCATGGACAAGTGGGGCCGGATCGACATCCTGATCGCCAACGCCGGCATCCTGCGCGACCGCACCCTGACCAAGATGGAGCTGGCCGACTTCGAGGCCGTGATCCAGGTCCATGTGTTCGGCACCTTCAAGCCGATCAAGGCCGTCTGGGACATCATGAAGGCCCAGAACTACGGCCGGATCGTCGTCACCACCTCGTCCTCGGGCATGTACGGCAACTTCGGCCAGTCCAACTACGGCGCGGCCAAGATGGCGGTGCTGGGCCTGATGAATACGCTGAAGCTGGAAGGCGCCAAGAACAACGTCAAGATCAACGCCATCAGCCCCGTGGCCGCCACCCGCATGACCGAAGGCCTGATGCCGCCGGAAGTGCTGGAGAAGCTGAAGCCGGAATATGTCACCCCGGGCGTGGTCTATCTGGTCTCGGAGGACGCTCCGACCGGCGCGATCCTGACCGCCGGCGCGGGCGCGTTCGCCCTGTCGCGGATCTTCGAAACCGAGGGCGTCTATCTGGGCGAAGGCGGACTGTCGGCCGAGGAAGTCCGCGACAACTGGGACCAGATCACCGCCGAGCCCGACCAGAAGGCCTATTTCAACGGCGGCGAACAGGGCGCGAAGTTCTTCCGCAAACTCGCGGGCGGCTAAGCGCTTCGCCAAACGATGCTGAGTTTCGGCGCGAATGGGGCCGGCGTAGACTTCCCTTACGTCAATCCATTCGCGCCAAATTTAGGCAATCACAAGCAGTTCTGACATAACAACGAAATATAGAAGTCGTTTCCTGGTCCAAGTTATTTGACCTTACGTACAAAATTCACCGTCACTCGAATAAAAAGCAACGTTTTTTGACTTAATGCGTTAGAGCGACGGCAACCGTCGCCATCAAGGGCGGCGGAGCTTCCTCCCCAGAAGGTCGTCTTTCATGTCTCTCTCGCGTACCTCCCTCGCCGCCG
Source organism: Caulobacter sp. (assembly GCF_049283275.1). Classification (GTDB taxonomy): domain Bacteria; phylum Pseudomonadota; class Alphaproteobacteria; order Caulobacterales; family Caulobacteraceae; genus Caulobacter. Next base: position 32,482 of record NZ_JBAPVS010000150.1, on the reverse strand, counting down.
GCGTGGCGCTCGCCGCCCTGGTGGCCGCTTCGCAGGCCTCGGCCGCAGCCTTTTATCTGCAAGAACAATCGGTGCGCGGCGCCGGTCGCGCCTATTCAGGCGAAGTCGCCGATCGCGGCGCCGCCAGCCTGTGGTGGAACCCCGCCTCGATCGCCGGTCTCGAAAAGAACGAGATCTATGGCGGCGTGCACCTGGTTCAGGTCGACTCCCAGGTCGACGACACCGGCTCGACCCTGACCCGCCCGGTCATCCCCGGCGGCCTGACCACGTTGGTTGGCGGCGAGCGCGTCGCGGGCGGTCCGATCAACAACGGCATCGTCCCCAACTTCGCCGGCGCGTTCCGCGTCAACGACAAGCTGGCCCTGGGCCTGGCGATCGCCGCGCCGTACAACTTCACCACCGACTACACCGGCAACAGCTGGACCCGCTATGACGCCCTGAAGTCTCACCTGAAGACCATCGACGTCAACGGCACGGTGGCCTATCGCGTCAATGACAAGCTCGACCTGGGCGTGGGCGTTTCGGCCCAGTACACCGACGCCGAGCTGACCTCGGCCCTGCCGAACCTTTCGCCGGCCCTGCCCGACGGCTCGTCCTCGCTGAAAGGCGAAGGCAACTGGGACTACGGCTGGAACGTCGGCGCTCAGTTCCACGCCACCCCCGCCCTGACGATCGGCGCTTCGTACCGGTCGGAAATCAAGCACGAGCTGGACGGCAAGGTCCTCGTCTCGGGCCTGCTCGGCCCGCTGGCCGGCTCCAACGTCAACACCAACGGCGTGGCCAAGATCACCACCCCGTGGATGGCCAACCTGGGCTTCCGCTGGAAGGCCGATGACAAGCTCACCCTGAACGCCTCGGTGTCGCGCGTCGGCTGGGGCGAGTTCGACAAGATCGTCGTCACCTATCCGAACGGCGGCAGCGTCAGCGAGCAGAACTACAAGGACACCACCACGGTGGCCGTCGGCCTCGACTACGAAGTCAATCAGAAGCTGACCCTGCGCGGCGGCGTGCAATACGACCCGACCCCGACCCCCGACGTCGGCCGCACCGCCCGCGTGCCGGACGGCGACCGGACGCTCTACGCCGTGGGCAGCACCTGGCAGGCGACCGACAGCATCCAATGGGACGCGGCCGTGTCGTACATCGCCTTCAAGGACAGCAAGATCAACCGCACCGAGACGATCTACGCCGGCACCCCGGCGGCTACGACCCTGAACCTTCAGGGCGACGTCTCCGGTTCGGCCGTGGTCCTGTCGACGGGCGTGCGCTGGAGCTTCTAGGCTTCGACGTCAGTTGAATGAACGAGGCCGTCCGGGGGAAACCCGGGCGGCCTTTTTCTTTGAAATTAGATTCCGCCGGGATGAGCGGATTTATTGAATGCCAGTCCACAACATCTTCGCCGCGCCCGCGAACGCCTTGGCCGCCGCGCTTCCCGGCGCGCTCAGCACCACGGGCCTTCCCGCGTCGCCGGCCTCGCGCACGGCGATTTCGATCGGCACCTGGGCCAGCAGGGGTACATCCAGGGTCTTGGCCTCGGCCACGCCGCCGCCGGCCCCGAAGATCGGGATCGGGGCGCCGGTGGCCGGATCGGCGAAGAAGGCCATGTTCTCGATCAGGCCCAGGATCGGCGTGGCGGTCTTGCCGAACATCGCCGCCGCCCGACGGGCGTCGATCAGGGCGATCTCCTGCGGCGTGGTGACCAGGACCACCCCGTCGATCCGCAGCTTCTGGACCAGGGTCAGCTGGATGTCGCCGGTGCCGGGCGGCAGATCGACGACCAGCACGTCCAGCGGCGCGGCCTGCGAACCCCAGGCGACGTCATGGATCATCTGGCGTACGGCCGACGAGGCCATCGGCCCCCGCCAGATCATCGCCTTGCCCTCGTCGACCAGAAAGCCGATCGACATCAGCTTGATGCCATGCGCCTCCAGCGGCTGCAGCTTGCCGTCCTCGAAGCTGGGCTCGCCGTCGATCCCCATCATGCGCGGGGCCGAGGGACCATAGACGTCGGCGTCCAGCAGGCCCACTCGCAAGCCTTGGGCGGCGAAGGCGCAGGCCAGGTTGGTGGCCACGGTGGACTTGCCCACCCCGCCCTTGCCCGAGGCGATGGCGATCACGTGCTTCACATGGGCCGGCTTCTCGGCCTCCGGCGGCGGGACCAGCCTGGCCTGGCCGTCTTCGGCGACCTTGGCGCCCTTGCGCACGCGGGTCGCGCCCTCAGCGGCCTGGGCGGTCAGCACGACCTGGGCGGCGTCGACGCCCGGCAGGCCCGCCAAGATTTTCTCGGCCGCCTCGCGCACCGGAGCGTAGGTGGCGGCCTGGGAGGCCGGCACCTCCAACATGAAGCCGGCGCGACCGGCGCGCACGACCAGGCCCTGCACCAGGCCGGCCGCGACCAAGCCCTTGCCCGAGACCGGATCGACGACCCGATCCAGCGCCGCGCGGGCGTCGTCGAGGGTGGCGGGAGAAGCTGCGGTCACGGGATTGTCTTGCCTTGTTCTGCGGGGGCTCTCATATCCGCGTGCGGGGGTGGTTTTACAACCCCGCCATTCGCTGTGACGGGAAGACGACGCCGCCCATGCCTTGGAACGACAATGCCGGCCCCGGACCCTGGGGATCCCCGCCGAACGACGGCAAAAAGGACCCAGATCGGTCCCGAGGCGAGGAGCCTCGTCCCGGCGGCGGCCCTAGGGGCCCTGGCGGCCCCCCGCTGCCGCCCGTCGACGTCAACGCCTTGCTCGAGCGCCTGTCCGACCGGATGCGCCAAACCTTCGGCGGTCCTCGCCGAGGACGCGCGGTGGCCGCCTCGGCCCTGGGCGTTCTGGCGCTGTGGGCCCTTTCCGGCTGCTACGTGGTCCAGCCCAAGGAGCAGGCGGTCGTCACGACCTTCGGCGCCTATAGCCGCACGGCCCAGCCCGGCCTGCGCTACCACCTGCCCTGGCCGATCGAGCATGCCGAGCTGGTGCCCGTCACCTCGATCCAGACCCTCGACATCGGCGGCACGGTCAGCCAGCCGCTGTCGGACGAGCGCCTGATGCTGACCGGCGACGAGAACATCGTCGATCTCAGCTTCACCGTGCAGTGGAAGGTGTCCGACGCGGCCAAATACGCCTTCAACGTCCGTGAGCCCGACACCGTGATCAAGGACGTGGCCGAAAGCGCCATGCGCGAGGTGATCGGCCGCACCGCCCTCACCCCGATCCTGACCACCGGCCGCGGCCAGGTGCAGGACCAGACCGAGGTGCTGATGCAGCGCATCCTGGACCGTTACGACATCGGGGTCTCGATCCAGAGCGTCAACATCCAGGCCGCCACCACGCCGGCTCCGGTCCTGGAGGCCTATCGCGACGTGCAGCGCGCCGCCCAGAACGCCGAATCCGCCGCCAACAACGCCCGGGGCGAAGCCGCCCAGATCCGGCAGGCGGCGCTGGGCTATCGCGAGCAGGTCGTGCGCGAAGCGGCCGGTGACGCCGATCGCTTCAACCAAGTCTACACCCAGTACAAGCTGGCCCCGGCCGTCACCCGCGAGCGCCTCTATATCGAGACCATGCAGCGGGTGCTGGAGCGGTCCAACAAGGTGATCATCGACAGCAAAGGCGCCACGGCTCCGGTGATCTTGCCGCCCGACGCGTTCCGGCCGAGGACCTCCGCCGCCGCCAGCACCGCCGCCGCCGAGGGGACCGTCCGATGAACCGCCTCAATGCACCCGTCGTCGCCACCGGGGTCGGCGCCCTGGCCTTGCTGATCCTGGCCAATTTCACCCTGTTCCAGGTGGACCAGAAGCAGCAGGCCCTGCTCGTGCGCCTGGGCGATCCGGTCCGCGTGGTGAGCGCGCCCGGCCTTCACATGAAGAGCCCGTTCGACACCGTCATCCGGTTCGACAAGCGCAACATCGAGATGATCAACGCCCAGCCGGAAGAGGTCACCGCCGCCGACCAGGAGCGCCTGGTGGTCGACGCCTTCGTCCGCTATCGCATCACCGATCCGCGCCAGTTCTACCGCACCCTGGGCCAGGAGAGCGTCGCCACCGACCGCCTGGACCGCATCGTCAACGCCGCCCTGCGCGAGGAGATCGGCCGCTCGACCTCCGAAGAGGTGATCGCCGGCAAGCGCGCCCAGGTGATGGCCGCCATCCGCGACCGCGTCGCCCGCCAGGTGGCCGCGTCGAACCTCGGCGTCCAGATCATCGATGTGCGCATCAAGCGCGCCGACCTGCCGCCCACCAACGAGCAGGCGGTGTTCGAGCGCATGCAGACGGCCCGCAAGCAGGAGGCCGCCGAACTCCGCGCCATCGGCGAGCAGAAGCGCCGCGAGATCGTCGCCACCGCCTATGAGGAAGCCGAAAAGATCCGCGGCGACGCCGATGCCCAGCGCGCCAAGCTGTTCGCCGAAAGCTTCGGCCGCGATCCGGGCTTCGCGGCCTTCTATCGGTCGATGTCGGCCTACGAGAAGGCGCTGGGCCAGGGCGACACCACCCTGGTGCTCTCGCCCGACAGCGCCTTCTTCAAGTATTTCGAAAAGGGCCCGGCGGGGTAAAAACACAAAGGGCCGGCGGATCGCTCCGCCGGCCCTTTTCATTTCACCGAGCCTGTCCGGGCGGTGAAGCTTGGCGCTAGGCCGCCGCCTTCAGCAGGTCCAGCACCACGTGCAGGCTGTCGGCGACATGCACGCACTTGTCGTGCATCTCCTCGTTCGGATCCAGGATGTCGGGCACCATGATCGTCATCATCCCCGCCGCGTGGGCCGCGCGGACGCCGGGGTGGGAGTCCTCCAGGGCCAGGCACAGGGTCGGGTCGATGTTCAGCCGGCGGGCCGCCTCGAGATAGGGATCCGGATGCGGCTTGTGGCGCGTGACGTCGGCGTTGGCGACCACCGCGTGGAAGCGTTTGACCAGGTCGAAGCGGCCTAGATAACGGTCCACCGCCTGACGGCTGTTGGAGGTGGCGATCGCGCGCGGCACGCCCAGGGCGTCCAGATAGTCGAGGATCTCCATCACCCCGGTCTTCAGCCGCACCTCGGCCTCAAGGATGATCTCGACGTCGCTCCAGACGCGCGCGAAATAGTCCTCGACCGGAAAGGTCGGGTCGTACATCTCGCGCAGCACGACCGCGCATTCGGGATTGGTCTTGCCGACCATCGAGCGGTAGGTCGCGGCGGTGAAGTCGACGCCGAACGCCTGGCCGGCCTCGATCATCGCCGCCTGGTACACGGTCTCGGTGTCCAGCAGCAGGCCGTCCATGTCGAACACTACGGCCTGAACACCGCGCGGGAAGGTCACGCCACGAACTCCGCCTGGGTGTAGCCCTGGAAGTAGAGCAAGGCGGTGAGGTCGGCGTGGTCGACCTTGGCGTGCGCCTGGGCCGCGACGATCGGCTTGGCGCGATAGGCGACGCCCAGGCCGGCGACTTCGATCATCGCCAGGTCGTTGGCGCCGTCGCCGACCGCCAGGGCGTCGGCCGCGGTCAGACCCAGGGCGGCGGTCTCTTCGCGCAGGGCGGCCAGCTTGGCCTCCTTGCCGAGGATCGGCTCGCCCACCGCGCCGGTCAGGCGGCCGTCGGCCTCGATCAGGGTGTTGGCGCGGTTCAGGTGGAAGCCGGCGGCCTGGGCCACCCGCGAGGTGAAGAAGGTGAAGCCGCCCGAGACCAGAGCACAGCGGGCCCCGTGCTCGGCCATGGTCCGCACCAGGGTCCGCGCCCCGGGATTGAGCTTCACGCGGTCGTCGTAGCAGGTCTGCAGGGCGTCGACCGACAGGCCCGTGAGCATGCCGACCCGCTCACGCAGCGCGCCCTCGAAGGCCAGCTCGCCGCGCATGGCGCGCTCGGTGATCTCCGAGACCTTGTCCTTGACCCCGGCGAAATCGGCCAGCTCGTCCAGGCACTCGACGTTGATGATCGTGGAGTCCATGTCGGCGATCAGCAGGCGCTTCCTGCGGTTCAGGGCCGGCTGGACGGCGAAGTCGACCGGCCAGTCGCCCACGGCGGCTTTCACCGCCTGGTGGGTCTCCACCGGCGGCAGGTCGGCCAGCAGATCCAACGCCCCTTCCCCCAACAGGGTCTCCGACGAAATCGTCAGCGCGGCGCGCACGGCGGCGGCGGCCTCCGCCAAGGCGGCAGGGTCGGGCGAGACGAGAGTGATCGCGAGCATGAGGGGCGGCTATTGGAGGAAGCCGCCCGCGTCAACCTCGAAGCTGCGCGAGACCGCGATCAGGACCTCGGCGCGGCGATCGAAACGCAGCGCGTGAACAGGGCCATGGCCTGGGTCTTGACGCGTTCGTCGGTGCTGGACTTGATGCCGCTGAAGGCGCTGGAGAGGCTGGTGACCCCTCTTCGATAAAGCGCCGTCGGCTTCAGCCCCTGGGTGGCCCCCTCGGCATAGGCCTGGTCCAGCATGAGCTCGCCGCTGGCCCCCAACATCCGGATCATCGGCCCCATGACCGAACCGTTCTCGCCCTTGGATATAGCCTGGCCCAGCTGCGGATTGCGTTGCAGCACCTCATCGAGGGTGACCAGCATGACGCCGCACCCCAGGCGCTCGTCCAGGGTCGCCGGCGCCTCGGTGGCCGGAATTTGCTGGGGGACCGTCTGATCGCCCGAGGCGGCCGAGGCCGGGGCGGTGGTGAGCGCGAGAACACCGATCAGGATAGCGCTGAAGGTGAATTTCATGGTTTGTCCCCCCTGAGACGCGGAGCGCAATGCAAAGCTTTCGAGACCAGAGAAGGACTCGACCTGAGATTGCCCGATATTAGCATCGTTCTTATTGCCGGACCCACCGCCAGCGGCAAGTCGGCCCTGGCCCTGAAGCTGGCGCGCGAGCGCGGCGGCGAGATCGTCAACGCCGACTCCATGCAGATCTATGCCGGCCTGCCGGTGCTGACGGCGGCGCCCTCGCCCGAGGACCTGGTCCAGGCGCCGCACCACCTGTTCGGCGTCGCCGACGCGGCCGACGGCTGGTCGGTCGGGCGCTGGCTGACGGCGGCCACCCAAGCCCTGACCGAGATCGCCGCGCGGGGCCATCCTGCCATCGTGGTCGGCGGCACGGGCCTGTATTTCCGCGCCCTGACCCACGGCCTGGCCGATGTTCCCCCCGTGTCCGAGACCCAACGCGAGGTGTCGGCTCTGCTGTACGCCGCCCAGGGCGAGCCGGAGTTCCGTGACGTGCTGGCCGAGCTGGACCCCGAGGCCGAGAAGCGCATCGAGATCGGCGACCGCCAGCGCCTGGTCCGCGCCCACGCCGTAGCCATCGCCACCGGCAAGTCGCTGACCGCCTGGCAGACCGACACCAAGCCGGCCCTGGCCGCCGGGACTTGGCGCGGCGTGGTGCTGGACCCGCCTCGCGCCGAGCTCTACGACCGCTGCGACGCCCGCCTGGGCCTGATGGTCGAGCGTGGGGCGCTGGACGAGGTGCGCGCCATGGCGGCCCGGGGCCTGGACCCGTCCCTCCCTGCCCTCAAGGCGGTCGGCTACCGCGAGCTGGCGGCGCATCTGCGGGGCGAGACCTCGCTGGAGGCGGCGCTGGATGCGGCTCGACAGGAGACGCGGCGCTATGCGAAGCGCCAGATGACCTGGTTCCGGAACCAGACGCCCGATTGGGAACGGATCGTCCCCGATCTCCCATAAATCCCTTCGTCCCGGCGAAAGTCGGGATGAGCGGAGCATTTGTTTAGCCGAGACCCTGCCCATGACTGAACTCGCCCGCCTCGCCGCCGCCGTCGCCGCCCGCCTGACCGAACGGGGCGAGACGCTCGCCGTGGCCGAATCCTCGACCGGCGGGCTGATCTCCGCGGCCCTGCTGGCCGTGCCCGGCGCGTCGAAGTTCTATGTCGGCGGCGCGGTGGTCTACACCGCCCGGGCTCGCCTGACCCTGATGGACATCCCGCAGAAGGCCATGGACGGCCTGCGCTCGGCCAGCGAGCCCTACGCCGTGTTGCTGGCCCGGGTGGCCGGCAAGAACCTGAAGGCGACCTGGGGCCTGTCGGAGACCGGCGCGGCCGGGCCGGACGGCAACCGCTACGGCGACGCCGCGGGCCACAGCTGCACGGCCGTGGTCGGGCCGGACAGGGAGGTCAGTCTTACCATCGAGACCGGCCTGGACGATCGTGAGGTCAATATGCGGCGCTTCGCGGAGCACGCTCTTGCCCTGCTGCTGGAAACCTTGGGCTGATTTTCACCTCAAGGACGGCGTTGCGCCAGGGCAACGGGTCGTTTCTTGCGTCAAACCGCGCCTTGACGCCCTCGGGCGAGCATGGCATTCCCCAATCATCCATTTGGAGCAACACTCGTGCGCACCACCATGATCGTACTTATGGAGCGGCCGTTCACGGCGTGACCTTGAAGTCACGTTGATAGATCGGTCGCGCGCACAAAAGGTCCTTCGGGGCCTTTTTTCTTTTCCGCCCTGCCCCAAACCCAAGCTTACCAACCCCGGATCAGTCCCATGACCGCCCATCAGACCATCGAGAGCCAGGCTCCCGCCCAGACCGTCAGCGATCGCGCCATGACCGGCGCCGAGATCGTGGTTCGCGGCCTCGTGGACCAGGGCGTCGAGGTGCTGTTCGGCTATCCGGGCGGCGCGGTCCTGCCGATCTATGACGCGCTGTTCCACGAGCCGCGCCTGCAGCACATCCTGGTTCGCCACGAACAGGGCGCGACCCACGCCGCCGAAGGTTATGCGCGCAGTTCGGGCAAGCCGGGCGTCGTCCTGGTCACCTCGGGTCCGGGCGCGACCAACGCCATCACCGGCATCATGGACGCCCTGATGGACTCCATCCCGATGGTCGTCATCACCGGCCAGGTTCCCACGCACCTGATCGGCACCGACGCCTTCCAGGAAGCCGACACGGTCGGCATGACCCGCTCGTGCACCAAGCACAACTATTTGGTCAAAGACGTCCGCGACCTGCCGCAGATCATCCACGAGGCGTTCAAGATCGCCACCACCGGCCGTCCGGGCCCGGTGTTGATCGACATCCCCAAGGACGTCCAGTTCGCCAAGGGCGAATATTACGGCCCGACGGAAGTCGCCTCGACCCACGCTTACAATCCCAAGACCAAGGGCGACCAGAACCGCATCGTCGAGGCCGCCAAGTTGATCGCCCAGGCCCGCCGGCCGATCTTCTACACCGGCGGCGGCGTCATCAACGCCGGCCCCAAGGCCGCGCAAGCCCTGCGGGAATTCGCGGCCATGACCGGCGCGCCGGTCACCTCGACCCTGATGGGCCTGGGCGCCTTCCCGGCCGCCGATCCGGCCTGGCTGGGCATGTTGGGCATGCACGGCACGTTCGAGGCCAACAACGCCATGCACGACTGCGACGTGATGATCTGCGTCGGCGCCCGCTTCGACGACCGGGTCACCGGCCGGCTGGACGCCTTCTCGCCGGGCAGCAAGAAGATCCACATCGACATCGACGCCTCGTCGATCAACAAGAACGTCCGCGTCGACCTGCCGATCATCGGCGACGCAGGCAGCGTGCTCGAAGACCTGATCGCCGCCTGGAAGGCCGCCGACCACCAGCCAAACAAGGCCGCGCTCGGCGACTGGTGGCGGCAGATCGACGAGTGGCGGGCCCGCGACTGCCTGCGCTATCGCCAGGCCGGCGACGCCATCAAGCCGCAGCACGCCATCCAGCGCCTGTATGATCTGACCCGCGACAGAGACGTCTACATCACCACCGAGGTCGGCCAGCACCAGATGTGGGCGGCGCAGTTCTTCCGCTTCGAGGAGCCCAATCGCTGGATGACCTCCGGCGGCCTGGGCACCATGGGCTACGGCCTGCCCGCCGCCATCGGCGTGCAGCTGGCCCATCCCGACGCCCTGGTCATCGACATCGCCGGCGAAGCCTCGATCCAGATGTGCATCCAGGAACTGTCGACGGCGATCCAGTACGAGCTGCCGGTGAAGATCTTCATCCTCAACAACGAGCGGATGGGCATGGTCCGCCAGTGGCAGCAGCTGCTGCACGGCGAACGCTACAGTCACTCCTATTCCGACAGCCTGCCCGACTTCGTCAAACTGGCCGAGGCCTACGGCGCGGTCGGCATCCGCTGTGAGGACCCCGCCGAGCTGGACGCCAAGATCCTGGAGATGATCAACAGCGACCGGCCGGTGATCTTCGACTGCATGGTGACCAAGGACGAGAACTGTCTGCCGATGATCCCGTCGGGCAAGGCCCACAACGAAATGATCATGGGCGACGTCGAGGACATCGGGAACGTGATCGGCGCGGCGGGAGCGGGGCTGGTCTAGGCGCTGCATCCCTCGCACCGAACAGCGTCTTCCCTTTCGGCTCAGTGGAACTAGAACAACAACATGACCACCGACCTCCACCCCGCCTCCGCCTACGACATGGCGCCCAACGAACAGGTCGAGCAGACCGCGACCTTCGCCCTGTTGGTCGACAACGAGCCCGGCGTGCTGCACCGCGTGGTCGGGCTGTTCGCCGCGCGCGGCTACAACATCGAAAGCCTCACGGTCGCCGAGACCGACCGCAAGGCCCACACCAGCCGGATCACCGTGGTCACCCGCGGCACGCGCCAGGTGCTGGACCAGATCGAGGCTCAGCTGAACAAGGTGGTCAATGTCCGCCGCGTGCACGATGTGACGCGCGACCCGAACGGCGTCGAGCGCGAGCTTGCCCTGGTCAAGGTGCGCGGTCAGGGCGCCGATCGCGTCGAGGCCCTGCGCATCGCCGAGATCTTCCGCGCCAAGCCGGTGGACACCACCCTGGAGAGCTTCGTGTTCGAGATTTCGGGCGCGCCATCGAAGATCGACAAGTTCCTGGATCTGATGCGTCCTCTGGGCCTGGTGGAACTGTCGCGCACCGGCGTGCTTTCCATCGAACGGGGTGTTGAAGGAATGTAGCCATGACGGGCGCAATGCTTTTGGCCGGCCTCCTGATGGGGCTTCCCCTCGCCGGTCAGCAATCCGCCCCTCAAGCTGCTCCGCCGCCGCCCGATCCCGCCGTCTGGTGGGCGCCTGAAATCCCCAAGCCGCCGCCCGAGCAGGACCCGTTCCAGGGCCGCCGCCTGCGTCCCGGCGAGACGCTGGTCCCGATCGACAACGGCGTGAATCCCCTGCTCTACCGCCTCTGGGGCCTGCAGCCCCTGCAGAGCCAGTTGATCAAGCGCGGCGAGCTGGTGCTCGAGGTCTGGGCCAGACCGGCGACCGGCGTGCGCCAGGCGGTGATCCGAGTGACCGTGCGCCGCGACGGCCGCGCCTTCGTCCAGGCCCGGGCGGGCCTGGGCTGTTGCACCCCGGAGATCGGCCGCCGGGTCGATATCGACGCCGAGCTCGCCCCCCAGCAGATCGCCCCCCTGAAGGCCCTGGCCGGCGCCCCGCTGTGGACCCAGCCGCGCTCGGTGGTCGTCGACTACGGCGGGGGGGCCGTGGAGCCGTTGTGCCTGGAGGGCATATCCTGGGACGTCACCCTGCTGGTGCCCGGCCAGGCCCGCCATCTGCGCCGGGCTTGCGATGACGCCGAGGTCGGCTCGATCGCCCCGGCCCTGGCGGCGGCCTTGGCGGCGGCCTCGGGCCGCGACGCCCGGTTCGACGCGATGTTCGCCCGCGGCGGCGATTTCTCGCGCCAGCAGCAGGCCTATGACTCGCTGGTGGCTTCGGGCGGTCGGCTCAAGGCCGGAACCAACAGCCGCCCCCAGCCGCCAGCCGTGCCCACGCCGCCCGACGAGGAGCCCGAAGCTCCCGCCGCGACACTCGCTCAGCCGCGAACGCCCTAAGCGCGCACTATCCACGCGAGCCGTCCGGAAATTGCAATTTTCGGATAACATCGTTATCAAACTTGGCCATAACTCGGGAGAAGAAGCCTTGGCCAAGATCGTCGCCGTGAAATCCCTGCTGGCCGCCGCCGGCCTCGCCTGCGCGGTGCTCGGCGCCGCCTCCACGGCCGAGGCCCAGGCCATGCCCAACACGCCGCAGGTGAAGTTCATCCCGGTCAGCGAAGCCCCGCCGCCGCCCGCCGGCCTGCAGCTCGTGTGCATTAACGCGCCGGTCGACGGCGCGCCGGCCAGCAAGACCTGCCCGGTCATCTCCTACGGTTCGGGCAAGACCTGGATTTTCAGCTACACCGACAACCGCAGCTCGTTCGCGGTGGTCACCTACGACGCGACCGGCAAAGTCGTGCGGAACGCCGAGGCCCCCGGCGGTCGCTACATCTTCGACGTTCTCAGCGACGATCACGGCCAGAAGCTGACCCTGGTCGGGCAGTCCCAGAACTCGGCCGTGATCAACTGGTCCGACCTGCCGCACTAGGGCCGCCGCGTGCGCCTCACCCCCGCTTCAGCAGGTTGAACCGGCGCAGCAACGCGGCGATCGCCGGGGCGACGAAGAACAGACACAGCCGCGCCAGGGCCTGGCCGCCGACGCGGCGCCAGAAATGGGGGAAATCTGTAGGACGGCCGTGGCCGCGCCCTAGGTGTCGAGCAGCATCTCGGGCCGGGCCCGCAGGCGGGCGGCGTCGCGCAGGGGCGGCGCGCCGAACAGGCGGGCGTATTCGCGGCTGAACTGCGAGGGGCTGTCATAGCCCACCGCGTGGCCGGCCGAGCCGGCGTCCAGCCGCTGGGCCAGGATCAGCTTGCGCGCCTCCTGCAGGCGGATCTGCTTCTGGTACTGCAGGGGACTGAGCGCGGTCACCGCCTTGAAATGGCGATGCAGGGCCGAGGGGCTCATGCGCGCCTCGGCGGCCAACTCCTCGATGCTGAACGGCTGGTTGAAGTGCTGGGTGATCCAGCCGATGGCCCGCTTGACCTGACGCATGCGGCCGTCGGCCCGGGCAATCTGGGCCAGCCGCGGCCCCTGGTCGCCCAGCAGCATGCGGTAGAGGATTTCCCGCTCGATCAGCGGCGCCAGGACGTCGGCGTCGCGCGGGGTCTCGATCAGGCGGACCATGCGCATCACGGCGTCCAGCAAGGGCGGATTGACCTGGCTGACCGCCATGGCCCCGACCAGCGGCCCGGCGTCCTGCGCCAAGGCCTGCTCGCCGCCCAACTGCAGCAGCAGGTCCCCGATCACCGCCGGGTCCAGGGTCATGCGGAACGACAGATAGGGTTGTTCCGGCGAGGCCTCGATGACTTGGCCGATCACCGGCAGGTCGACCGAGGCGACCAGATAGTTCAGCGGATCGTAGACCAGCACCGATCCGCCGCTGAGCACCTGCTTGCGACCCTGGGCCACCACGCAGACCGCCGCGCCGAACACGCCATGCTTGGGTTCGGTGGGCTGCTCTGAGCGATGCAGGGAAGCCTTTTCGCAGACGGTATGGTCGCCGTCGTGAGGCGCGTATCGTTCAATCAGCGCGGCGAGTTCGCCTTGCTCGACCATCGACATTTCCTTCTGCTGATGGACGTTGTCCTACGCTCGAGGAGACGCCCCGTCACGCTTGCCAGAGGTGATGTGCAGGATCGTGCAATCAAGGGGCAGCATCGGTCTATCCGTTGAGGGCTCGGACACGTCACATTGGCGGGGTCGGTCTCGTCATGCCTCCAGTCTGGTCGTGACGTGGCCGCCCGCCCCCGAGGTTCCCATGAAATACTATCCCAAGATCGCTCGCCGGGTGTCCGGCGTGTGGGCAAGCGCCGACGGCGTCGCCCTTGAACTGCGCATGGACGGCCGGTTCGAAGAACGTCACGACGACGAGCTGGCGTTCACCGGCCACTACGAGATCGAAGGCGATGACGTGCGCTTGTTCGAGGACGGCGGCGGCCTGCTGATCGGCCGCCTGACCGAGGGCCGCCTGAGCCTGCAACCGCCGCCCCGCTCGCGTGAAACCGTCCGTTTTCCTCGCCGCTCTCAACGACAGCCTTCCATCCGCGACCCCCAGCCCCTATATTGAGTTCGTTCGGGCTTGCTCGGACTATGGGGATAAACGCGCACGTAATAAGCGGACTGGACCCGGGTGCGATTCCCGGCGGCTCCACCAAGACCTCCCGAGTTATCGCGGGAATGCATGGGGCCGATCAGCATCGACAGACGTGTAAAGGTGTTATGCTTTCTCTCGGCGTGGCTCACCGTATCGGGCCGCTAAACTAACTGCGAACGATAACTTCGCTGAAGAGTTCGCCATCGCCGCGTAATGCGGTGCGGGTGATCTCGCCTCTTAAGTCCTAGGGGTTCAGATCCTTAGGCGGGGCCCGGAGGGAGCCTGCCAACAGAATCCCTCCACTTCCTCCCTCGCGCAGCGGGGGAGGTGGCGCGACGCGCAGCGTCGTGACGGAGGGGGCCAGCGCCGACCTCCTCTTTCTTCAAAATCGCACCGCGCCCCACCTTCTCGCCGCCCCCGCGACAGGCTACTCTCCGCGCTTCGTTCCAGTTTCCGCTTTACGATGGACCGCATGGCCCAGACCAATCCGCCTGAAGATCTGATGCAGTACGAGGCGATGGCCCAGGACGCCCTGCGCGGCGTCGTGAAGGCTGCGTTGAGGAAGGCCGCCGCGCCCGGCGGCCTGCCCGAACCGCATCACCTCTACATCACCTTCAAGACCCAGGCGGCGGGCGTCTCGGGCCCGCAGGACCTTCTGGGCAAATATCCCGACGAGATGACCATCATCCTGCAGCACCAGTACTGGGACCTGGCGCCCGGCGAGACCTTCTTCTCGGTGACCCTGAAGTTCGGCGGCCAACCCAAGCGGCTGTCGGTCCCCTATGCGGCGGTGACCCGGTTCTACGACCCGTCGGTGCAGTTCGCCCTGCAGTTCGAGGCTCCGGAGATCGCTCCGCAGGCCCCCGAACCCGAGCCGGAACCCGAGGTCGTCGCCACCGCAGAGGGCGGCGAAGACGCGCCGAAGATCATCTCCCTCGACCAGTTCCGCAAGAAATAACCGGGTGAGCGACATCGCCCCGCCCGACTTGCCTCCAAGCGACGTGGTCTCGCAAACGCCGCAGACCCTGACGGACGAGGCGATCCTCGCGCGGTTTCTGACGTCCAAGAACCCGCCGGGCAGCGCCCGCACCCTGGGATTCCGCATGCTGTCGGTCAGCCAGACCGAACGTCGGGTCGAGATCGCCTTCGAGCCTTCGGTCGAGGCGGTGGGCAATCCGATGGGTCATGTCCAGGGCGGCTATGTCTGCGCCATGCTGGACGAATGCATGTCGGTGGCCGGCATGATCACCTCGGGCATGACCTGCGTGGTCCCTACCTTGGAGATGAAGACCAGCTTCCTGCGCCCGGCCATCCCCGGCCCGCTCAAGGGTGTCGGCTGGGTGGTCCGCTGGGGCAAGACGGTCTGCTTCCTGGAAGGCGAGCTCTACGATCCCGAAGGTCGGCTGCTGGCCAAGGCCAGCGCCACGGCGATCCCGACGCCGTTTTCGAAGTTCAAGAAGTAGGGCCGCCATGCAGCGGATCGCGGGCCTGGTTCTGGGTTTGCTTCTGCCGCTGCTCGCCGTCCTGCCCGCTCAAGCCCAAACCCCGCCAGCAGCAGCCGGCGGCTCCTCGTTCGCCGCCCCCTCTTTCGCCGATTGGGCGGCGGTCGTGGTGGCCGGCGACTGGCGGGCCCATACAGGCAAACCGACCGAGGCCTTCGACAACGCCCGCCGAGACGTGGGCGCGACCTTGATCCGGCTCGGCTTCGCGCCCGACGCCATTCGTCAGTATTCGGTGCGTCCCAAACGCTATCCAGCCGTGAAGCCCGGCAAGACCGAGCTGCGCGCCGTCCACGCGGGCCTGCGCGACCTTGCGGCGAAGAACACGGCCGGCTGCCTGCTCTATCTCACCAGCCACGGCGCGCCCGAGGGGGCGATGCTGGACGAGAACATCCTGCCGCCCAGCCTGCTGGCGGCGGTGATCGACGACGCCTGCCCGGCGCGCCCGTCGATCGTCGTGGTTTCGGCCTGCTTCTCGGGCGTGTTCGTCAAACCATTGCAGCGCGATGACCGGATGATTCTGACGGCCGCGCGGCCGGACCGCACCTCGTTCGGCTGCGGCGAGGACGACAAGTATCCCTATTTCGACGACTGCTTTCTGGCGTCCGCGCCAACCGTCCACGACTTCGCGGCCTTGGGACGGGCGGTCCAGGTCTGCGTGGCCCGGCGCGAGCGCGAAACCCGGGAGGAGCCGGCCTCGGAACCGCAGCTGTGGATCGGGGCCCGCCTGCGTCCGCTGCTGCCGCTATACGTCTTTCCGCATCCGCCTTCGATCAAGCCTTCGGGGTCCGCCAAACGGCGCTGAGCGACCAAGCGTCCACGGGAAAGACGTCCACGGCGGATCACATCCCCTTTGATCCCCGGCCGGGGCGCCCTAGAAGTTTGCTCAACCTATATTTTCCATGAGCCTGCGAGGTCTTGTTCGTGACGCTGCGTCTTTCGTTCAGGGCCGTTGTTACGGCGGCGATCATCGGCTGCGGCCTCTTCGGCGCGACGGTGGCTGAAACCCAGGACGTGGCGCCCGCGCCGCCCGCGGAGACGGCTCCGACCGCCACGCTCCCGCCGGCTCCGGTTCCCTATACGGCGACGGTCCGTCGCCGCCGCGCCCCTCGCCCGCAACGCGCCGTCCCACCGGCCGCGACAACCACGCCCCCGTCGGCCCTGGCGACGACGCCGAACGACGCCCTCGCGCCCTCCCTGTCGCCGGTTCTCGCCACCCCCGCGACCCCGTTGCCGGTCGCCGACCTGGAGGCCTATGTGGACGGCGTCGTGCGCGACCGCATGGCCCGCGACCATATCGCCGGCGTGACCATCGCCATCGTCCAGAACGGCCAGGTGGTGCTGAAGAAGGGCTACGGCCTGGCCAGCCTGAAGGACGGCCGCAAGGTCGATCCCGACACGACCCTGTTCCGCATCGGCTCGATCTCCAAGACCTTCACGTGGATCGCCCTGATGAACGAGGTCGAGGCCGGGCGCATGCGTCTGGACACGCCGATCAACATCTACCTGCCCGAGAAGCTGCAGCTGAAGGACCAGGGCAAGAAGACCCCGGTGCGGCTGCGCGACCTGATGACCCACACCGGCGGGTTCGAGGACCGCACCCTGGGCCAACTGTTCGAGCGCGATCCGCGCCGCGAGCGGCCGTTGGACCTGTATCTGCGCCAGGAGCGCCCCAATCGCGTGCGCGAACCGGGCCTGCTGCCGGCCTATTCCAATTACGGCGTCGGCCTGGCCGGCGCGGCCCTGGCCAATGTGACCGGCCAGCCGTTCGAGCGGGTGGTCGCCGATCAGGTGATCCTGCCCGCCGGCCTGACCCACACCACCTTCCGCGAGAACCGTCCGTGGCAGGACGGCCTGCCCGCCCCGATGGCGCCGGCCCTGGCGGCCGACCTGTCGGACGGCTTCCGGTGGACCCCGCTGGGCTTCCAGACCGAGGCGCCGGAGTTCATCGGCCACATCGCGCCCGCCGGCTCGGCCTCCAGCACGGCCGGCGACATGGCCCGCTACATGACCCTGCTGCTGGACGGCGGGACCATCAACGGCAAGACGATCTTCTCCCCCAAGACCAGCGCGATGTTCCGCACGCCGATGTATCGCCCGGCCGACGGCGCGCCGGGCTGGAACGCCGGCTTCCAGGACATCCCCCTGCCCGGTGCCCACCGCGGCTTCGGTCACGCCGGCGCGACCCTGTGGTTCCATTCCAACATGGTCATGGTTCCCGAGCTGGGTCTGGGCGTGTTCGTTGCGGTCAACACCGACACGGGCGCCGACCTGCCCGCCAGCCTGCCCTCGATCATCCTTGAGCGTTTCTACGCCCCGCGCCCTGAGATCCCCGTCGCCAGCCGGATCAGCCACGACGAAGCCGTGGCCTATGAAGGCCACTACCTGACCACCCGCCGCTCGTATGGCGGGCTGGAGGGCTTCATCGACCGCCTAATCGGCGAGGCGACCGTGCGCGCCGCTCCGGACGGCCGCCTGACCCTGACGGTCGACGGCAAGTCCAGTCAGTGGACCGCGACCGAGCAGCCCGACACCTTCGCGCCGCTCAGCGGCTCGGGCCTGCTGGTGTTCCAGCGCGAGGACGGCAAGGTGATGCGGTTCTTCTCGCCCATGGGCGTGGCGGCGTTCGAGCGCATCGGCTTCCCGCACCAACGCGGCCTGCTGTCGATCTTCGCCGTGCTCACCATCCTGGCGGCTATCGCCACCTTGGTCGGCGTGGCCACGCGCGACCGCCGCGAGGCGCGCCAGACCCCGACCCAGGCCCGCGCCAGCCTGATGCAGACCATCCAGGCCATCCTCTGGCTGATCGCCCTGGTCGGCGTGGGCGTGTTCGCCAGCGGTGCCGGCGACGTCGCCAAGGTGGTCTATGGCTGGCCCAGCGGCTGGCTGCTCAGCGCCTCGGCCTGCGCCTTCGTCGCCACCCTGCTGACTGTCGCCACCTTGGCCATGCTGCCGGTGGTGTGGCGCGGCGGCCGACGGGTCGACAGCTGGGTTTCGCTGCGCAAGCTGGCCTTCACCTGCACGACCCTGATCTTCCTGAGCTTCGCGCTGCTGCTGGCGGCGTGGGGCTTCCTGGAGTTCTGGAACGCCTAGGCCTCCCCTTTTGGAGGAGCCTCAGCCTTCCAGCGTGGATCGCAGAAAGCGCGACTCCAGCTTGCGCACCACGATGACGATCCGCTCGCGCTCGGCCGGCCGGCGCTCGACCAGCAGCCGAGCGACCTGGGCGTCGTCATGGAAGGCGTAGCCCTTGATGGCGTCCAGCAGGGCCTTGGCCAGGTTGTCCAGGTCCATCCATGGCGGCTCGCCGACGAACTCCATGCCGATCTCGACCGAGAACTCGCCCCAGGCCGGCCGCGAACCGCGCCACACCTTGCGGAAGAACTCGTAGATCAGGGGCTTGTAGTACTTGGCCTGGGTGGTCAGGCCGTCGACCACCACGGTCAGTTCGCCGCCGTCCTCGCGGGCCCTGACCTTGCCGTGATGCGTCCAGCCGCCATGCTCCACCAAGGAAGGCATCAGGTGTTCGGCTCGACCCGCACGGCCGTGCCGTAGGCCAGGACCTCGGTAATGCCTTCCATGATCTCGTTGGCGTCGTAGCGCATGGCGATGACGGCGTTGGCCCCCAGCTCGGCCGCATGGGCCACCAGCAGCTCGTAGGCCTCCTTGCGGGCCGCCTCGGCTAGGTTGACGTAGATCGACAGTTTGCCGCCGAAGATCGACTGGATCGATCCGCCGATGTTGCCGATCACGCTGCGCGAGCGGACGGTGACGCCGCGCACCAGGCCTAGATGAGCGACGACGCGATAGCCGGGCAGGTCATTGGTGGTGGCGACAAGCATGGGACATCTCCTGACGTCCCGCCCCTATATCCGACCGCCGGCCACCCCGCCACGCCTAGAGCCGCAGGTGGATCCCGCGACGGTGCAAGGGCGTGATCACCGCGGTGATCAGGGCCAGGATCGCCAGGGCGCAGAGCAGCGAGGCCAGATAGAGATCGGCGGTCAGCCGCTGGGCTGTCTCGAAGCCGAAAGCCTGGAGCGTCAGGTCCGGCAGACCCGCTCGGTGCTGCAACGGCAGGCTGGAGCAGACGCCCAGGACCTGCGAGACGACGAAGGCCAGGATGGCGTTGCCGCCCAGCACCTTCAGCGGCGCCGCGACGATCTCGACCCACCGGATCTTCAGGAGCGCCTGGAGCACCACCAGGGCGACCAGCGACGCGCCGCTGCTGAACAGGGCGAAGCTGGACGTCCAGATCCGCTTGTTGACCGGCACGACCGGATCCAGCGCCAGACCGACCGCGATCAGGGCCACGCCCAGGATCAGCAGAGGGACTAGGCCCGCCGCCCCTTCCTCGCCCTGCTCCGAACGCCGGACCAGCAGCGTGGCGGCGATCGCGCCGATCAGGACGTTGACCGTGGCCGGCAAGGTCGAGAGCAGGCCTTCGGGGTCATAGGTCACGCCCACGCCCTCGGTCAGGCCGTAGGCCCACAGGTGGGGGATCGTGAACACCGCCCGATCGACGAAGGCCGGCAGCGAGCCGTACGAATCCAACCGTCCAACGCCGAAACCGGGGACCAGCGTGAAGGCCAGCAGCGCCCAGTAGCCGACCAGCAGCACTGCGGCGGCCAGCGCGGTGACGCCGAGATTGATCCGCAGCGTTCCGTCGGCGGCGGGCTTGGCCGGCAGCAGGCACAGGGCGCTGGCCAGGGCGTAGCACAGGCCGATCCGCTGCAGGATGCCGGGGATGCGCAGATGGGCCAGATCGAAGGTCGGCAGGGCGTTGAGCACCAAGCCCAGCAGGATCAGCAGGCCGGTCCGGCGAGCGATCTTGATCCACAGCGCGGCCGAGGTGCGCTGCGCGGCCCGCAGACGCGGCGCCGAGAGGCCGATCGCCATGCCGACGCAGAACAGGAAGGTCGGAAACACCAGGTCGGCCGGGGTCCAACCGTTCCAAGCCGCGTGCTTGAGCGGCGCATAGCTGTCCTCCCAAGATCCCGGACTCGTCACCAGGATCATCCCCGCGACAGCCAGCCCTCTCAAAAGGTCGAGCGCCAAGATCCGCCCGCCGTCAGCTTTCGCCGATCCCATCGGTCATCCTCCCCGTCAGAGTCCCGCCATCGCCGCCAGCTTCAGCACCGTGTTCCAGTTACGGGCGGTGCCGACCGGGGCCTTCTTGGTCTTCTTCCAGTCGCGATCCAACATCGACTCGCCGATGCCGTCGATGAAGTCGACATAGAGCGCCTTGCCGCCGCCCTCGACCCGCTCACGGCCGGTGATCGCCGCGCGCAGCACCTCGAGGTCGCCCGCGGGGATCGGATGCTTGAGGAAATTGACCACCAGGTGGTTGGGCCGGGTCTCGGCCAGTTCCGGAAACGGATTGGCGGCGATGATCGCCTTCAGCTCGTCCGGCGAGCGGACCATGAAGTCGGTGCGCAGACCCATGCGCTTTTCAAGACCGTCCTCCAGGCGTTGTTCGATGTCGGCGTCCGAGCCGCCCTTCCCCCACAGCACCAGATTGCCGCTGGCCAGCAGGGTCTTGGCGTCGTCGAAGCCCAGGTCCTTGGCCAGGCCCAGCAGGTCGTCCTTGAGCACCTTGCGCCCGCCGACATTGACGGCCCGAAGCAGGGCGATGTGAGGGCTCATGGGAGACTCCCGTTGGGTGGAATATTCAAGGCGTAGGGCCCGTCGGACGGCTTCGCAAGCCGGGAACGTTGCCCTGGGCTCGCCTTGGGGCTAGACCCCGCTCGACCGTTTTTCCGGGAGACCCGCCGCATGACCGCCACGCGCAACGAGACCGACACCTTTGGACCGATCGCCGTCGAGAACGACAAGTACTGGGGCGCTCAGGCCCAGCGCTCGCTCGGCAACTTCAAGATCGGCTGGGAGAAGCAACCGCTTCCCGTCGTCCGCGCCCTGGGCATCGTCAAGCGCGCCGCCGCCGAGGCCAACCTGGCCCTGGGCAAGCTGGACCCGAAGATCGCCGAAACCATCATCGCGGCCGCCAACGAGGTCATCGAAGGCAAGCTGAACGACCACTTCCCGCTGGTGGTCTGGCAGACCGGCTCGGGCACCCAGTCGAACATGAACGCCAACGAGGTGATCTCGAACCGCGCGATCGAGATGCTGGGCGGCGAGATGGGCAGCAAGAAGCCCGTCCACCCCAACGACCACGTCAATATGAGCCAGTCGTCGAACGATACGTTCCCAACGGCCATGCACATCGCCTGCGCCGAACAGATCGTCAGCGACCTGCTGCCGGCGCTGAAGCACCTGCACGCGGCCCTGAAGGCCAAGTCCGAGGCCTGGGCCAAGATCATCAAGATCGGCCGCACCCACACGCAAGACGCCACGCCCCTGACGCTCGGCCAAGAGTTCGGCGGCTACGCCCAGCAGGTGGCCAACGGCATCGAGCGCATCGAGCTGACCCTGCCCAAGCTGATGGAACTGGCCCAGGGCGGCACCGCCGTCGGCACCGGCCTGAACGCCCCGATCGGCTTCGCCGAGAAGGTGGCCGAGCAGATCGCCGCCATCACCGGCCTGCCCTTCACCACCGCGCCCAACAAGTTCGAGGCCCTGGCCGCCCACGACGCCATGGTCTTCAGCCACGGCGCGATCAACACGGTCGCCGCCAGCCTGTTCAAGATCGCCAATGACATCCGCTTCCTGGGCAGCGGCCCGCGCGCGGGCCTGGGCGAGCTCAGCCTGCCGGAAAACGAGCCGGGCTCGTCGATCATGCCGGGCAAGGTCAACCCGACCCAGTCCGAAGCCCTCACCCAGGTCTGCGTCCAGGTGTTCGGCAACCACGCCGCCGTCACCTTCGCCGGCAGCCAGGGCCATTTCGAGCTGAACGTCTTCAACCCGGTGATGGCCTACAACTTCCTGCAGTCGGTGCGCCTGCTGGCCGACGCCGCGATCAGCTTCACCGACAACTGCGTGGTGGGCATCGAGCCGCGGATCGACAACATCCAGAAGGGCGTCGAGAACAGCCTGATGCTGGTCACGGCCCTGAACGGCAAGCTGGGCTACGACGCCTGCGCCAAGATCGCCAAGACTGCGCACAAGAACGGCACCACCCTGCGCGAGGAAGCCGTCGGCGGCGGCTACCTGACCAACGAAGAGTTCGACCAGTACGTCCGCCCCGAGAACATGATCTCGCCGGGCTGATCTTGATCCAGCTGATCCGGATCATCGACGACCTGCCGGACGGCTTGCCCGCCCTCCTCGCCGACGCGGCGAGCGAGGGCGTCGGCAACATGGCGCTGTTGGCTCACGACTGGGCCGGTGGCCAGCGCTTCAACGGCGACGGCGAGGCCCTGCTGGGCGCGCTGCTGGCCGGGGAACTGGCGGGGATCGGCGGTCTCTCCGTCGAGCCCGCCGCAGCCGAGCACGCCCGCCGCGTGCGCCGCTTCTACGTTCGCCCCGCCTTCCGCCGCCAGGGCGTGGCGAGAACCCTTGCCTCGGCCCTCTTGCAAGAAGCCCTAGACCAGGTCGATCTCCTCACCCGCAACGCCGCCGCCTCTCCCGCCGCCGCGCTGTTCTGGGAAGCCCAGGGCTTTTCACCAGACACTTCAGGGCCTTGGACGCACGTGCTGCGACGGAGCGCCCGCTAGAAACGTCTGTTTCCGCGCCTGTCAGACGGGCATGGCTCGTGTTAGCTTTCGCCCATGGGCAAGGTCGAACTCGACATCGGCATCGATCCGGAACTGCTGGCTCAGGCCAAGCGGCTGGGGATTTCCGTCACCGGCATGAGCGAGACGCAGCTGCGACTGCACCTTCAGAAGATCGACCCCGCCGGCGCCGAGGACCGCGCGCGGCGGTGGGCGGAAGAGAACGCCGAGGTGATCGGCGAACTGAATGGCTTTGTCGAAGAGCATGGCGCGTTTGGCGCGGAGTGGCGTCGCTGGTGATCCGCCAGTACGACGTCTTCCACAATCCTGGCGTATCCACGCGCGACAAGATTCCCTATGTGGTCGTCCTGCAATCCCACCTTTTCGAGGCCCTGCCGACGGTGGTCATTGCGCCGCTCATGCGGCTTGAGCGATCGGCACGTAACAGCAAGGTCTTGGTGGAAGTTGAGTTCGCAGGCGAAGGCCTTGTCGTGAACGCGGCGTTCCTCAGCAACATCGAGCACCGCGAACTAGGCCGATCACGAGGCTCGCTCGCCGCCTACGAAGACGACATCCGTCGCGCCGTCGATCGCCTGTTCACCGGCTTCTAGCGCCGGACCACCACCGTCCGCCCGATCGGAGCGATCGCCACGACGGCCAGCTGCAGGTCCTTGATCGCGAACGGGATGCCGATGATCGTCACCGCCTCCAAGGCGGCGGCGACCAGATGCGACAGGGCGATGTACCAGCCGCCCAGCAGGAACCAGATCACGTTGAGCACGACCCCCAGGCCGCCGGTGCCCAGGTCCCCGCGGCCGGTGACCAGCTCGCGCGGCACGATCTCCTTGCCGAACGGCCAGAAGGCGAAGCCGGCGATGCGCCAGGCCGCGCCCGCATAGGGCAGGCCCACGACCGTGAGGGCCAGCAACGCCCCGCCCAACAGCCACAGACAGCCGGAGATGAAGCCGCCGAAGATGAACCACAGGATGTTGAGCAACAGGCGGATCATGACGGTCTCCCAGGAAAGCGTGACCTAAGCGTGCGTGGCGTCAGGCGCGCCGGCTGACCGCGAAGTCGGCCAGGCTCTCCAGGCTGGAGCGCCAGTCATTGGCCGGGAAGCTGGCCAGGGCCAGCTTGGCCTTGTCGGCATAGCCTGAGGCGAGATCCAAGGTGGCTTCCAGCGACCCGGTGCCGACGATCAGCTCGCGGGCCCGGCGGAAATCGGCCTCGGTCTGCTCGCGGCGGCCGATGGCCCGTTCCCAGAACTCGGCCTCGCGCGGACCCGAGCGGGCGATGGCCAGCAGCAGCGGCAAGGTGGCCTTGCCTTCGCGGAAGTCGTCGCCGGCGTTCTTGCCCAGGGCTTCGGTGGTCCCGCCGTAGTCCAGGGCGTCGTCGGCCAGCTGGAAGGCCAGGCCCAGGTTCATGCCGTAGGCGCGCAGGGCGTCGGACTTGGCCGCCTCGACGCCGGCCGACACGCCGCCGGCTTCCGAAGCCGCGGCGAACAGCTCGGCGGTCTTGGCGCCGATGATTTCCAGGTACAGCGCCTGAGACAGGTTCAGGTCGTGGCTGCGGGTGAGTTGAAGCACTTCGCCTTCGGCGATCACCCGGCTTGCACGGGCCAGGATCTCCAGCGCCTTCATCGAGTTGGTTTCGACCATCAGCTCGAAGGCCCGGGCGAACAGGAAGTCGCCGACCAGCACGCTCTGCGCCGCGCCCCAGATCAGGTGGGCCGCGACCTTGCCGCGCCGCAGCTGGCTGCCGTCGACCACGTCGTCGTGCAGCAGGGTGGCGGTGTGGATGAATTCGACGGCGGCGGCCAGTTTCAGGCAGGTGTCGTTGTTCGACCCGGCCAGGCGTGCGGCGGCCACGGTCAGCAGCGGGCGCAAGCGCTTGCCGCCGGCGGCGATCAGGTGCTCGGCCAGGGCGGGAATGACCGGAACCTCGCTCTGCATGCGCGCGGTGATCAAGGCGTCGACCCCAGCCATGTCGGCGGCGGCCAGCCGCGCGAGACGATCCACCGATCCCGGCTCCCGGGCGAGGGTCGCTGCAGCTGCGTCCAAAACCATACTCTCCCTGCTGACACCCGCCGGCGGTCGGCGTGCGCCTCGCGTCCCGCGGGCTTGATCAGCCGTTGCGAGCGACAATGCTGGCGGGATAGGTCAGGGTCAAGGCGAGCACAAGGCTTGAAACGTTGCCGAACGAGATACCCGCGTCCATCAAACCCTCGGGCGTCACCGAAGACGCCGTCCTGAACGGCCGTGTCAGGCTGCGCCAGCCCCTGGCCGGCTATAGGGCGGGCATGGACGCGGCCTTGCTGGCGGCCGCCTGCGACGCCGATCCGGACCAGCGGGTGATCGAGGCCGGCTGCGGGGTCGGCGGCGCGCTGCTGGCCGCGGCGGTCCGGCGTCCGGACACCCGATTCGTCGGACTGGAGCGCGATCCCGCCGCCGCCGACCTGGCGCGGGGCAACGCCGCGCTCAACGGGCTGGAGAATCGCGTCGAGATCGTCCGCGGCGACGTCGAGGGGGGGTTTCGGGCCCTGAACCTGCCGGTGTTCGACGCCGTGATCAGCAATCCGCCTTTTTTCGACGATCCAGGGGCCCTGCGCGCGCCCGCCCCGGAGAAGTCCGGCGCCTGGATGGCCGACGGCGGGCTGGCGGCCTGGACGGGCTTTTGCCTGAAGGCGGTGCGCGAGGGCGGGACCCTCACCCTGATCCATCGCGCCGACCGACTGGCCGACATCCTGGCCCTGCTGGCCCCCAAGGCCGGCTCGTTCAAGATCCGCCCCATCGCGCCCTTCGCCGACGCTCCGGCCAAGCGGGTGATCGTGCGGGCGATCAAGACCGGCAAGGCGCCGCTGGTGCTGTTGCCGCCGCTGGTGCTGCATGAGCGCGAGGGCGCGGGGCATTCGGCGGCGGCCGAGGCCATCCTGCGCGGCGACGCGGCGCTCGGTTGGTGAAAATCACATAAGGATATCTTTATATCCCCCTTGACGCCTAGCCAGAACGAGCGCTTCCTACGCTCGTCGTGGTCTGCGGACGTTCGCGTCCGGAGCTAAGAGGGAAGTCGGTGAGGGCGTGAAAACCCGAGCCCGGCGCTGCCCCCGCAACTGTGAGCGGCGAGCCGCTGTCCATTACGTGTCACTGACGCGCCGAAGCTGGATCGGTGGCGTGTCGGGAAGGCCAGGACAGGGGCGCTGACCCGTGAGCCAGGAGACCTGCCCCGACCTATAACGTCCTCCGGCGGGGTGCCCGGTCTGGTCGCTTGCAAGGCGTGACCCGGGCGTGAGCCCCCGTGCGCGGCCGAACGCGCGCCCCGATCAGCCTCCCGCCATCACACCGGCAGAGGCTTTTTGAAATGACCGTCACCGTCGCCACCCTGGGCTTTCCCCGCATCGGCCCGCGCCGTGAGCTGAAACTCGCGCTCGAGGACCACTGGGCCGGCAAGATCGACGCCCCTTCCCTGCTGGCCACGGCCGCCGAGCTGCGCGCCAAGGCCTGGGCCCGCCAGAAGGCCTTGGGCGTTGACCACCTGCCCAGCAATGACTTCTCGCTCTACGACCACGTGCTGGACACCAGCGTGATGGTCGGCGCGATCCCGAAGGCCTATGGCCAGGCCGGCGGACCGGTCGACACCGCGACCTATTTCGCCATGGCGCGAGGAACCCAAGGCCAGACCGAGGTCTGCGAGCATGGTCACGTCCACGCCCACGGCGCGGGCCTGCCGGCCATGGAGATGACCAAGTGGTTCGACACCAACTATCATTACCTGACGCCCGAGGTGTCGCGCGGCCAGACCTTCGCCCTGTCTTCCACAAAACCGATCGATGAGTTCCTGGAGGCCAAGACCCTGGGAATCCGCACCCGCCCCGTGCTGCTGGGTCCGGTCACCTTCCTGAAGCTGGCCAAAAGCCGTGACCCAGACTTCTCGACGCTGTCGCTGCTGTCGTCGCTGATCCCGGTCTATGTCGAGGTCCTGCAGCGCCTGATGGCGGCGGGGGCCGACTGGGTGCAGATCGACGAGCCCTGCCTGGCGCTGGACCTCACGGACTTCGAGCGGGGCGAACTGCGGCGGACCTACGGGCTGCTGACCCATGCCACGCCTGGCCTGCGCATCATGCTGACCAGCTATTTCGGCGCGTATGGCGACAACCTGTCGACCGCCGCCAACCTGCCGGTCGACGGCCTGCACGTCGACCTGGCCCGCGCGCCGGAACAGCTGGACGCGGTGCTGTCGTCGGCGCGCGAGGGCCTGGTGCTGTCGCTGGGCGTGATCGACGGCCGCAATGTCTGGCGCGCCGACCTGGAAGCCTTGCTGGACCGGCTGGACCCGATCGTCTCCAAGCGCGGCGGCGACCGCGTCATCCTGGCCCCGTCCTGTTCGCTGCTGCACACGCCGACCGACCTGGCGCTGGAAACGGCGCTGGATCCAGAGGTCCGCCAATGGCTGGCCTTCGCCGTCCAGAAGATCGAGGAACTGGCCGTCCTGGCCAAGGCGCTCAACGAGGGCCGTGAGGCCGTGCGCCCCGCCCTGGAGGCGGCCTCCAAGGCCGCCGCGGCGCGACGGGCCTCGCCCAGCATCCATGACCCGGCGGTCCAGGCCCGGCTGGCCGCCGTGACCCCGGACGACGCCCGGCGCGGCGCGGCGTTCTCCCAGCGGATCACCCTGCAGCAGGCCCGCCTGAACCTGCCGCCGCTGCCGACCACGACGATCGGCTCGTTTCCCCAGACCAGCGCCGTGCGCAAGGCCCGCGCGGCCTACGCCAAGGGCGCCCTGGCCGACGCCGACTATCAGCTGTTCCTGCGCGAGGAGACCGCCGCCGCGGTGGCCTGGCAGGAGGAAATCGACCTCGATGTGCTGGTGCACGGCGAGTTCGAGCGCAACGACATGGTCCAGTACTTCGGCGAGCAGCTCTCCGGCTTCGTGTTCACCAAGCACGCCTGGGTCCAATCGTACGGCTCACGCTGCGTGCGGCCGCCGATCATCTTCGGCGACGTGTCGCGGCCCAAGCCGATGACGGTGGAGTGGTGGCGTTACGCCCAGTCCCTGACCGCCCGGCCGATGAAGGGCATGCTGACCGGCCCGGTCACCATCCTGCAGTGGTCGTTCGTCCGTGACGACATCCCCCGCAGCCAGACCTGCCGCCAGATCGCCCTGGCGATCCGCGACGAGGTGGTTGACCTGGAGGCGGCCGGCGCCAAGGTCATCCAGATCGACGAGGCGGCGCTGCGCGAGGGCCTGCCCCTGCGCCGCGCCGACCGCCAGGCCTATCTGGACTGGGCGGTCGAGGCCTTCCGCCTGACGGCCTCGGGCGTCCGCGACGAGACCCAGATCCACACCCACATGTGCTATTCGGAGTTCAACGACATCATCGCCGCGATCGGGGCGATGGACGCCGACGTCATCTCCATCGAGACCGCGCGCTCGAAGATGGAGCTGCTGGACGCCTTCGAGGCCTACGCCTATCCGGCCGAGATCGGGCCGGGCGTCTACGACATCCATGCGCCGCGCGTGCCGGGATCAGACGAGATGGTCGCCCTGCTGACCACCGCCGGCCGCCGGCTCTCGCCGAGCCAGCTTTGGGTCAATCCCGACTGCGGCCTGAAGACCCGCAAGTGGGACGAGGTCCGTCCGGCATTGGTCAACATGGTCGCGGCGGCGAAAGCCGCGCGGGCGGTGTTGTAACCGAAGAAGGGGACACACGCTCACGGCAAGGCCTCGCCGGTTCGGCCAGGGCCGCGGGGTGAGCGTGTGTCCCCTTCTTAGCCCCCTACT
This sequence comes from Caulobacter sp., assembly GCF_049283275.1. Classification (GTDB taxonomy): domain Bacteria; phylum Pseudomonadota; class Alphaproteobacteria; order Caulobacterales; family Caulobacteraceae; genus Caulobacter. The sequence continues at coordinate 3,734 of NZ_JBAPVS010000150.1, read as the reverse complement.
CCGCGTACAGCGCCAACGCCTCCAGGCACATCTCCAGGCCCGTCAGGTCGTGCAGCGGATCGTCGGTGATGATCACGAACAGCCGCCGGGCCTCGGCCCACAGCATCAGGGTCTCGGGCAGGCCGAAGTCTTCGACCACGCAGCCGTCGCCGTCGCGCCAGACGCCGTGCTCGTCGCGCTGGGCGCCGACATGCACCTCGACGCGGTCGACATATTCGGCCTCGCTCTCGTCGGAAACGTTCACATAGGCCATGATCGGCCGCCCAAGCCCCGCCAGCACTCCGGCCTCGAAGGCGGCGGCGCTGGCGCAGGAGGGCCCGCGGAACGGCGTCAGATTGATGATCCCGGCGTCGGCCTGCCGCAGCTTGGCCATCCTCTCGGCATAGAGTTCGCGGGCCTGGATCTCGACATTGTCGGGCTGGGTCTCGACGATGGCGGGAGCGGTCAGGCCGGTGAAGCCGTTATCCAGACAGAGGGCGCGCTGACGCGCGGCCTGGGCCTCAGCGTCGGGAAGCCAAGGTTCGGGTCCGGCCAGCCAGATGGAACGTACGGGTCTCATGGACCCTTAGAGCTTGCCGAAACGGGACGCTGTCAACCGCCTTGAGGATCATGAACGCCCCAAACCGCCGCACGCTGATCGCCGCCGCCGCCTCCGCCCTGGTCCTACCCGGCCTCGCCCCTGACCCAGCGGAGGCCGCCATGGGCGACCCGTGGCTGGCCTATGACCGCCGCCTGCGCCGCCAGTTGGCCGAGAGCCGGGGCGACTTCGACCCCGACTTCGAGACCGACCTGCACGATCTGGGCGACATCTTCCGACGCGGCCGAGGACTGCCCGACCTGGCGCCCGATCCGGGTCTGACCTTGGCGGCCCGGGCCCATGCCGCCGACATCGCCCGCACGGGGGTCTTCGACCACATGACCCGCGAGGGCTTCGGTCCCGCCGCCCGCGTGGGCCTGCTGGCGCGCGACCTGATCGGCGCTCCGGCCGAGAACATCGCCGAGCGCCTGAACGCCGCCGGCGCGGTGCGGCCTGACCAGATCATGGGCCAGTGGAAGACCAGCCCGGGTCACCGCGCCAACCTGTTGGCGCCGGGCTTCACCCACGTGGGCTTCGGCGTGCTGCGCCAAGGTCGCGAGGTGATCGCTCTGGGGGTCTATGCCGAGGTCTCGGCCCGTCTGGCCGCCCCCGCCCCGCTGCGGGTGACGTCGGTGGCCGCCCTGGCTTCGGCCCTGTCGAACGCCACCCCGCGCATCGACCAGTTCTCGGTGTCCGAACCCGGCGGCGAGGCGCTGATCGAGACCTACGTTGAGGCCCCCGGCGCCCAGACCCTGCCGCCGGGCGCCTGGCAACTGCGCCCCCACCTGTCGACCGGCGCGCGGAAACACCTGGTGGCCTGGGGGCCGGTGTTCGTGCTGGGGTGAAGGCTCGGACACATCGTCAAAGCCCCGACGCGATGATCGCACCGGGGCTCCGAGACCAAGCTGGAGTACGACGCTCAGGGATTTTGAGGCGGCGGTGGCGGGGTCGGCGGGATATAGGGCCACGGCGTCCAAGGGATGTTTGGCGGCGGCCCCGGCTGGGCGGCCTCGCAGGCGTCGTACCAAGCGTCGAAACAGACGCCCCACATGGGATCGAAGCGGTCATACTGCGGGTCGCAATGGGCCCAGGCCCACCCTGTGCACAGATCGGGCTTGGCGTGGGCGGCCGGCGTGCTGACCACCATGGCCGCAGCCACGGACGCCACTGCGGCGGCGACTCTGAGAGACTTGGAGACAGTCGAATCGAACATGCAACCTCCAGGACAGGTGCGATATCGCACACTCATAGATAAACCTGAGATTGATCTACCGTCAATTGAACGCCGCGCATCCGCGTCCCCACCAAGAGAGTGAGATGCGCGCTGCCGCTTCCAGCCTCGCCGGACGGAGCCGTGAAGACGGAGATGGCCCAAACGAAAAACGGCGGGCCCTTGCGAGCCCGCCGTTCGTCGTTTCAGCGATGAAGCCGAGGCCTAGTTCTTGGCCACGTCCACCAGCTTGTTCTTGGCGATCCAGGGCATCATGGCGCGCAGGCGGCCGCCGACTTCCTCGATCTGGTGCTCGGCCGCGCGGCGACGGGTCGCCTTGAAGCTCGGCTGGCCCACTTGGTTTTCCAGCATGAAGTCGCGGACGAACTTGCCCGACTGGATGTCCTCCAGCACGCGCTTCATCTCGAGCTTGGTTTCCGGCGTGATGATGCGCGGACCGGTGACGTACTCGCCGTACTCGGCCGTGTTGCTGATCGAATAGTTCATGTTGGCGATGCCGCCTTCGTACATCAGGTCGACGATCAGCTTCAGCTCGTGCAGGCACTCGAAATAGGCCATTTCCGGCGCGTAGCCGGCTTCCACCAGCACTTCGAAGCCGGCGCGGACCAGCTCGACCGTGCCGCCGCAGAGGACGGCCTGCTCGCCGAACAGGTCGGTTTCGCATTCTTCGCGGAAGTTGGTCTCGATGATGCCCGAACGGCCGCCGCCGATGGCGCTGGCATAGGCCAGGCCGAGGTCCAGAGCGTTTCCGGTGGCGTTGTGGTGCACCGCGATCAGGCAGGGCACGCCGCCGCCCTTCTGGTACTCGCCGCGCACGGTGTGGCCGGGGCCCTTGGGAGCGACCATCAGCACGTCGATGGTGTCCTTGGGCTCGATCAGGCCGAAGTGCACGTTCAGGCCGTGGGCGAACAGCAGGGCCGCGCCGTCGCGGATGTTGGGGGCGATGTCGTTCTTGTAGATCGCGGCCTGATGCTCGTCAGGGGCCAGGATCATGATCAGGTCGGCCCAGCCGGCGGCTTCGGCGACGGTCATGACCTTCAGGCCTTCGCCCTCGGCCTTCTTGGCGGTGGGCGAGCCGGCGCGCAGGGCGACGGCGACGTTGGTCGCGCCCGAGTCCCGAAGGTTGAGAGCGTGCGCGTGACCTTGCGAACCATAGCCTACGATCGCGATCTTCTTGTCCAGGATGCGAGCGAGGTCGGCGTCGCGATCATAATAGACGCGCATGTTTTTTCTCCAGGACTGGTCAAATACGGCCGCGCCGCGCAACGGCGGAGCGACAAAGGCCGGGCGTTTGAGCGTTTTTTTGCCGTTTCGTCAAGGCGATGACGACAGAACACCGTGACCCGAAAGCCTCTGCGGCGACGTTTTAGCCGCTGGGGCGCTCCGCCGCCATGGCCAGCGCCCCCAATGCCGCCTCAAATGCCTGAATTCCCGCCCTTCCCTCCCCCTTGGCTAGGAGGGAAGGGTTCGGGTCTTCACCAGAACAGGCCGTAGAAAACGCTCAGCACCTGGCCGCTCCAGACGTCGACCAGCACAGCGTCGTTGCCGACCCGCACCCACTCGCAGCCGATGGGCGGATAGGGCAGGCCGAACTGCCCGGCGTTCAGATAGTAGGACGAGCCGTACCACCCACCCGGCAGATATTCGCCGAACGACCAGCGACGGGCGTAGAAGCCGGGCGGATAGCGGTAAGCCGGGCCGCGGTAGCGCTGGGGGGCGCGGTAGGCCGGCCGATAGTGGCGCTGATCGTAGCGCTGGCGATCATGGTCGCGTTCGCGCCAGCGGCCGTCGTTCCGGCTGTACCGACCCGGATCGCCCCGCGCTCGGTCGTCGCGTCTTTCGTCGCGTCCGAAGCCGCGATCCTGGCCGCCGCTGCGGTCGCCTTGGCCTCGCCAGCCGCCGCCGTCGCGGCCTTCTTGCGGGCTC
>NZ_JBAPVS010000149.1:0-9493 GCF_049283275.1 Caulobacter sp. | reverse complement strand
GGACTGGGGCGCGGCGGCCACCGGGGCCGGATCAGCCTCGGCGTCGACGGCAACGGCGACCCGTGCCGGCTCGGCGTCATGGTCCTGGTCTTGGTCGGCGTTCATTGAGGAGGCCGCCAGCAGCACGCCGGCGGTGGCGACGGCCCCAGCCAAGGCGCCCAGGACAATCCATCCGAACGGGTTGCTCTTGCGTTCGGCCTTGGCCATCCGGGCTTTCCTCTTGATCCGCGGCCCTCTTACGAGCCGACCCAACGTCGGACGGGGCCGACGTCGACATGGACGAAGTTGCTGACGGGGTAGTAACCCACGCCGCCGCGTCCGAGATCCAGGGCCGCGGCCCTCAATCGATCCAGAGCGACGTCCTCCAGATAGATATCCATGGCCTTGCCGTCCATGTGCAGGCTGCGTTTGGCGACCTGGCCGCTGCGCTGGTTCAGCATGGCGTTGGTCTTGGGCGATCGATAACCGGAGATCACCTGGAAGTGCGCCTTGGAGCCGGTCTTCTGGTGCAGGGTCGAAAGCGTGTCGAACAGCTCCGGATGCATCGAATAGACGTCGCCGGTGCGGTAGTCGCGCAGCACCCGGTCCAGCGCCTGGACGGCGTCGGGCACGTACTCGCCCTTGTCGAAATAGACCGCTTCCAGTTTTTCCTGGGTGTGGATGTTGTGCAGCTTCAGCCAGCGGGGCGCGTGCGCGGCGCCACGGACCTGGGAGACCGGCGCGGCGGCTGGGGCGACAGCCCGCGCGGCGGCCGGAAGGCCTTCGTCGGCCACGTCCTCGGAAAGGTCCAACTGGCGTTGCAAAAGGTCGGAGATCGGATCGGAAATCCCCAGCCTGGATTGGGCCAAGGCCGCCATCGGCCCGATCGCGGCGGCCCCGAGCACGCCGAGGCCCAGCCCCAACAGCTTGCGTCGTTCGATCATTCTACGCTTCCCCGGACTGACCTCGCGAGATGCCGGAAGGCTGGATCACCGCACTTGGCGATCCTCAAGCGAGCACTAAAACCGACTGAGTCTTTCCAAATCGGAAAGACCCATGCCGGGGAAGAGGCCTCAGGCGACGGCTGGGGTCAAGCGGAGCCAGGGACGGATGCGGCAATTCGCTGCACCAGCACGGTGTCCCAACCATACGGATCATCGCGGAAGTTCATCTGCCCGTCTGGGGTCATGTAGGCGGTCCAGTAGAGCAGGAAGACCGCCATCGGCTGGGCCAGTTGGGCCCGCACGGTCTTGCCCTTCGCCAGGGTCGCGTCGACGACGTCCGGCGGCCAGTCGGGGCTGGTGGCCAAGAGCTGCTTGGCCAGCGGGATCGGCTTTTCCAGACGCACGCAGCCGTGGCTGGCCAGGCGGCTGAAGCTTTCGAACTTCGAGCGGCTGGGCGTGTCGTGCAGATAGACGCCGTAGGGATTGTCGAAGTCGAACTTCACCAACCCCAGGGCGGCCTTGGGGCCGGCCTTCTGCTGCAGCCGTGATGTCCCCCCGCCGGTCGAGATGACGATGAAGTCGTTGCGGGCGAAATAGCCGGGATTGGCGCGCTCCTTGGGCCATAGCTCCTTGGCGGCGATCGACGAAGGCACGTTCCACGGCGGATTGAGCACGATCGAATGGATCACCGACGACAGCATCGGCGTCTCGTCGCCGGGTCGGCCGGTCACCGCCCGCATGGTCAGGTTCGGGGCGTCGTCGTGGAAGACGCTCATCACGGCGGCGGCGATATTGACCTGGATGCGATCAGCCGGCAGCTGTTGGGGCAGCCAGCGCCAGCGCTCCATATTGGCCAGGATCTGGTCGATGCGGCGTTGGACCGGGGCGTTCAGCGCCGCCAGGGTCGCGGGGCCCAGACTGGCGTCGGGGTTGAGGCCGAAGCGCTTCTGGGCGCGCATAAGGGCCTGCTGCAGGGGCAGGTCGAACACCAAGGCCTGGCCGGCGGCCACCGTCGCGTCCTCGACCGCCAGCCGAGCCCTCAGGGCGGCGATCCGCGGATCGCCGGTCGCGCCCGGCTTCAACGCCTCTCCCGCCGCGATCGGCTTCCAGCCGCCCTTGGCGGCGATGTCGCGATAGGTCGCCAGACCCTTCCGCAAGGTCTGATAGCCGGTGTAGGGCGGCGGCAGGCTGTCCAGCCACGGCCCGAGGCGGTCCTGAGCGGCCGCCCGGACGAAATCGGGACCCGGATCGTAGGGCAAGGGGCGCAGGCCCCAGTTGCTCAGGAAGGCGTCCGGGGCCAGGCGGCCCGTCCGCACGGCCTTGGCGTAGCGCAGGGTAAGGCCGATCAGCTGGGCCTGAGCGCCCTGGCGGGTCAGCGCATCACGGGCGCCGAGCAGCGGCGCAAGGGCGTCCGGCGCGAAGGCGTTGACTTCGAAGCCGTGGGTGTAGGCCCGGCCGAGGGTGCGAACCAGCAGATCGACCTGGTCGTCCCGCAGCACGACGCTGGTCGGCGGCGGCGGGGCCGGCGGCGCGGGCACAAGCGGCGGATTTTGAATCTGCGCGGCGGCCGAGGAGAGCGAGAAGAAGGAGAGCGCCCCACCAAGCAGCGCGTCACGTTTGGTCCAGGACTTGATCACCGTCGAATGGTCTCGCCGCACGCTCACACGCGGCTAGTCCGCGCACCTTCAGATGGCCGTCCCGACCTCGACGCGTCAACGCCGACATCGTGCAAGCTGAACGGTTGAGATCGCTTCTGGTTCTTTATTTTCGATGCGGAACCTTAACGACACACTGGCGGTTTTATCCAGGGTCGGGGCGCGTGGTCGCGGCCTTCCATTGTCAGGATTCCATCGATGAGGATCGCCCAGGTTCCGCCCCTGTACGAAGCTGTCCCTCCGCGCTTCTACGGCGGCACCGAACGCGTTGTAGCCCACCTGACCGACGCCCTGGTTGATCTGGGACACGAGGTCACCCTGTTCGCTTCGGGCGACGCCCGCACCAAGGCCGAATTGGTCGTCGTGCGCGACCAGGCCATCCGCCTGGATCCCGCCCTGCTGAAGTCGGACCTAGCCGCCCACATGGCGATGCTGGCCGAGGTTCGCCGCCAGGCCCATCGCTTCGACGTGATCCACTTCCACACCGACATGATCCAGTTCCCCATGTTCGAGGACATGGCCGGCAAGACCCTGACCACCCTGCATGGGCGCCTGGATCTGAAGGATCTTCCCGGCGTCTATCGCCGCTGGTCGCAATTCCCGCTGGTCTCGATCTCGGACGACCAGCGCCAGCCTCTGCCCTTCGCCAACTGGGCCGGCACCGTACTGCACGGCATGGCTGAAGAGATTTATGATTTCCGAGAAAAACCCGAAGGTTATCTGGCTTTCCTCGGCCGCATATCTCCGGAGAAGGGTCCCGACCGGGCCATCGCCATCGCCAAGCGCCTGGGCAAGAAGCTGAAGATCGCCGCCAAGATCGACGCGGCCGACCGCGCCTATTTCCATGACGAGATCGAACACCTGATGGACCACCCGCTGATCGAGTTCGTCGGCGAGATCGGCGATCACCAGAAGACCGATTTCCTGGGCGGGGCCGACGCCCTGTTGTTCCCGATCGCCTGGCCCGAGCCGTTCGGGCTGGTGATGATCGAGGCCATGGCCTGCGGCACGCCGGTGATCGCCTACAACTGCGGCTCGGTGCCCGAGGTGATCGAGGACGGCCTGACCGGCTTCATCGTCCAAGACGAGGACGGGGCCGTCGCCGCGGCCCAACGCCTGGGCGATCTCGACCGTTTAGAGATCCGCCGCCGGTTCGAGACCCGGTTTTCAGCGACCGCCATGGCCCGTCGCTATCTGAACCTCTATGATCGCCTGGAAGAAGCGTCAGCGCCGCCACGCCGCCTGACGCTGGCCCAAAGCGCCTGACCCTGCCCCACGCGGTCGCCGCGTCAGAGACATGATCAGGTTTTAGGAATCTGAAGCCCGCCCGCCGCGCCCGTGGCGCGGCGGGTTTTCGAGGGACCTCAGCGCAAGAGGCCAAAAAATACATGGACGATCTCACACCAGGCCCGACCCCGAGCGGCGCCGTCGAACAGGGCGAGACGGGCGAACCGCGCGTCCCCTACCGACTGTTCGCGCTGAAGGACAAGGACACCTTCCTCGTGGCCGACGCGTTCGGCGACGTGCTGGGCGCGGCCGACGGCCTGTTCCATGACGACACCCGGCTTCTGTCGAAGCTGCGCCTGCTGCTGGGCGGCCGCTCGCCGGCCCTGCTCAGCGCGGCGGTGTCACAAGACAACGTGTTCTTCACCTCGCACGCGACCAACGAGCCGCTGCCGGCGCTGGGCGGCGCGGCCGCGCCGCACGGCGCGATCCACGTCGAGCGCAAGCGGTTCCTTTGGGACCAGCGGCTCTACGAGCGCCTGCGCTTCGTCAACTACAGCCGCGACATGGTCATCCTGCCGGTCGGCCTGGAATACGACGCCGACTTCCACGACATGTTCGAGGTGCGAGGCTCGACGCGACCCGCCGGTCGCGGCCGCGTGCTGCCGGCCGAGATGAACGGCCGCTCGGTCACCTACGCCTATGACGGCCTGGACGGCGTGCGGCGCACCAGCATCGTCTCGTTCTCCGAACCGCCCGGCCGTCTGGGGCCGCAGCGCGCCGACTTCATGTTCATGCTGACGCCGGAAACCCACTTCGATCTCTATATCGAGGTCGGCGTCGATCAAGGCAATCCGCCCACCCGCGAGCGTTGGCGGGCGGCGGCGGCGCGGGCCCGGCTGGACATGCGCAAGCGTCGACGGCACGGGGCGCGGCTGCGCTCCTCGGGCCGGCTGTTCAACGACTGGCTGGAGAAGTCACGCGCCGATCTGGCCCTGCTGACCACCCAGTTCGCCACCGGCCCCTATCCTTATGCCGGCATCCCCTGGTTCTCGACCCCGTTCGGTCGCGACGCCATCATCACCGCCTGGCAGGTGTTGTGGATCGAGCCCGGCCTGGCCAAGGGCGTGCTGGGCTATCTGGCCGAGCACCAGGCCGAGGAGGTCAGCGCCTTCAGCGACAGCGCCCCCGGCAAGATCATGCACGAGACCCGCAAGGGCGAGATGACGGCGCTCGGCGAGCTGCCGTTCGGCCGCTACTACGGCGGGGTCGACACCACGCCGCTGTTCGTGGCCCTGGCGTGCGCCTACGCCGAGCGCACCGGGGATCTGGAGTTCATCGAGGGCCTGTGGGAGCCGCTGCTGGCCGCCATCGCCTGGATCGAACACTTCGGCGACAGCGATGGCGACGGCCTGATCGACTACGCCCGTGGCCTGGAATCGGGCCTGTCCAACCAGAACTGGAAGGACAGCGAAGACAGCGTCTTCCACGAGGACGGCAAGTTCCCCGACGGGCCGATCGCCGTCGTCGAGGTCCAGGGCTACGCCTTCGCCGCGTTCAAGGGCATGGCGGACCTGGCCCAACGACGCGGCGAGACCGAGAACGCCGCGCGCTGGGCGGCCAAGGCCGAGCAGCTTCGCCAGCAGGTCGAGGACCGTTACTGGATGGAGGACAAGGGCTTCTACGCCATGGCCATCGACGGTCACGGCAAGCCCTGTCGCGTGCGCGGCTCCAATCCCGGCCACCTGCTGTTCTGCGGCCTGCCCTCGCCGGACCGCGCCAAGAAGGTGGCCGACGCCTTGCTGTCGGCGGCGTTTCATAACGGCTTCGGCGTGCGGACCCTGGCCCAGGGCGAACCGCGGTTCAATCCGATGAGCTATCACAACGGCTCGGTCTGGCCGCACGACACCGCCATCTGCGCCATGGGCATGGCCCGCTACGGCCACCGGGACGGCGTGGTTCAGATGACCTCGGGCTTGTTCGAGACCGCCGCCCACTACGAGATGCGCCTGCCGGAGCTGTTCTGCGGCTTCCCGCGCCAACCGGGCGAGCCGCCGGTGGCCTATCCGGTGGCTTGTCTGCCCCAGGCCTGGGCCGCCGGCTCGGCCTTCATGATGCTGCAGGCCTGCCTGGGGATCACCATCGACGGCTGGCGGGGCGAAGTGCATCTGAGCGATCCGCGCCTACCGATCGGCATCGACCACCTGCAGATCGACGGCCTGCGGATCGGCGCGGACAGCACCGACATCACCTTCGAGCACATCGGCGCCCACGTCGCGGCCCACACCGGCAAGCACTCGCCGGTGCCGATCCTGATACGGCGGTGAGCCTCTAACGGTCCGCTCATCCCGGCGAACGCCGGGACCCAGATGGCACAAGGCAGGGTGTTGGCTCCACGAGCTCGACGCCCTTCCAATCAGCCTCCCAGCTTTGGGATCTGGGTCCCGGCGTTCGCCGGGATGAGCGGTTTGAAAAACTGAAGCGTGAAAGCGAGCGGAACCACAGCATGCCGCAAAACCTCGACCTCTTCCCGATCGGCAACTGCGCGGTCAGCGCCCTGATCGACCGTAGCGGCCGCTTCGTCTGGGCCTGCGCGCCGCGGATCGATTCCGACCCGGTCTTCAGTTCGCTGCTGGGCGGGCTGGAGCCCGGCGATCCGGCCGCCCAGGGCGTCTGGGAGGTCGCGGTCGACGGCGCCACGAGCGTGGAGCAGGCCTATCTGCGCAACACCCCGATCCTGCGCACGGTGATCACCGACGCCGACGGGGCCAGCGTCGAGATCATCGATTTCTCCCCCCGCTACCAGCAGTTCGGCCGCAGCTTCCGGCCCACCGCCTTCATTCGCCTGATCCGTCCCCTGACCAGCGTGGCGCGGATCACCATCCGTCTGCGCCCCAGCGCCGACTGGGGCGCGCGGGCGGCAGAGCGCACCCACGGCTCCAACCACATCCGCTATCTGTGCTCGGACATGACCTTGCGCCTGTCGACCGACGGGCCGGTGTCGCACGTGCTGGAGGAGCGCACCTTCCGGCTGGAAAAGCCCATCGCCATGTTCCTGGGGGCCGACGAGGGCTTCAACGCCGACATCGGGGCCACCTGCAACCGCATGCTGCAACAGACCCAGGAATACTGGATGGACTGGGTGCGGGGCCTGGCCGTGCCGCTGGACTATCAGAGCGCGGTGATCCGCTCGGCCATCACCCTGAAACTCTGCATGCACGAGGAGACCGGGGCGATCGTGGCGGCCATGACCACCTCGATCCCCGAGCACGCCGACAGCGGCCGCAACTGGGACTACCGCTACTGCTGGCTGCGCGACGCCTATTACGTGGTCCAGGCCCTCAACCGCCTGGGCGCGGTCGACATCCTGGAGAACTATCTGGGCTACCTGCGCAACATCGTCGACCGGGCGGCCGGCGGCCACATCCAGCCGCTGTTCGGGGTGGGGTTCGAGCCGCAGCTGACCGAACGCTTCGCCCCCGCCCTGCCCGGCTATCGCGGCATGGGGCCGGTGCGGATCGGCAACCAGGCCTTCGAGCATCAGCAGCACGACGTCTACGGCCAGATCATCCTGTCCACCGTTCAGGCCTTCTTCGACGAGCGCCTGCTGCGGCCCGGCACGGTCGAGGACTTCCACAATCTGGAGCCCGTGGGCGAACGGGCCTTCCAACTGCACGACCAGCCCGACGCCAGCCTGTGGGAGTTCCGCGGCCGGGCCAATGTCCACACCTATTCGGCGGTGATGTGCTGGGCGGCCTGCGACCGGCTGGGCAACGCCGCCGACCGCCTGGGCCTGGCCGATCGCGCCGCCTTCTGGAACGACCGCGCCGCCAAGGTGCGCGCCACCATCGACCAGCGCGCCTGGAACGCGGACCTTGGCCGCTACGCCGCCACCTTCGAGGGCGACGAGCTGGACGCCAGCCTGCTGCAGCTGGTCGATCTACGCTTCATCGAAGCCAAGGACCCGCGCAACGTCGCCACCGTCGCGGCGATCGAGGCGGGCCTGCGCAAGGGGTCCTACCTGCTGCGCTACGCCATCCCCGACGACTTCGGCGCCCCGCAGACGGCGTTCAACATCTGCACCTTCTGGCTGGTGGAGGCCCTGTACCTGGCCGGCCGCATCGACGAGGCCCGCGAACTGTTCGAGGAGATGCTGGGCCGGCGCACCACCGCGGGCCTGCTGTCGGAGGACATCGGCTTCGCCGACGGCGAGCTGTGGGGCAATTATCCGCAGACGTACTCGCTGGTCGGGCTGATCAACTGCGCGGTGCTGCTGAGCCGGCCGTGGACGGCGGTGCGGTAAGAGCGCGCTCCTCCGGTTCGAGATCGAACGGGGCCGGCGGTCACCGGCCTCGCCGATCCAGCCGATGCGTGTTCGGACCAGGATTGCCAGCCCCCTTGCGAAACCCGCCGCGATCCTCAAGAACCGACGGGTGACGGAAAACGGGACACAGCGGTTCGCCGCCTTGGACGGCCTGCGGGCCGTGGCGGCGCTGGGGGTGCTGCTGTACCACTTCGCCAGTTGGACGGGGCGGCCGGCGCTGTTCGCCCACGGCTATCTCGGGGTCGATTTCTTCTTCTGCCTCAGCGGCTTCGTCCTGGCCCACGCGTTCGAGCGTCGCCGGATCGGTTGGCCGGCCTATCTCTGGATCCGCATTGTCCGCATCTGGCCGCTGCTGGTGTTGTCGACCCTGATCGGCGCGGTCCTGACCTCGCGCAGCGCGCCGCCGTTCTGGCCGAACCTGGCGCGCGGCCTGCTGCTGATCCCGCGCCTGGGCCACCCGGCCGAATGGACCTTCCCCACCCTATTCCCGTTCAATCCTCTGGCCTGGTCGCTGTGCCTGGAGGTGATCGTCAGCGCCTTGTGGTTCCCCCTACGGCGATTGCCCGACCTGGGGCTGATGGCGATCGTGGTGCTGAGCGGCGCGGTTATGGCGTGGGTGGCCCTGGGCTTGAACGGCGTGGAGACGGGCTGGGACCAGGCGACCTTCTGGCTGGGCGTGGTGCGGGCGACCTTCAGCTTCAGCCTGGGCTGGGCCTGCTGGCGGTATCGGGCCCTGGCGCCCAAGCCGCGCCTGCTGGCGCCGGCCCTCGTGCTGATGGCCGCGCTGGCCATGCCGATCCTGTCTGGACCGATCCTGGCGTGGCCAATCTTACCTTGGAACGGCCTGTTCGACTTCACCTGCGTGGCGCTGCTGTTCCCGTTGCTGGTGCTGGTGGGCGCCCACGACCCCAAGGGCTCAGTCGGCGCATTGTGCAGGACGGCGGGCGAGCTCTCCTATCCGCTCTACGCCCTGCACTGGACGACCTGGGCGGTGATGTTGCGGCTCTATCCGGATGGCTGGAAGCCGCTGCTGCCGCTGTGGTTCGGGGTCCTGGGCGTGGTCGTCGCGCCGACCGCGGCCTGGACCGCCTTCCGGTTCTACGACGCGCCGGTGAGACGGTGGCTGGGGTCCCGGCCCTAAGCCGTTCAGCAGCCACGCCCCTCGACCGGCGGCCCCTCGCGGGTCAGCCACGCCACCGCGTCCACCACATCACCACGCTGGGCGTCGAGGATCGAGGTGTGGCTGGCCCGAGCGTCAATCACCACCGCGCGGCAAGCACGCTCTGCGGGCGCGATCTCGGCGGCGCGCCAGTCGCGGTCCAGGGGCGCGTTGGGGGTCCGGCTGGCGACGATCACCGCCACGGGGA
>NZ_JBAPVS010000148.1:0-35069 GCF_049283275.1 Caulobacter sp. | reverse complement strand
GACCGCGGTGAGGCCGAGCAGCGCCGCCAGGGCGCCCGCGGTCTTGCGCAGCACATTGCGCCCCTGGGATCGGACCAAGCCCATCCTATTTCGGCCGGAACCGCTTGGACGTCGGGAAGCCCTTGGGCGACAGCTTGCCGGCCCCGGCGCGCTTGCCGATCCAGTCCTTCCACTCGACCCAGTCGCGGCGACGGCCGGCCGTGTCGATCCAGAAGGCGCCGCCGTCGGTGTTGAACGAGATCGCGTCGCGCAGACCGCCCTCGCGATAGGCCTGCAGCTTGACGCCCTTGCCGCGCGGCATCTCGGGCAGCTCCTCCAGCGGGAAGATCAGGATCTTGCCGTTGTCGCCAATCACCGCGATCTGGTCGCCCACCGCCTCCAGGCAGAAGGCCGCGCCGGCCGCGTCGACCGTCAGCACCTGCTTGCCGGCCTTGCGGTTGGCGATGGCCTCTTCTTCCGGCATCAGGAACCCGTAGCCCTGCTTCGAGGCCAGGAAGCGTTTGCGCCCGGCCTTGAACGGGAACATGTCGATGATCTTCACCTTGTCATCGAGCTCGATCATCATCCGCACGGGCTCGCCATGGCCACGGGCCGACGGCAGGTTGTTGCAGCTGATCGTGAAGAACCGGCCGTCGCTGGTGAACAGCAGCAGCTTGTCGGTGGTCTCGGCCGGGGCCAGGAAGCCCAGCTTGTCGCCTTCCTTGAACTTCAGCTCGGACGGGTCGTCGATCTTGCCCTTGGCGGCGCGAATCCAGCCGCGGTCCGACAGGATGACGGTGATCGGCTCGCGGACGATCATCGCCTCCAGGGCCGCGTCGGCGTCGACGATCGGCGCGTCGGCGAAGATCGAGCGGCCGATCACGCCGGTCGGGCGCGGCTTGTCGTGCGGGTGCTTGATCTTGATCAGCGTGGCGCGCACCTGGCGCAGGCCCGTGCCGACCAGGTCCCACTGCTTCTTGTCGCTGGCCAACATGCCCATGATGCCGTCGCGCTCTTCCACCAGTTCGGCGTGCTCGCGGCGGATCTCCATCTCCTCCAGCTTGGCCAACTGGCGCAGGCGGGTGTTGAGGATGGCGTCGGCCTGGATGTCCGACAGCGCGAAGGCGGCCATCAGCTTCTGCTTGGGCTCGTCCTCGTAGCGGACGATGCGGATCACCTCATCCAGATTGAGGTAGGCGATCAGCAGGCCGTCCAAGATGTGCAGGCGGGCTTCGATCTTGGCCAGGCGATGGCGGGCCCGGCGGGTCAGCACGTCGCGGCGGTGGGCCAGGAAGGCGATCAGCGCCTGCTTGATGCCCATCACCCCGGGCGTGCCGCGCGCGTCCAGCACGTTGATGTTGACCGGGAAGCGGCTTTCCAGCGCCGAGAGCTTGAACAGGCTCTCCATCAGCACTTCGGGCTCGACGTTCTTGGACTTGGGCTCAAGGACCAGGCGGATGTCCTCGGCGCTCTCGTCGCGCACGTCGCCCAGCAGGGCGGCCTTCTTGCTGTCGATCAGATCGGCCAGCTGCTCGACCAGGTCGGACTTCTTCACCTGATACGGGATCTCGGTGACGACGATCTGATAGGTGCCGCGGCCGGTGTCTTCCTTCTCCCACTTGGCGCGGGTGCGTACGCCGCCACGGCCGGTCTCGTAGGTCTCCAGCAGACTCTCGCGGCCTTCGACGATCACGCCGCCGGTCGGGAAGTCCGGACCCGGCACGCGTTCGAGGATCTCGGCGGTCGTCGCCTCGGGCTTGGACAGCAGCAGCAGGCAGGCGTCGATCAGCTCGGCCGGGTTGTGCGGCGGGATCGAGGTGGCCATGCCCACGGCGATGCCCGACGAGCCGTTGGCCAGCAGGTTCGGGAAGCCCGACGGCAGGACCACCGGCTCCTCGTCCTGGCCGTCATAGGACGGCTTGAAGTCGACCGCGTCCTCGTCGATGCCGTCCAGCAGCAGCATGGCCGCGGCGGTCATCTTGCACTCGGTGTAGCGCATGGCGGCGGGGTTATCGCCGTCGATGTTGCCGAAATTGCCCTGGCCGTCGACCAGCGGCACCCGCTGGGCGAAGTCCTGGGCCAGGCGGACCAGGGCGTCGTAGATCGACTGGTCGCCGTGCGGGTGGAAGTTGCCCATCACCTCGCCGACCACCTTGGCGCACTTGCGCGCGGCGCCTTCGGGGTTGAGGCGCATGTTGTTCATCGCGTGCAGCACGCGACGGTGAACGGGCTTCAAGCCATCGCGCACGTCGGGCAGGGCCCGCGAGCCGATCGTCGACAGCGCATAGGCCAGGTAGCGCTTGGAAAGCGCCTCGCTCAGCGGTTCATCGAGGATGCGATCGCCGTCGCCGGGACCGCCAGGGGGGAGGACTGGTTTGTTCATTGGGGAGATTCGTTACGCGTGAATGGCCACATTAGCCAATCCCGCACGGCAAATCCTCCCTTGAACGCCTTTTGTTCCCCCTTCGTGGACTCAAACCTCGACCAGACGCGGATCGCCGGCCTCGATCGCGAGTTTCTTGCGCGTGGTCAGCACGCCGTCGCGGCGGGTGATGGCGTCCAGCACCTTGAACTCGGTGACCCAGCGCTTGTCAGTCACGTCGCAGATCGCATAGCCGCGCTGACTGTTATTGAACTTCAGTTGCGGGTTGGCGGCCTGGATCGCGGCGAAGTCCGGGGTCTGGTCGACGCCGTCGCCACCCGACGAGATCGAGGTGGTGACGAACTCGGTGGCGATCGGCCGGGCGTCCGGATGGGCGCCGTCCAGGAAGAGCTCGCCGGCGAAGTTCTGGTGCTCGTCGCCGGTCAGGACCACGGTGTTGGCGATCTTGCGGTCGCGGATCTGCTTGAGCAGGCGATTGCGCGGCGTGCGGTAGCCGCCCCAGCTGTCGGGATTGACCACCACGTCCGGACCGGGCGCGCGATCCAGGTCCATCATCATCACCTGCTGGGCCAGGACGTTCCAGGTCGCCTTAGAGGCGGTCAGGCCGTCG
Source organism: Caulobacter sp. (assembly GCF_049283275.1). GTDB lineage: Bacteria > Pseudomonadota > Alphaproteobacteria > Caulobacterales > Caulobacteraceae > Caulobacter. The sequence goes on along the minus strand of NZ_JBAPVS010000148.1, from coordinate 32,097 downwards.
ACCAGCCACTTCTCCTGCTTCGCACCCAGCACCTCGGCGTCGGGGCGTTCGAGGGTGGAGCAGACCACCCGTTTGTCGCCGCACGGCTGGTCGGTGCGGAACTGGCGGGTGTCCAGCAGGTTCAACTCCAGCAGCCGCCCCCAGGCGGCGCGGCGATAGATCTGGATCGACGTCCCGACCGGGAACGACGAGGCCCGCAGAGGCATGTTTTCGTAATAGGCTTGGACGGCCGCCTCGCGGCGCAGGTTGAAGATCTTGGGATCGGTGCCGTCCTGATCGATGTCGCCGACCCAGTTGTTGTCGGTCTCGTGATCGTCCCAGACCACGAACCACGGGGCGGCGGCGTGGGCCGCCTGCAGGTCGGTGTCCATCTTGTACTGGGCGTAACGGCGGCGATAGTCGTCCAGGGCGTAGATCTCGCCGCCGAAGTGCTGGCGGACATTCTCGCGCGGACCGTCCGGGCCGTTCGAGGTCCGGTTGCCGCGCCCTTCGTAGATGTAGTCGCCGTAGTGGAAGACGAAGTCCGGCGCGTCCTGGGCCATCTTGCGATAGGCCGTGTAGTAGCCGGCCTCGTAGTACTGGCAGCCGACGACGGCGAAGCGCGCTCGGTCCAGGGCGGCGCCGGCCGCCGGAGCGGTGCGAGCCCTGCCCGTCAGGCTGCGCTCCTTGCCGGCCATGAAGCGGTACCAGTAGTCACGGCCGGCCTCGAGGCCCGCGACTTCGACGTGGACCGAGTGACCCAGCTCCGGCGTCGCCACGGCGGTTCCCTTGGCGACCACGGTCTTGAAGCCGCGATCAGCCGCCACTTCCCAGTCCACGGCCACCGGGGCCGTCGGCATGCCGTAGCCGATCTCGAACGGCTCGGGCGCCAGACGGGTCCAGATCACGAAGCCGTCCGGCCACGGGTCGCCCGAGGCCACGCCCAGCTGGAATGGATACTGCGCGAACACCGCCTGGGCGAAGGCCTGGCCGGTGATCAGCGGGATCGACAGGGCGGTGACCGCGCTGGCCCCGAAGGACTTGAGCAGACGGCGACGGTTCAGGGCGTAGCGGTCGAGGACGACGGACATGGACGGACTCCAGACTTTGAGTCCCGATAGCCACGCTTTGTGACGGTTCGTTCGGCCTGCTCGCTAAAGCCGCCCCGCCTCGCCCAGCCGGTCCAGCAGCCACACCCGGGCCGGCGGCAGCGGCCTGTTCAGCGGATGGAACACGAACTGCTCGAGAAAGTGGCCGGTGATGTCCAGGCCCGCCTTGACGTCGCCCTCGACCAGCCCGCCCTGGGCCGACAGCATGAACGGCGGCAGGGGCAGAAGCTTGTCGTGATAGGGCGCTCCGGCCTCGCGGCTGACCGCCCGGCCCGTGCGCGGGCTGATATAGATCAGGTCGTCCAACGAGCCGGTGGCGGCGCACTTGGACAGGTCCAGGCCGAACCCCAGGTCCTGCAGCAGCCCGGCCTCGAACCGCACATAGACCGCCGGCCAGATCTCCGGGATGGCCAGGGCGGCGATCAGGGCCTCCAGGGCATGGAAGGCGCCGGGATGGGCCTCGCGCTCGGGCAAGGCGCCGGCGGCGACGGCGGCCGCGGCTGACAGGCCCGACAAGGCCAGCGGCTCATCGAACAGCGACGAAGGCCCCTCGCCCATCGGCTCCAGGGTCGCCGCGCCCAGCTGGTCGCTCATCCGGGCCCTATAGCGGGCGATGACCTTGGCCCCGGCCTGCAGGAACGGCTTCATCCGCCGCGAGGCCGCGCCCGAGACGTGGGCGGCGAACTTGCCCCGGTCCTGGGTCAGCAGCTCGACGATCGCCCCGGTCTCGCCGTGCACGCGCGCCGACAGCACGAAGGCCTCGTCTTCCCATTCCATCAGAGGGGCCATTCCATCAGAGGGGCCATTCCATCTAGGCGGGGGTCCCCCAGCCGACGATCTTCTCGATCAGCGGCCGCCACGCGGGTTCGACCGGCAGGCCGATGACGTCGCGCAGGGTCGCCTCCAGCTCGTCCGCCGACAGGTCGCGCTGCTCGACCAGGGCGCCGTCGGCGTCGCGGTGGGTCAGGCGGTTGTTCTTCATCGCGTAGCGCGCGTCCGGGGTGGTGCGACCAGCCGTCAGGCTCCAGGTGAAGTGCGAGCTGGGATGGCTGTAGGTGTAGAAATTGACCTGCTCATAGTCCTGGTCGCCCCACGGGCCGAGCGCCACCTGATAGGTCGCCGCCCACTTGCCCGACAGATCGGCCTGCACCTGGCGCTCGCCGCCCAGTTCGGCCATCGGCAGGATGCGGAAGTCGCCGTTAGGGGTGGCCTGCACCTCGTCGGAAAACAGCCGCAGCGGCCCGGTCAGCACGCAGCCGCCGAAGCCGACATCGGCCAGCCACACCGTGTCGTCGCCGGGAACGCGCACGCCCAGCACCATGTGCGAACGCGGCCGGGGCGGAACATCGGCGGGGACCATCCACAGCACCCGCGCCATCAGACCCGTGACCTCGAAGCCCAGCGCCGTCAGCACGCGCTTGAGCAGGCCGTTCTGCTCGTAGCAGTAGCCCCCTCGCCCGGCCGCGATCAGCTTGGCGTCGATGTCGGCCGGATCCAGACTGATCGGCCTGCCCAGCAGCACATCGACATTCTCGAAGGGAATCGCGTCGGGATGTTTCTGGTGGATCGCGCGCAGCACCGCCAGGGTCGGCTGGCGCGGACCGTCATAGCCGATGCGAGCGAAATAGGCGTCCAGGTCCACAGTGGTCGGGGCGCTGGGCGAGGCCGGCGCGAAAGCAGTTTCGATCTTGCTCACAGGCGACGATATTCCCTGTCTGTTCACGGTCCAAAGGCAGGGTGTCGGCGGCGAAGTCAAGCCCGCCGCGCGGATCGCCCGCGAGGCCGCTTCGGATTGTGCGACGCACACGAGGCTGCTAGCAAATCCTGCGGAAGCGGCGTCGCGCGCCAGGGGGAAAGATGACCGATACGCCGTCCACGAAAGCCACACGCTCCAAACCGCGGCGTGAAAAGCCGCCCGTCCCGACGACCTGGCCGGCCTTCGTCTTGGCGATCGTCGTGGCGGGGGCCGGCGCCGGCTGCTACGCCCTGCGCGCGCCGCGCCTGGCCCTGGACGTCCCGATGGGTTCGGCCCTGTGGCGGATCTTCAATCACAGCCTGGTCCCGACCGTCATCATCGCCCTGGCGGTCTGGTGCCTGCTCTATTTCGGCTTCGTGCGCTGGAAGAACGGCGAGCGTGGGCCGCTGCACTTCAACACCTTGCTGGGCGTGGTGTTCGCCATCCTGATCCTCACCCCCCTGGCCCGCCAGCAGGTCGACCTGTTCAAGGCCGGCGATGTCAGAGGCCTGCAGGCCGACACGCTGAAGGCCGACGCCGCACGAAAGGCGGAAGACGCCCAAGCCAGGGCGGCTCTGCACAAGGCGCTGAGCGCCGCCGCCGGCGACCTGACGCTGGATCCCAGCGCCCTGGCCACGGCCGCGGCGCGCAAGCAGGCCAAGGCTCGGATCGCCGTGGTCCGCCAGGCGTCCAAGGACTATCACCTGGCCTATGCCGATCGCGAAGCCCGTGACCGCGCGGCTTTCCTGCAGGGGATCGTCGCCCGCAAGATCTCGCCCGATGTCGCCAAGACCAGCCTGGCCGCCTACGACCAGCGGGCCCAAGGTCGAAGCCAGGGCGCCGAGCGGGACTTCGAGATCGAACAGACCCTATTCGACGAGGTCGAGGGCGGCATCGCCGTGCTGGATCACGGCCTGACCGAGGTTCAGGGCCGCGACATGTGGTTCAACGGCCCCGACGACATGGTCGCCTTCAACAGGCACAGCCGCAACGCGGCTATCTATCGCCGACGCTTGGCTGACAGAGCGCGCGCCGAGAAGCTGGCTCAGGCCGGCGGCTAGACGTCGAAATCCAGGCCCATGTCGTTGAACAGGCCGCGTTCCTCGGCCCAGTTTTCCTTGACCTTCACGTGCAGGAACAGGTGGATCTTGCGATCCAGGATCTCTTCCAGCTCCTCGCGCGAGGTCTTGCCGATCCACTTGATCACCTCGCCGCCCTTGCCCAGCACGATGGCCCGCTGGCCGTCGCGTTCGACATAGATGGTCTGCTCGATGCGGGCGCTGCCGTCGGCGCGCTCCTCAAAGGCGGTGGTCTCGACCGAAGCCGCGTAGGGCAGCTCCTCGTGGACGCGCAGATAGATCTTCTCGCGGGTGATCTCGGCGGCCAGCAGGCGGGCCGGCAGGTCGGCGGTCTGGTCTTCCGGATAGAGCCAGGGCCCCTCCGGCATCAGCGAGGCCAGCTTGGCGGTCAGGTCGTCGACGCCCGCGCCGGTGCCGGCGCTGATCATGAAGACCTCCGAATAGACGCCGGTTTCGTACAGATCGTGGGCGACGGCCAGCAGGGTCTCGCGCTTGACGCCGTCAATCTTGTTCAGCGCCAGGATCACCTGGCGATTGGCGGCCTTCAGGCCCTCGATGATGGTCTGGACGTCCTGCACCGAGCGATGCTCGCCGGCCGAGGCGCGGCGCTCGCGCGAGGCCAGCTCGGCCTGGACATCGACCAGATGGACGACGACTTCGCTGTCCTCTGCGCCGCTCCAGGCGGAACGGACCATGGCGCGGTCCAGGCGGCGGCGCGGAGTGAAGATGCCGGGGGTGTCGACCAGGATGATCTGGGTCCGGCCGATCATGGCCACGCCGCGCACGGGAAAGCGCGTCGTCTGGACCTTCTGGGTGACGATCGAGACCTTGGCCCCGACCATGCGGTTGACCAGGGTGGACTTGCCGGCGTTCGGGGCGCCGATGATGGCGGCGAAGCCGGCGCGGGTGGGCTGGCCCGAAGGCTCTTGGGAGGTGTTTTCAGTCATTGGGCGTGCGTGTAGCACCGATGGGGCTCGGGGGCTAACACTTGCCCCCACCTGACCGCTGCGCGGTCTGTCCGCCCCCACAGGGGGCGGAGGACGAAAGCGCGGCTCCTCTTCCCCCTGTGGGGGAAGACGGTCGCGAAGCGACCCGTAGGGGGCAAGTGTTCGCCGCCTAGATCCCTGCGCCTTCCCGCTCCAGCAGCGCCTTGGCCGCGGCCTTCTCGGCCTCCTGGCGCGAGCGTCCTTCGGCGAACACCGGGTCCAGGCCGACCACCGTGACCTGCACCGTGAACACCGGCGCGTGGTCAGGCCCCTTGCGGTCCTTGACGGCGTAGGTCGGCAGCGGCTTGCCCTGGCCTTGGGCCCATTCCTGCAGCGCGGTCTTGGGATCGCGCGGCTTGCCCTCGCCGGCCTTGTCGAACTCGTCGGCCCACAGGTCGAGGAAGACGCGGCGGGCCGTCTCCAGACCGCCGTCACGGTAAAGCGCCGCCATCAGCGCCTCGGCGGCGCCGGCCAGGATCGAGTCGGTCTCGCGGCCGCCGATCTTGCTGGATGAGGCCGACAGGCGCAGGGCGGGCCCCACATTGGCGGCGCGGGAAACGCGGGCGCAGGTCTCGCGGCTGACCAGGGCGTTAAGGCGCGGGGCCAGTTCGCCTTCCTTGGCCTTGGGGAAGCGTTCGGCCAGGGCCTCGGCGGCCAGCAGGCCCAGCACGCGGTCGCCGATGAACTCCAGCACCTCGTTGTCGCCGGCTTTCTTGGCGCCGTCCCCGACGCTGGCGTGCGTCAGGGCCAGCTCCAGCAGCTTGCGGTCCTGGAACGTGTGACCGATCCGGCGCTCAAGATCCGCGACCGCGGCCGCCCGTCTATCCAAGGTCGTCATCAAAAGGCTCTGGTCCGCCCTCGTCCTTCGACAAGCTCAGGATGAGGGCTACTGTGGGCGCATTCGAAATCCTCATCTTGAGCTTGTCGAAGGACGAGGATTTCGCGGCCATGACTACTTCAGGACGCGGAAGAAGCGGCTCGGACGAGCATCCAGGAACCAGGTCCACGGTTTGAACAGGTGGGCGTCGGCGTTCCACGACAGCAGGATCAGCTGGGCGCGGCCCACCAGATTCTCGGCGGGCACGAAGCCGACGCCTTCCTGCATGCCGATATACTGGTCGTTGGCGTAGTCCCACTTGCACGTGCCGGAGCCGGTCTTGAAGGCCGAGACGCCGGGGTCGAAGCGGCTGTCCAGCGAGTTGTCGCGGTTGTCGCCCATGAAGAAGTAGCAGCCGGTCGGCACGACGTAGACGCCGGTGTTGTCGGCCTCGCTGTCGGGACCATAGTCCTGGGTGGCGTAGCGGCGGCCTTCGGGATTGGTCTCCTCGAAGCGGCCGGCGCGCACGGTGCCGTAGCCGGTGTCCACCAGGGCCGAGGGCATTTCCTTGCGCGGCAAGGCCTTGCCGTTGATGTAGACCACGCCGCCGCGCACCTGGATCTTGTCGCCGGGCAGGCCGATCAGGCGCTTGATGTAGTCGACGTTCGGATCGCGCGGCAGCTTGAAGACGATGATGTCGCCGCGGCGGGGCTCCTTGGCCAGGATTCGTCCGTTGAACAGCGGCGGGCTGAACGGGATCGAGTGCTTGGACCAGCCGTAGCTGAACTTCGAAACGATGATGTAGTCGCCCTGGTAGAGGTTGGGCTCCATCGAGGCCGACGGGATCGTGAACGGCTGGAACAGCAGCACCCGCAGCACCAGGGCGATGCCCAGGGCGTAGGCGACCGTCTTGACGATCTCGATGAACTCCTTGACCGCTCCGGCCTTGTCGTCGGGCTTTTCGGTTTCGGCGGCTTCGGTCATGCGGTGTGGAGCTCTCGGCGGATGGGCGGCGGGCGAACCCGACGCGCCTAGCTAGACGGGGTTTACGACGGGAGCAAGCATCGCGCCCGTTAACTCGTCTTCATGGCGGGGACGAGATGACGCCGCCCTAGCGCCAGCTTGACCGCCTGATCCGGGCCTAAATTGTGGCGAAGAGGGCCGTCAACACCAGGGCCACAAAGCCCCAGCCGACCAGCAACCAGGCGAACGGCTTTTGCTGCCAGGGCATAAGCCCGGACGCACGACGCGCTTTTGACGCAGGTCTCGCCTCGAAATCGTTGCAGATAGCCATCCGTGTCCCCCGTCCCAGAACGGCGCCGTTTCGGGCGCCTTGGGCTCGAGGGTGCAAGGTGGAGGCCGCACTCAAGTCCTTCTCCCCTTGCGGGAGAAGGTGGCCTCCGAAGGAGGTCGGATGAGGGGTCGAAAGGCCTCTAAGCCGCGACGGCGGTGGAATCGTGCACAAGCCAACGTTTGAGAGACCCCTCATCCGTCGGCTTCGCCGACACCTTCTCCCGCAAGGGGGAGAAGGATTAGGCCCGGGGCACCGCCTCGATGATCACGAAGGCCTGGGCGTAGGGATGGTCGTCGGTCAGGGACAGGTGGATCACCGGCGTCATGCCCTCGGGAATCATCGATGCGAGCCGCTCGGCCGCGCCGCCGGTCAGGGTCATGGTCGGCTTGCCGGACGGCAGGTTGACCACCCCCATGCCCGCCAGATGCACGCCGCCCTTCAACCCCGTGCCCAGGGCCTTGGAGCAGGCCTCCTTGGCGGCGAAGCGCTTGGCGTAGCTGGAGGCGCGGTCGGGCTTGCGCTCCGACCGTTTGCGTTCGATCTCGGTGAAGACCTTGTTGGTGAACCGGTCGCCGAAACGCTCGAGGGACTTCTCGATCCGGCGGATGTCGCACAGGTCCGAGCCGATCCCGATGATCATGCGACCACTTCCAGGCGGGCCGCGTCCATCAGGGCCCGCATCCGCTGCATGGCCTGGGGCAGACCCACGAAGATCGCCTCGCCGATCAGGAAATGGCCGATGTTGAGTTCGGCGATCTGCGGGATGGCGGCGATCGGCTTGACCGTGGCGTAGTCGATGCCGTGGCCGGCGTGGACCTCCAGACCCAGGCCGGCGGCGAATTCCGCCCCGGTCTTCAGCCTTTGAAGGATGGCGGCGGCGCGGTCGGCGTGGCCTTCGCGAGCGGCGTCGCAATAGGCGCCGGTGTGCAGCTCTACCACCTGGGCGCCGGCGTCGGCCGAGGCCTGGATCTGGGCGGGATCGGCCTCGATGAACAGCGAGACCCGCGCCCCGACCGTGCGCAGGCGGGCGACAGCCTCGACGATACGGACCCTGCCGCGCACCACGTCCAGGCCGCCCTCGGTGGTGACCTCCTCGCGGCGCTCGGGCACCAGGCAGGCGGCGTGCGGCCTGGCCTGCAAGGCGATGGCGACCATCTCGTCGGTGACCGCCATCTCGAAGTTCAGCGGCTTGCCGCGCTTGCGGCACAGGTCGGTCAGCAAGGCGATGTCGGCGTCGCCGATGTGGCGGCGGTCCTCGCGCAGGTGGGCGGTGATGCCGTCGGCGCCGGCCGCCAGGGCCAGCTCGGCGGCGCGCACCGGCTCGGGATAGCTGGACCCGCGCGCGTTGCGGATCGTGGCCACGTGGTCGATGTTGACGCCGAGCCGCAGCATGCCGGTCAGCCCCTCAGGCGCCGGCTGCCCGGATCCTCGATCGGGATGGCGGCCAGTTCAGGCGGCAGGGCGTCGGCGGGATAGGCCGGGACCTCCAGGCTGCACAGCGACACCAGCGGCACGCCGACATCGACCTTGCCGCCCGAGCGGTCGACGATGCAGGCCGCGGCGATCACGTCGCCGCCGGCCGCCTGGATGGCCTCGATGCACTCGCGCGACGACAGGCCGGTGGTGACGATGTCTTCCACCATCACGACCTTCTGGCCGGGCTCCAGGTGGAAGCCGCGACGGAACTTGAAGCCGCCGCCCTCGCGCTCGACATAGATCGAGGCGACGTTCAGCCAGCGGGCGGTCTCGTAGCCGGGGATGATCCCGCCCACGGCCGGCGAGACGGCCACATCGGGCTGGCCGACGGTGGCCACGATCTTTTCGGCCAGGGCCTTGCAGAGGCGCGCGCAGCGCTCGGGCCGCATGAACACCAGGTTCTTCTGCAGGAAGACGGGGCTGTGCAGGCCGGAGGACAGCACGAAGTGGCCTTCGCGCAGGGCGCCGGCGGCGCGGAATTCGTCGAGGACGTCGTCGTTGGTCATGAGAGGGGGATATAGCGGCTGGCGGCGAGTCTACAAACAGGGGACACGCACGCGTCCCACAAACAGAGCCGGACTTTTCCACGCTTTGCCGCGAGGGTGTGCCCCCGTCCACGCCCCATGCTATTTCGCCGTCATGAGCACCGTAGAATCAAACCCTCCCCGCCCCCGCATAGGCTGCGGCGCGGCGATCCTCGACGGCCAGGGCCGCATCCTGTTGGTCCAGCGCAAGCGCCAGCCCGAGGCCGGCCACTGGGGCCAGCCCGGCGGCAAGCTGGACTGGGGCGAGAGCGGCCGCACCTGCGCCGAGCGCGAGATCCTCGAGGAACTGGGGATCACCATCGTCGCCGGCCCCGTGCTGTGCGTCACCGACATGATCGGGCACGACAGCCACTGGGTGGCGGTGACCTATCGCGCCGACGGCTGCGTGGGCGAACCGGCGATCCAGGAACCGCAGGCCCTGGCCGATTGGGGCTGGTTCGCGCTCGACGCCCTGCCCTCGCCCCTGACGGCCGCGACCCTCGACGCGGTCACGGCGCTTAGGGCATAAGCGCGCCACCGCCTTTTAAGGAATATCCTGGATGTCCGTCGTCACCCTGAAGCGCTGGAACCTGTCGATGGGCGCCGGCCAGCCGCTGGCCGTGATCGCCGGCCTGAACGTGCTGGAGAACCTGGAGCTGGCCCTGGAGGTCGGGCGCGAGCTGAAGGCGATCACCGCCGAGCTGGGCCTGCCCTATGTGTTCAAGGCCAGCTTCGACAAGGCCAACCGCTCGTCGATCACCAGCTATCGCGGCCCCGGCCTGAAGGAGGGCCTCTCCATGCTGGCCGAGATCAAGGCCAAGCTGGACGTGCCGATCGCCACCGACATCCACGAGGTCGACCAGGCGCAGCCGGTGGCCGCCGTCGCCGACCTGGTGCAGATCCCCGCCTTCCTGTGCCGCCAGACCGACCTGATCGTCGCCGCCTCGCGCGCCACCGCGGCCCAAGGCGGTTGGCTGCACGTCAAGAAGGCCCAGTTCATCGCCCCCTGGGATTGCAAGAACATCGTCCACAAGGCCCGCGAGGCCGCCCCGGACCTGCAGATCGTCCTGTGCGAACGCGGCGCCTCGTTCGGCTACAACAATCTGGTCGTCGACATGCTGGGCATCGCGCAGATGCAGAGCCTGGGCGTGCCGGTGACCATCGACGCCACCCACGCCGTCCAGCTGCCGGGCGCCGATCCTCGCACGGCCGGCGGCTCGACCGGCGGTCGCCGCGAGGGCGTGCCGATCATCGCCAAGGCCGCCGTGGCGGCGGGCGCGGACGGGGTGTTCCTGGAGTTCCACCCCGAGCCCGACAAGGCCCTGTGCGACGGCCCCAGCTGCCTGCCGCTGAGCGACGCGGCGGGGCTGCTGAAGACCCTCAAGGCCCTGCACGCGGTCGTGCGCGCCTAAGCCCGGAGCCTTTTCAGACAGGCTGCGTTCTAGTTAAGCTGTTCATCTGTCCGCTGGAAAACTCGTGAATCGCAGGCCGCTCGACATGAGCCAGACGCTCGCCCAGGTCTTCCCGGGCGACAGCGAGATGGCGCGCCGCATGCGCGAAACCGATTGGGCCGCCACGCCGCTCGGCCCGCCCGACGCCTGGCCGACCGGCCTGAAGACGCCGCTGGCCATGATGCTGACGTCCCGCTTCGAGATGTGGCTGGGCTGGGGCGAGGATCTGCGCTTCTTCTACAACGACGCCTACATCCCCACCCTGGGAACCAAGCACCCGGCGTCCCTGGGCCGGCCGTTCCAGGAGGTGTGGCGCGAGGTCTATGAGGACGTCGAACCGCAGGTCCATTCGGTGATGCAGCAGGGCGTTCCAACCTGGAACAAGGCCCTGCAGCTGCTGCTCGAACGCAACGGCTATCCCGAAGAGACCTATCACACCTTCTCCTATAGTCCGCTGCGCGATCAGGGCGACATCAGGGGCCTGATGTGCGTGGTCACCGAGGAGACCGAGCGGGTGATCAGCGAGCGGCGGCTGGAGACCGTGCGCCGCCTGGGCGAGTGCCTGATCGGTGCGGTCACCCGGGATGCGGTGCTGCAGGGCCTGTGCGACGCCCTGGCGGCCAACACCGAGGACTTCCCCTTTTCGCTGGCCTATGTCCGCGATCCCCTGGGCGGGCTGGTCGGTTGCTCGGCGACCGAGGAAGGTCGCGAGCTGCTGCAACGAACCTGGCCGCTGGAGACCACCCACGCGGGGCTGCGCAAGCACGTCCTGCCGAAGGGCCCCTATCCCACCGGGGCGTGGTCGATCCCGCCGACTGAAAGCCTGGTGATCCCGATCCCGGGCCTGCATGGCGACCCGGCGGCGATCCTGGTGCTGGGCCTCAATCCGCACCGTCGCGATGACGAAGGCTTGCTGGATTTGGCGACGTTGGTCGCCGACAGGGCGGCCGGCTCCCTCGCCCAGGCTCGCAGCGTCGAGGAGGAACGACGCCGGTCGGACCGGATCTGGACCAACGCCCGCGACCTGATGGTGGTGGTCGATGCGGTCGGCGCCTTCCAATCGGTGAGCCCGGCCTGGACCCGGATCCTCGGCCACCGCGTCGAGGACGTGATCGGCCGGCCGATGGAGGACTTCGTCGATCCCGCCGATTGGCCGGTCACCCGCCAGACGCACCGCGAGATCTTGCAGGGCCCACAGGTCACCGGTTTCGAGAACCGCTATCTAACGCTGGACGGCGGTGTCCGCTGGATCTCGTGGAACACCGCCTTCGAGGACGGGCTGGTCTACGGGTACGGGCGTGACATCACCGAGGAAAAGCAGCAGGCCGAAGCGCTGAAACGGACCGAGGAGGCCCTGCGCCAAGCCCAGAAGATGGAGGCCATCGGCCAACTGACCGGCGGCGTGGCCCACGACTTCAACAATCTGCTGACCGTCATCCGCTCGTCGGCCGACCTGCTGCGCAGCCGCGACCTGCCGGCCGACCGGCGACGCCGCTATATCGACGCCATCTCCGACACGGCCGACCGCGCCGCCAAGCTGACCAGCCAGCTTTTGGCGTTCTCGCGTCGCCAAGCCCTGAAGCCCGAGCATTTCAACCTCGCCACCAAGGTCGAGACCCTGAGCGACATGCTGCGCTCGATCCTGGGCGCCCGCATCCAGCTGGACGTCACGATCCTGTGCGAGGACTGCTTCGTGGAGTCCGACATCAACCAGTTCGAAACGGCCCTGATCAACCTGGCGGTCAATGCGCGCGACGCCATGGACGGCGAAGGCGCGCTGGCCATCCGCATCGACGCGACCGGCGCGATTCCCGCCGTTCGCGGCCACGCGGCCAGCCAGGGCGATTTCGCCACCGTCTCGGTGATCGACCGCGGCGGCGGCATTTCGCAGGGCGATCTGGCCCGGATCTTCGAACCCTTCTTCACCACCAAGGAGGTCGGCCGCGGCACCGGTCTTGGCCTGAGCCAAGTCTACGGTTTCGCCAAGCAGTCCGGCGGCGACGTGGCGGTGGAAAGCCGTCTCGGGCACGGCTCGACCTTCACCCTGTATTTGCCTCGGACCCGGCGGGTCGAGACCCAGGCCAGGCTTTCCCCCACGCCCGCGCGCACCCGTCACGAGGGGCGTATTCTGGTCGTCGAGGACAATGCGGCGATCGGTGAATTCGCCACCCAGCTGCTGCAGGACCTGGGCTATCGCACCGAGCTGGCGACCAACGCGGTGGAGGCGCTCGCGCGGCTCGAGGCCGAGGCCACCTTCGACATCGTGTTCAGCGACGTGGTCATGCCCGGGATCGGCGGGGTCGAGCTGGCGCGCATCATCAACGGGCGCTGGCCCGGCGTGCAGGTGGTGCTGACCAGCGGCTACAGCCACGTGCTGGCCACCGACGCCCATCACGGCTTCCCGCTGCTGCAAAAGCCCTATTCGGTCGAAGAGTTGTCGCACATCCTGCGCCAGGCGAGCGTGGAGCGCCACGAAGCCACGGGCTGAGACGTCCGCCAACGCCCCTGAGCGGACGTCGGATTGGGGTCATAGCAGACGTTCGAAAACCCCGACCTCGCGGGCTACCCCCGCGTCCGGTCCACGGTCTCGACGGTCGGGCAGGTCCGCAGCGCAGCCGAGATGTTGGTCAGGTGCTTGGCGTCGCGGACTTCCATGTCGATATCGACGTCGAAGAAGTCGCTCTGGCGGTGGTGCATGCGCAGGTTGACGATGTTGCCGCCGGCCTCGCCGATGATCGTGCAGACCTGGCCCAGCACCCCGGGCGCGTTGCCGATGGTGGCGTGCAGGCGGGCCAGGGAGACGGTCTCGCGCTCGGCCTCGGCCGTCCAGTTCAGATCGCGCCAGAGGTCCTCGCGATCCTCGTATTCGGCCAGCTTCGGGCAGTCGATGGTGTGGACGTCCAGGCCCCCATCTTCGTTTTTGGCCCCGTCCTCGCGCAGGATGCCGACGATCCGGTCGCCCGGCACGGGACTGCAGCAGTGGGCGAAGTGCAGCGACACGCCCGGGGTCAGGCCGCCGCCGCGCACATAGAGCCGCGCAGCCGTGCCGCCTTCGATCTTGCGCCGCGCCGTGGCCACGGCCATCACCGCGTCCTTCATGCCCGGGAAGGCCGTCTCCAGCACCTGGCCGGGCAGCACGCGGCCGCGGCCGACGGCGTCGAACAGGCCTTCCTCGGTCTCCAGGGCGAAGCGCTCCAGGATCGGCCGCAGCGACACGTCCTTCAGCTTCTTGCCGGCCCGTTCGAACACCTGCTCCACCGAGGCCCGGCCCAGGCGCAGGAACTCTTCCTTCTCGGTCTGGCGGATATGGCGGCGGATGGCCGAGCGGGCCCGGCCGGTCACCGTCAACGAACGCCAGTCCGGCGGCACCACGGGCTTTGAGCCCCGGACCACCTCGACCACGTCGCCGTTGTTGAGCAGGGTGCGCAGCGGCTTGAGCTCGCCGTTGATCTTCACGCCGATGCAGGTGTCGCCGACGCTGGTGTGGACCGCATAGGCGAAATCCAACGGCATCGCGCCACGCGGCAGGCTGACCAGCTTGCCCTTGGGGGTGAACACGAACACCTGGTCCAGGAACATCTCGAGCTTGGCGTGCTCGACCAGTTCCTCGGCGTCGCCGCCGTGCTCCAGCACCTGGACCAGCTGGCGCAGGTTGGCCAGGGGATCGCGCCCCCCGGCCGCCTCCATGCCTTCCAGGTCCAGGCCGTACGAGGCGTCCTTGTAGCGGAAGTGGGCGGCCACGCCGTCTTCGTTGACCCGGTCCATGGCCTCGGTGCGGATCTGCATCTCGATGCGCATGCCGCGCGGCCCCACCACGGTGGTGTGCAGCGAGCGGTAGTTGTTGCGCTTGGGGGTCGAGATGAAGTCCTTGAAGCGATCGGGCACGCTGGACCAGGCGCGATGCACGACGCCGAGGGCGCGGTAGCAATCCTCCTCGCTGTCGACGATCACCCGGAAGGCGTAGATGTCGGACATCTGCGAGAAGCCGATCGATTTGCGCTGCAGCTTGCGCCAGATCGAATAGGGCGACTTCTCGCGACCGAACACCCGGGCCGGCAGGCCCGAAGACTCCAGACGCGCCGCGATCTCCTGGCTGACCAGGGCCACCGCCCCGCCCTGCTCGGCGCGCAGGGTGTCGAGCCGGCGGATGATCGCGGTGCGGGCCACCGGATTGGTGTGCTCGAAGGAAAGCTCCTCCAGCTCGGTGCAGATGCGGTGGCAGCCGATGTTGCGGGCCAGGGGCGCGTAGATGTCGCGCGTCTCGCGGGCGATGCGCTCGCGCTTGGCCTGGCTCTTGATGAAATGCAGCGTCCGCATGTTGTGCAGACGGTCGGCCAGCTTGACCAGCAGGACGCGGACGTCCTTGGAGATGGCCAGGATGAACTTGCGCAGGTTCTCGGCCTGACGGGCGTGCTCGGTCTGGAGCTCCAGCTTGGACAGCTTGGTGACGCCCTCGACCAGCTCGGCGATTTCCTCGCCGAACAGCTTGGAGATCTCTTCCTTGGTGACCGGGGTGTCCTCGATCACGTCATGCAGCAGCGCCGTGACGATCGTCGCGGTGTCGAGCCGGTATTCGGTGAGGATGCCGGCCACCTCGATCGGGTGGGCGTAATAGGGGTCGCCGCTGGCCCGGGTCTGCGAGCCGTGCATGCGCATGGCGTAGACATAGGCCCGGTTCAGCAGGGCCTCGTCCGCGGTCGGATCGTAGGCGTGGACGCGCTCGATCAGCTCGTACTGGCGGAGGATTTTCTGGCGGGGCTTAGTCGCCGGGGCCGGGGCTACATCGTTGGCGACCGGCAGAGACGAAGACGCGCCCGGCGCTCCCTCGAGAGAAAGAGGAGCATCGGGCGCGCGTTCGGAAGGAGCGGCGGCGGGCGCCGCTTCGAGAGTGAGAGGGTCTGCGCCGTCCGGGCTCAGTACCGCTCCTCCTGACCGCCGTCGCGGTCGCTCTGCAGGGCGCGAACCAGTTCGAGTTCGCTCATCTGCATGTGGGTGGGATCGGCCAGCAGGGCGAGGGTTTCGGCCTCTTCCTCGGCTTCGGTGTGCTCATCGACGCGTTGCAGCGTGGTGATCAGCTGTTCCTTGAGGCCCTCGTGATCGACCACGTCGTCGGCGATCTCGCGCAGGGCGACGACGGGGTTCTTGTCGTTGTCGCGATCGACGAGCAGCGAGGCGCCGGCCGAGATGCCGCGCGCCCGATGGGCGGACAGCAGGACCAGAGCGAAGCGGTTGGGAACCTTCTCGACGCAATCTTCGACGGTGACGCGGGCCATGAATTCCTCGGGCTATGAGCCGTAGTGATCGCAAAATAGGGTCTTAGGCGGCGTTACACAACGCCGCATTGGCAGAGTCCCGGCTTTCGCGAGGGGGCGCTTATGCCGCGTCCGCTCGGAGAAGTCCAGCGGGACGGCGCGCGGATCGCCCTCGCCTACTGCTTCTTTTGCGGATGGAGGGTCTGGCCACGCTCCAACATGGCGACGAAAGTCTCGAGCTTCTTCTTGCGGCCGGCCTCGGTCTTCATGTGGTGCATGCGGAAAGCCAGGCCAAAACGGTTCTGTTCGGACAGTTTCCCGAGCATCGCCTTGGCCTCGGGGCTGGCGTCGATCGCCGCCTGCAGGTCGTCTGGGATCTTCATCCCCTTGCCGCTGCCGTAGGCCTTGTCCCACCGTCCGTCGGCCTTGGCCGCCTCGACCTCGCGCAGGCCGTGCGGGGTCATCCGCCCCTCGGCGACCAGGCGCGCGACGTTGTCGACGTTGATCTGGCTCCAGATGCTCTTCCTGCCGCGCGGGGTGTAGCGCTGCAGGAAGCTCTTGTCGTCGAAGCCCTTGCGCACCGCGTCGATCCAGCCCCAGCACAGCACCACGTCGATCGCCTGCTTGGCGGTGATCGAGGGCAGGCCCGAGCCGACCTTGTGGATCTTGATCCACACCTCGCCCTGCTTGTCGTGGTGGCGCGACAGCCAGTCGTAGAAGGCGTCGGCGTCGACGAATTCCTGGACGTGGGCGGGGTTGACCTCGATGGCGGCCATCAAACGCTCTCAGGCAAGGGCTGCCCCGGGACAAGGCCCGGGACCGTGGGAGACCTCCCCTACCAGACCTTCACGCGCTTTTCTGGCGGCAGGTAGAGCGCATCGCCCGGCTTGATGTCGAAGGCGGCGTACCAGGCGTCCAGGTTGCGCACGGTGTCGGCGCGGTACTGGTCGGGCGCATGGCCGTCGGTGACCAGTTGCTGGCGCTCGGCCTCCGGACGCGTGTAGCCACGCCAGGACTGAGCGTAGGCCAGGAAGAACCGCTGATCGCCGGTCAGTCCGTCGATCACCGGGGCCGGTTTGCCGCCCAGCGAGGCGTGGTAGGCGTCCAGGGCCGCGGCCAGGCCGGCCACGTCGGCGATGTTTTCCGAGAGCGTCTGCTTGCCGTTCACGGCCAGGTCGGGGAACGGCTTGTAGCCGTCGAACTGGTCCGCGAGGGCCGCGCCCGCCTTCTGGAAGTGCTCCAGGTCGGTCGGGGTCCACCAGTTGCGCAGGCGTCCCTGGCTGTCGAACTGCGCGCCCTGGTCGTCGAAGCTGTGGCTGATCTCGTGGCCGATCGTGCCGCCCGTGCCGCCGTAATTGGCCGCCGCGTCGGCATCGGCGTCGAAATACGGGGCCTGCAGGATGGCGGCCGGGAAGTTCAGGCCGTTCAGCATCGGCAGGTTCACGGCGTTGACCGTCTGGGGCGTCATCACCCACTGGCCGCGATCGACCGGCTTGCCCAACTGGCCGATCCAGTAGGCGGTCTCGAACTTCTCCGAGCGCTGGACATTGCCGACCGGATCGCCGCGCACGATCGCCAGCGCCGAATAGTCGCGCCACTTGTCGGGATAGCCGACGCCGACCTTCAGCACCTCGACCTTGCGGCGGGCTTCGGCCTTGGTCTCCGGCGCCATCCAGTCCAGACCGTCGATGCGGCGTACGAAGGCGGTCTTCATGTTATCGACCATGGCCGAGACCTCGGCCTTGGACCGGGCCGGGAAATACTGGTCGACATAGAGCTTGCCGACCACCTCGCCCAGGACGGCGTTGGTCGAGTTGACCCCGCGCTTCCAGCGGGCCGCCAGCTGCGGGGTGCCCGACAAGGCGTTGCCATAGAAGGCGAAGCGCTCGTCGACGAAGGCCTTGGGCAGCAGATTCGAATAGTGGTCCAGGTAATGGAAGGTCAGATAGTCCTTCCAGGTGTCGACGCTCTCGTCAGCGGCGACCTTGCCCAGGCCGACGACCATGGTCGGGTGCCAGACGATGAAGCGCGGCTGGGCGGCCAGGCCGGCGGCGGTGAAGAAGGCCTTCCAGTCCAGGCCCGGGGCCTTGGCCGCGAAGTCGGCCTGGGTCCAGCTGTTGTTGGCCTTCTGGACGTCGGCGCTGTCCGCGCGGCTGCCCGAGGCCTGGGCGATCTTGGTTTCCAGGGCCATGATCCTGGCCGCCTTGGCGTCGGCGTCGGCGACGCCGCCCAGGGTCAGGATCTTGGCGATGTGGGCCACGTACTTGTCGCGGACCGTCTTCATCGCCGCCTTGTCCGACAGGTAGTATTCGCGGTCGGGCATGCCCAGGCCGCCCTGCAGCAGGAACGGCGCGTACTTGCTGGTGTCGTCGAACGCCGGCGAGGCCCACAGGCCCAGGACGTTGTCGGTGTAGAAGTCGGTGGCGTTCAAGGCGTCGACGTCGGCGCGGACGTTGCCGCCCAGCACCGTGGCCAGATCGGTGCGGGTCTTGATCGCCGCGATCCGCGCCAGCCCCGCCTGCATCGGCGCCAGGCCTGCCTTCTCGATGGCCGCCTCGTCCATATAGCTGGCGTAGTAGTCGCCGACCTTCTTGGCGTCTGCCGAACCGGCGTCCTTGGCGGCGGTCTGGATCAGATCGACCGTGCGCTTGGCGGCCTGCTCGACCAGGATGGCGCCGACGCCGTAGCTGCTGCGGTCGGCCGGGATCGGATTGGCCTTGATCGCCGTGCCGTTGGCGTAGGTCCAAAAATCATCGCCGGGCTTGATGGTCGTGTCGAAGGCGGACTTGTCGATCCCGCTCTTCAGGTCGGCGGCGAAGGCGGGAGCGGCGGAGAGCAGCGCGCAGGCGGCGGCGCAGGCGAGCAGCGAACGGGCGAAGGTCATGCAGGATGGTCCCCAAGAGGGCGCGAGCGCGGCGGCGCTCAGCAGGTTTTGACACGGACTATCGAACCGGCTTGGTCAGGGCGCGAATTAAAGTTTGGCAATGTCCGCCAGCGGCGCTGCGTCCGTTCCCACGGTCGCCGTCGCGGCCATATCCACGGCCGTCCGCCCATCGACCGGATGGCGCCAGTCCGGCGCGATCTGCGCCAGCGGCCCCATCACGAACAGACGCTCGTGGGCGCGGGGATGGGGCACGACCACCGCTCCGTCCAGCACCGCGCGGCCGTGGGCGATCAGGTCCAGGTCCAGGGTGCGCGGCGCGTTGGCCTCGCCCCGCACCCGGGCGAAGCGGGTTTCGATGCGATGCAGTGCCGCCAGGACCTCACTCGCCGACGCCTCGGTCTCGACCAGCACGACGCCGTTGAGATAGGCTGGCGCGGTCGGGTCGGGCCAGGCGGCCGAGGTCCACCAGGTCGAGCGCCGCGCCATCTCCAGCCCTTCCGAGGCCAGGGCGATGAGCGCCGCCTCGAGCAGGGCCTCGCGACTCGGGTATGATCCGGGCAGGCTGCAGCCCAGGGCGACCACCACCGCCTGATCCAGCCAATTTTGATCGAACTGATTTTTCAAGGATTTCAGACCACGTGACCTTTTACCCGACCGAGCGCCTGGCGCTGTTCATCGACGGGGCCAATTTCTTTTCCGCCGCCAAGGCCCTTGGCTTGGACATCGACTACCGCAAGCTGCTGGACGAGTTCCGCAAGCGCGGCGTGCTGGTGCGCGCCTATTACTACACCGCCATCGCCGAGAACGAGGAGTATTCCCCGATCCGGCCGCTGGTCGACTGGCTGGACTACAACGGCTTCACCCTGGTGACCAAGCCCGCCCGCGAGTTCACCGACAGCCAGGGCCGCAAGCGCTGGCGCGGCGACATGGACATCGAGATCGCCGTCGACATGTTGGAGATGGCCGCGACGGTCGACCACCTGGTGCTGTTCTCGGGCGACGGCGACTTCCGCGCCCTGGTCGAGGCCGTGCAGCGCAAGGGCCGCCGCGTCACCGTGGTCTCGACGATGAAGAGCCAGCCGCCGATGACCAGCGACGACCTGCGCCGCCAGGCAGACAACTTCGTGGACCTGGCCGATCTGGGGAACATCATCGGCCGGCCTCAGGCCAACCGGAACCCCCTGCCCCGCTTCGTCACCGATCCCGTCCGGTCGGAACGCGATCAGGACGACGAGGACTAGTCATGGGCCAGCATTCCAACATCCCCGGCGAGGTCGTGCCCTCGCCCGCCGAGCCGCCGCGCGATTGCCCGCTGTGCCCGCGCCTGGTGGCCTATCGCCGCGAGAACCAGGACCTCTATCCCGACTGGTTCAACGGTCCGGCCCCGTCGTTCGGCGACCATCAGGCGCGGCTGCTGGTCGTGGGCCTGGCGCCCGGCCGCAAGGGCGCCAACCGCACCGGCCGGCCGTTCACCGGCGACTTCGCCGGGACCCTGCTTTACGACACCCTGATCAAGTACGGCTTCGCGACCGGCAAGTTCGAGGCCCGGCCCGACGACTCGTTGAAACTGATCGGCGCCGCGGTGACCAACGCCGTCCGCTGCGCCCCGCCCGGCAACAAGCCCGAGACCTCCGAGGAGAACAACTGCCGCCCGTTCCTGACCGCCCGGCTGGAGATGTTCCCCAACCTCAAGGCCATCGTCACCCTGGGCGACGTCTCGCGCCGCAATCTCTTGAAGGCGCTGGGCCTGAAGGCCTCGGCGGGCCTGCCCGGCCACGGCACCGAGTTCCAGGCGGGGCCCTACCGGGTGTTCAACAGCTATCACTGCTCGCGGCTGAACACGAACACCGGGCGGCTGACGACGCCGATGTTCGAAGACCTGTTCGCGCGGGTGAAGGGGTATCTGGACGAAAACTGAACCCTGTCTCGGAGGCAGGGTGACTAGGAACGCACCCTCGCCAGCGCATCCAGCCATCGCGCATAGGCCGCCTCGCGGGTGACCCTATCCACCGCCGGCGTCAGCAATTCCGCTTCCGGACGCGCCTTCACCGCCTCTTCGACCGAGGCATAGACCCCCGCCCCCACCCCGGCGAACAGCGCCGCGCCCAGGGCGGTGGTCTCCTGGTAGCTGGCGCGATGCACCGGGATTCCGGTCAGGTCGGCCAGGCGCTGGCTGAACCAGGCGCTCTTGGCCATGCCGCCGTCGATGCGCAAGGCCGCTTCGTCGAACGCCGAAGGGGCGTCGGCCCGCATGGCCTCGATCAGATCGCGCCCCTGGAAGATGCAGGAGTCGAAGGTGGCCTGGGCGATCTCGGCCGCGCCGGAGTCGCGCGTCAGGCCGAAAATCGCGCCGCGCGCCTCGGCGTCCCACCAGGGTGCCCCCAGGCCGGTGAAGGCCGGCACCACGACCACGGCATGGTCCTCGCGCGCTGTTCGGGCCAGGGCCTCGGCGCCGCGCGGTCCGTTGCGGACGCCAAGCCCCTCGTTCAGCCACTGGATCGCCGCCCCGGCCACGAAGATCGAGCCCTCCAGGGCGTAACTCACCTTCCCCGAAACGCGCGCCGCCACCGTGGTCAGCAGGCGCGAGGCCGAATGCGGACGATCCTCGCCGGTGTTGACCAGCATGAAGCCGCCGGTGCCGTAGGTGACCTTCATCTCGCCGGGATGGATGCAGCCCTGCCCCATCAGCGCCGCCTGCTGGTCGCCGGCCACGCCGCGGATCGGCAGAGGGCGGCCCAGGATGTCCGGCGTCACCTGGCCGTAGTCGGCCGCGCAGTCCAGCACCGTCGGCAACAGGGCGCGCGGCACGTTGAACAGGGCCAGCATCTGGTCCGACCAATCCTGTGTCTGGATGTCGAACAACAGGGTGCGCGAGGCGTTGGTGGCGTCGGTGACGTGCGCGGATTTTCCCGTCAGCCTCCAAATGACCCAACTATCGATCGTGCCGCACAACAGCTCGCCCGCCTCGGCCCGCCGCCGCGCGTCGGGGATCTTGTCCAGGATCCAGGCGATCTTGGTCCCGGAGAAATAGGGGTCCAGAAGCAGGCCGGTGACGGCGGTGACGGCCAGCTCGTGGCCCGCGTCGCGCAGGCGGTCGCAGACATCGGCCGTGCGGCGGTCCTGCCAGACGATGGCGGGATGGATGGGGCGGCCGGTGGCCTTGTCCCAGACCACCGCCGTCTCGCGCTGATTGGTGACGCCCAGGGCGACGATGTCGGCGCTGTCGCGGCCGTACGTCTCGACCGTGTCACGCAGCACGGCCACGCACGCGGCGTAGATCTCCTCCGCGTCATGCTCGACCCAGCCGTCGCGCGGATAGCTCTGGCGCAGCGGCCGACTGGCCTCGGAGAGGGGCTTGCCGTCGGTCTGGAACAGGATCGCCCGGGTGCTGGTGGTGCCCTGATCGAGCGCGAGGATCAGAGGTTGGCCCATGCGTCTTGCATCTCCCTGCCGGTCTTTCCGACGTTGTGATCCTGTGGCCCGCGACACTCGTCCCGGGGCGCGTCATGCATTACCCTGTTTAAGCATGTTTTCATCTGACGCCGCCAAGGTCCGTATTGGTTAAGCTTGGATTTCGAGGAGGCCGGTGAACCAGGCCGCCCAGACCGCACAGCTCTTGTCCCTGGCCCGCAGCCGCGAGCCGGCCGACCGCGAGCGTTTGCTCGCCGGCATCGTGGAGATGTGCGACGCCAGCCAGGCCGCGGGCCATCGGACCGCGCCCGAAGTCCAGGCCCTGCTCGACTCGATCTTCATGACCTTGGTGGTCGAAGCCGAGCGCGACATCCGCGCCCGTCTGGCCCAGAGCCTGGCCGACGCCGCCTGGGCGCCGCCGGCCCTGATCAACATCCTGGCCCTCGACGAGATCGAGATCGCCCGCCCGATCATCGCCAGCAGCCCCATCCTGCAGGATCAGGACCTGATCCGCCTGTTGGTCCAGGCCACGCTGGAGCACCAGATCGAGGTCGCCCGCCGCCCGCGGCTGTCGCCCGCCGTGGTCGAGGCGATCCTGACCAAGGACGAGTCGGCCGTGCTGACCGCCCTGGCCTCCAACCCCACCGCCCAGATCTCACCCGACGGCCTGCGCCGACTGGTCGACAGAGCCCGCGAGGTCGTCGCCCTGCGTCTGCCTCTGGCCCGACGCTCCAATCTGTCCGGCGATCTGGCCGAGCAACTCTATCTGTGGGTGGGCGACACCCTGCGCGACACCCTGACCGCCCGCTTCCAGTTGGATCCCGACAAGATGGCCAGGGCGGTCGAGGCCTCGCTGCACGCCGCCCATGCGGGCGAGCCGCCCACCGACAGGCCTGCCGACGAGCCGGAGGAGGATCGCGAAGCGATGGAGGCGGCCCTGGTCGAGAAGCTGAATGCGGCCGATCAACTGCGGCCCGGCTACTTGATGCGGGTGCTGCGCGAACGCCGCCTGCCGCTGTTCGTGTTCGCCCTGGCGCGTCTGGGCGGCTTCGAGATCCGCCAGGTGCGGCGCGCGGTCGACAGCAACCGCCCCGAACTGCTGGCCCTGGCTTGCTCGGCGGTCGGCATCGACCGCAGCGTCTTCCCGACCATCCTGGCCCTCGTGCGCGAGCTGAACGGCGGACTTCCCGGCGGCGGGGCCGAAGCGGCCCGCAAGGCCAGCGGCGCCTTCGGGCCGTTCGCGCCCGACATCGCGGCGATGGCGTTCCGTCAGGCCGTCAGCGCGGCCTAAAGTCCGCGTCACACAATCCCTGCGATCCCGGACAAGCGCGCAGCGCGCGACGACAACGCTTTGTGGGCTTGGATTCTCGGCGCCATCAAGTTTGACAACCCGTCGCCGATCCAGCCACTTGGCGCAATGTTCCAGCCCCTGCCCTTCGTGACTCGTCTGACCTTCAAGGCCAGTGACCGCCCCGAGGCGCAGGAGGCGCGCGAGCGGCTGATCGCGCGTTATGGCGACGTCGGCGACGACGCCGCCCAGGTGATCGTGGCGCTCGGCGGCGACGGCTTCATGCTGGAGACCTTGCACGACACCCTGCAGCGTCAGACGCCGATCTACGGCATGAACCGCGGCTCGGTCGGCTTCCTGATGAACGAGTACAGCGAGGACGACCTGCTGGAACGGATCAACGCCGCCGAACGGGCCGTGATCCATCCATTGGCCATGGTCGCCATCGACGCCAACCGCAAACAACACCGGGCCCTGGCCATCAACGAGGTGTCGCTGCTGCGCCAAACCCGCCAGACCGCCAAACTGCGGATCAGCATCGACGGCAAGGTGCGGATGGGCGAACTGGTCTGCGACGGCGTGCTGCTGGCCACCCCCGCCGGCTCCACCGCCTATAATCTATCCGCCCACGGGCCGATCATCCCGATCGGCGCCCAGGTCCTGGCCCTCACCCCGATCAGCGCGTTCCGTCCCCGACGCTGGCGTGGCGCGCTTTTGCCGCAGACGGCGCGGGTGACGTTCGAGATCTTGGAATGCGATAAGAGACCCGTCAGCGCCGTGGCCGACAATTTCGAGGTTCGCGACGTCGTCGAGGTCCACATCGCCGAGGACAGCAGCGCCAGTCTCTCCATGCTCTTCGACGCCGGTCGAAGCCTTGAGGAACGGGTTCTGACCGAGCAGTTCTCGGCCTGAAGGCACGAAGAGTCATAGGTCAGGGTACTGTTGTCTACTGGTCAGGGCAGAAACGGGCGTCTCATCTAATGTTAACGCCTTGACCCTACATTCCACACCCATGTTTAGGGGGAAGCGTCCGTGACCAACAAGTCCGCCGCTGAAGTAATTCAGGTGCCGAACATGCTAAAGCTCAAGGTTGGAGGGCGTGGCGGCATCGACACCGCGGCCATCGCCAAGGCCGAAGCGGCCTTGAAGAGCCTCTCGGGCAACTTCAGCCAGTGGCTCAACGACGAGATCGTCAAGCTCGACGCCGCCCGCCAAGAGGTCCGAGCCCAAGGGCTGACCGCTGAGACGGTCGAGACCCTCTACCTGCGCGCCCATGACCTGAAGGGCCTGGGCTCCACCTACGACTTCCCGCTGATCACCCGCCTGGCCGCGTCGTTGTGCCGGCTGATCGACGAACCGGAGACGCGTCTGTCGGCGCCGATGTTCCTGGTCGACGGCCACATCGACGCTATCAAGGCTTGCGTCCGCGACGACATCAGGGTCGACACCCACCCGGTGGGCAAGATCCTGGCCGCCGAACTGGAAGGCCGCGTGGCGACGTATCTGGCGGGCTGACCGGCCTTCAAAACGAAACTCCCGACGAAGGCCCCGGTCCACGCCGGGGCCTTTTGTCTGTCTGATCCATGCCGCCCGACGCTCGCTAGGCGCGAACCGATCCGATCGCTAATTTGAACCTGTCCACGGTGGAGACAGGCATGTCCAAATTCTGGCTGAAGACCTTTCTGGTGGCCGCTCTGGCGAGCCCGCTGATCCCCCAGCGCGTCGGGGCCGCGTCCAATGACGACTTCCAGAAGGCCAAGGCCGAAGCCGTCGAGGTGACCGTGAACGGGCGCGGCCCGTTCGGCGGGCTGAACACCCTGGCGGCCTTGAGCCGCGCGTGGTCGGTGAGCAGTTTCTACACGGATTGGACCGGTTCGGGTCGGTCGCGGACGCCCTACTGGGTTGTCCGGCGCGCCACCGGCGGGATGCGGACGCCGACCGCCGTCCAATGGGCGGATTCCCGCTCCTGCCCGTCCGTGCGGCCCATGCTGGAGACGCTTGAGGCCCTGCCCGCGCCCGTCGCCAACATTCCAGGCCTTGGCCGGCCTCGCGAGCTGTCGCTTGTCACCGACGGCGAGAGCCACGAGCTGTGGCTGAACTTTGCCGTCTATCCGAACGACGCGCGCGGCGGTCTGCGCATCGACGGAAACGTCGATTCTCCCATCGCCGCCTGGTGGCGGGCCGCGCTGCCCGAGCTCAAGGACTGCTGGTCCCGGAAGGTCCCCGACTGATCGGGACTCAAACTCCGAACAGGCCCTTCAGGTAGGGATTGAGCATCCGCCCCTCCGGATCCAGCGCCGCCCGCACCTTCAGGAAATCGTTCCAGCGCGGATAGAGCGCGGCCAATTGGTCGCCCGTCACGCTGTGCAGCTTGCCCCAGTGCGGCCGACCGTCGTAGCGGCGGAAGATCGGCTCGATCAGGGTGTAGAGGAAGGCGAAGTCGTCCTTGTAGTGGGCATGGACGGCGATGGAGCCCCGAGGTTCGCCTTGAAACGGCGACAGCCAGGCGTCGTCGGGGGCGATGCGACGGCATTCGATCGGGAAGAACACGTCGGGACGTTCCTTCTCGATGGTCGCCACGATCTCGGCCAGGGCCTTCAGCTGGACCTTGGCCGGCAGGTGGAACTCCATCTCGTTGAAGCGCACCGGACGCTCGGTGGACAGCAGCTTCCAGCCCTCGTCGATCGCCTTTTCAGGCTTGGTTCCGCCCAGCAAGGCCTGGGCGGCGGCCTTGCGCAGCGGGGCCGAGAAACCCAGCAGGTTGCGCAGCCCCTTCAGAGCGTCGAGGAAGACGGTGTCCTGGTCCGGACCGCGCGGCAGGGCCGGCGCGTCGGTCTCGTCGTGGCTGATGCAGGCGGCCAGGCCCGTGAACGGCACGGCGTAGAACTCGAAATTGCGGTGCCTGGCCCAGCGCTCCTCGGCTTTGGCCAAGGCGTCCTCGAACGGCTCCAGCCAGACATTGCGCTCCAGCCGACGGTTGGCCGTGGTGTTCAGCCGGACCTGGGTGATCACGCCCAGCGCGCCCAGCGAGACCTTGGCGGCCTGGAAGATGTCGGCGTTCGTCTCGGCGTCGCAATCGATGGCCTCGCCCTTGGGAGTCACCAGCCGCAGGGCCGTGACCTCGCCGTGCAGGGCCTTGATCGTCGCGCCCGTGCCGTGGGTGGCGGTGGCCAGGGCCCCGGCCAGGGCCTGCTTGTTGATGTCGGGCAGATTGGCCATGGCCCTGCCCTTGGCCGCCAGGGCCGGGCCCAGAGCGCCCAGCCGCGTGCCCGCCGCGACGATCGCCGCATCGCCTTCCCAGGCGATGATCCCCGACAGCGAGTCCAGCGACACCAGGGTCCCGTCGGTGGGCGCCAGGGCGGTGAAAGAATGGCCCGCCCCCACCGGCCGGATCGGGGCCAGGGCGGTCTTCAGGGCCAAGGCCAGCTCGGCTTCCGTCTTGGGCGCGAGGCGAGCCGAGGGATAGGCGTGCTGGACGCCCGACCAGTTGCGCCACAGCAAGCGGCCCTTGGCGTCGGTGGTCGGAGGAGATGGCGGCTCGGGCTTGTCGTGGGTCGCGACCGCGTAACCGCCGCCGACCGCCGCCGCGCCCAGCCCGGCGCCCGCGAGGAGCGCCCCTCGTCTCGAAACCTTCATGCGTCCCCCCAGCGAACTATCGCGCGGGGTCTTCGCGCCCCGCCATGAAGCGTATGAGAGCGTTGAAATCGTCCGGGGTGCAAGCGGCGCATTGCCCGCCGGCCGGCATGGCCGCGAAACCCTGGACGGCGTGGTCCAGCAGCACCGACTCGCCCTGCTTCCAGCGCGGATCCCAGGCCTTGCGGTCATGGACCAGCGGAGCGCCCGTGCCGGGGATGGCGTGGCAGGCCTTGCAGGATTCGCCGTACAGCGCCGCCAGCCTGGCGTCGGTCGGAGCCAGCGCCAGGGCCTGCTCGGGCGTCGGCGCGGGCGGGATGGGCTTGGAACAGCCCGCCAGGCTCAAGGCCAGAACAACCGCCAAGGTCTCGGGGGAGCGCACTATTCGGCGATCCCGTTCAGGCGCTTGGCGGCGCTGACGGTGTTGGCCAGCAGCATGGCGATGGTCATCGGCCCCACCCCGCCCGGCACGGGGGTGATGGCGCCGGCCACCGCCTTGGCCGCCTCGAAGTCGACATCGCCGACCAGGCGGGTCTTGCCGGCGGCCGCGGCTTCCGGATCGCGGGCCGGCAGGCGGTTGATGCCGACGTCGATGACCGTCGCCCCCGGCTTGATCCAGTCGCCCTTGACCATCTGCGGTCGCCCCACGGCCGCCACCAGGATGTCGGCCTCGCGGCAGACGGCGGCCAGGTCCTGGGTGCGCGAGTGGGCGATGGTCACGGTGCAGTCGGCGGCCAGCAGCAGCTGGGCCATGGGCTTGCCCATCAGGTTGGAGCGGCCGATCACCACCGCCCGCTTGCCGCGAAGATCGCCGACCACGTCCTTGAGCAGCACCATGCAGCCGGCCGGGGTGCAGGCGGTCAGGGCCGGCAGGCCGCTGGCCAGGCGCCCGGCGTTGGTCACGGTCAGGCCGTCGACATCCTTGTCAGGCGAGATCGCCGCGACGATGGCCGCCTGGCTCATGTGATCCGGCACGGGGAACTGCACCAGAATCCCGTGGATGGCCGGGTCGTCGTTAAGGCGATCGACCAGCGACAGCAGCTCGGCCTGCGAGGTTTCAGCCGGCAGGCGGTGGGTTTCGGAATGCATGCCGGCGGCCGTCGTCTGCTCGCCCTTGCTGCGCACATAGACCTGGCTGGCGGGGTCCTCGCCGACCAGCACCACGGCCAGGCCCGGCGTCAGGCCGTGCTGGGCCTTCAAGGCGGCGACCTCGACGGCGACCTGTTCGCGAAGCTGGGCCGCGAAGGCCTTGCCGTCGATGATTCTGGCTTGCGACATCGGCGTCTCCTGTTGGCCGTGGGTAGAGCTTTTCCCGTTCGGATGGAACATCTGAACGAGGCAAAAAAAGCTCGAATGAAAAAACTGGAGCGCGTCGCGCTCCGGGAGTCTCCCCCGGTCGCACGCAATATGTGCGGGTCGCGCATCAGAAGTCGCTCGAGCTTCGCCCAATCGTGGTAGAGCCGAACCATGGTCTTCGCGCCCCCGACCCAGCGCGCCGACGTCGTCCTGGTGGGCGGCGGACTGGCCAACGGTCTGATCGCCCTGCGGCTGAAACGCCTGCGGCCGCACCTGCGCGTGATCTTGCTGGAACAGGGCCCCACCATCGGCGGCGAGCACACGTGGTGCCACTTCGCCACCGATGTCGACACGGTCGAGGCCGACTGGCTGCGGCCGCTGATCGTTCATCGCTGGTCCGGCTACGAGGTCCGCTTTCCCGGACACAGCCGCCAACTGCCGACCGACTACCTGGCCATCACCTCCGAGCGCTTGCACAGGCTGCTGAGCGCCGTGCTGGGCGACGACGCCTGGCTGGACGCCACGGTGTCCCAAGTCGATCCCCACCAGGTCACCCTGGCCGACGGCCGGACCATCGCGGCGGGGGCGGTGATCGACGGGCGGGGCCCCCGCAAGAGCCGCAGCCTGGCGCTGGGCTACCAGAAGTTCGTCGGCCAGGGCGTGCGCCTGACCGCGCCGCACGGTCTGACCCGGCCGATCATCATGGACGCCACGGTTTCGCAGGAGGACGGCTACCGCTTTGTCTACGTCCTGCCGCTGGACGGCATGCGCCTGCTGATCGAGGACACCCGCTACAGCGACGGCCCGGACCTGGACCGCCCGGCCCTGCGCGCCGCGATCGCCGACTACGCCGAGGCCCAGGGGTGGACCATCGCCGAGGTCGAGCGCGAGGAGGGCGGCGTCCTGCCGATCGCCCTGGGCGGCGACATCGACGCCTATTGGCGCGAGGCCCAGCCGCACATCGCCGCGGTGGGCCTGCGCGCCGCCCTGTTCCAGCCGACCACCGGCTATTCCCTGCCCGACGCCGCGCGCCTGGCCGAGGCCGTGGCCGCCCTGCCCCAGATCACCAGCGCCAGCGTCCGCGCCTGCGTCGAGGCCCAGTCCAAGACGGTCTGGCGGCGGCGAGGCTTCTTTCGCCTGCTCAACCGCATGCTGTTCCGGGCCTGCGCGCCGGGGAACCGCTACAAGGTTCTGGAGCGCTTCTACCGCCTGTCGCCAGGCCTTATCCAACGCTTCTACGCCGCGCGCCTGACCCGATGGGACAAGGCGCGGATCCTGATCGGCAAGCCGCCGGTGCCGATCTCGGCGGCCGTCAGATGCCTGGGCGAAAACTCAGTGCTCCGGAGACAAGACGCATGACGACGACATCCCAGTTCCAGGCAAAGCCCAAGGCCGCCGTCATCGGCGCGGGTTTTGGCGGCCTGGCCTTGGCGATCCGCCTGCAGTCCTCGGGCTTCGACGTCACCGTCTTCGAAGGCCGCGAGAAGCCGGGCGGTCGGGCCTATGTCTGGCACGACGAGGGCTTCACCTTCGACGCTGGCCCCACCGTCATCACCGATCCCGACTGTCTGAAAGAGCTTTTCGCGCTCTCTGGCCGCCGCATCGAGGACTATGTCGAACTGCTGCCGGTCGATCCGTTCTACCGCCTGGTCTGGGAGGATGGCGACGTCTTCGACTACGCCAATGACCAGGCCGAGCTGGACCGCCAGATCGCCGCCCGCAATCCGGCCGACGTCGCGGGCTATCGGCGCTTCCACGCCTATTCCGAAGAACTGTACCAAAAGGGCTATGTCGAGCTGGGCGCCGTGCCGTTCCTCGACTTCGGCAGCATGATCGCCAGCGCTCCGGCCCTGATGAAGCTGCAGGCCTGGCGCAGCGTCTATGACAAGGTCGCCGGCTTCGTGAAGGACGAGCACGTGCGCCAGGCTCTGTCGTTCCACAGCCTGCTGGTCGGCGGCAGCCCTTTTGCCACCTCGTCGATCTACGCCCTGATCCACGCTCTGGAACGGCGCGGCGGCGTCTGGTTCCCGCGCGGCGGCACCCATGCCCTGATCCGGGCGCTGGTGAAGCTGCTGGAGGATCTGGGCGGGACGATCCGTCTGGCCGCGCCGATCCAGAAGATCACCACCCAGGCCGGTCGCGTCACCGGCGTGATCCGCGCCGACGGCCAGTTCGAAGCCTTCGACACCGTCGCCTCCAACGCCGACGTCATGCACACCTATCGCCATCTTCTTGCGGACGACCCCAGGGGCAAGAAGGTCGGCAAGGCCCTGGAGGCCAAGCGCTGGAGCCCGTCGCTGTTCGTGGTCTATTTCGGACTGAAGACCACCCACCCCGAAATCCGCCACCACACCATCTGCTTCGGCAATCGCTATCGCGAGTTGATCGGCGAGATCTACGGCAAGGACGGCCTGGCCGACGACTTCTCGCTGTATCTGCACCATCCCACCGCCAGCGATCCGGCCATGGCCCCGGAAGGCTGTTCGACCTTCTATGCCCTGTCGCCGGTGCCCAACCTGAAGACGGCCGACATCGACTGGTCGGTGGAAGGCCCGAAGTACCGTGACAAAATCCTGGCCTATCTGGAAAAGCATTATATTCCAGGACTTTCGGCCGATCTGGTCACCAGCCGCTTCATCACCCCGGACGACTTCGTGACCGACCTCAACGCCTGGAAGGGCGCGGCCTTCTCGCTGGAGCCGATCCTGACCCAGAGCGCCTTCTTCCGCACCCACAACCGCGACGACGTGATCCCCAATCTCTATTTCGTCGGGGCCGGGACGCACCCTGGCGCGGGCATTCCGGGCGTCGTGGGATCGGCCAAGGCGACGGCGGGGTTGATGATCGACGACTACGTTCCCGCATGAGCGATCTGGCGACGCATTCCCTGGAGGCCCAGGGCCGTGAAGCGATCCAGAAGGGCAGCAAGAGCTTCGCCGCCGCCGCCGCCCTGTTCGACGCCCAGACCCGGGCCGACGCCGAGATGCTGTACGCTTGGTGCCGCCACTGCGACGACGTGATCGACGGCCAGACCCTGGGCCACGGCATGAGCCCGGTGGCCGACGCCCCGGCCCGGCTGGAGGCCCTCTACGCCCAGACCCGCGCGGCCATGGCGGGCCGGACCCCGACCGACCCGGTGTTCGCCGCCTTCCAGACCGTGGCCCTGCGACGGGGCATCCCCGAGCGCTACGCCTTGGACATGATCGACGGCTTCGCCATGGACGTCGCAGGCCGCCGCTACGCCACGCTCGACCAGCTGTTGGAATATTGCTGGGGCGTGGCCGGGGTGGTCGGCACGATGATGGCCCTGGTCATGGGCGTGAAGCCCGACGCCCTGTCCACCCTGCGCCGCGCCCAGGACCTGGGCCTGGCCTTCCAGCTGACCAACATCGCCCGCGACATCGTCGAGGACGCCAGGAACGGCCGGGTCTACGTGCCCGGCGACTGGCTGGCCGAGTTGGGCGTGCCGGAGACCGCGGTCGCGGATCCAGCCCACCGGGCCGCCGTGGCGGTCCTGGCCAAGCGCCTGGTCGACGCCGCCGAACCTTACTACGCCTCGGCCCGCTGGGGTCTGCGCGATCTGCCGCTGCGCTGCGCCTGGGCGATCGGGGCGGCGCGCGGAGTCTATCGCCAGATCGGACTGGACGTGGTGAAGGCCGGCGACGCCGCCTGGGACGAACGGGTTGTCGTCAGTGGACGAATGAAGGTTTGGCGGGCGCTGGAAGGCGGCGTGTTGGCGCTACGCTCGGCGACGCTGGATCGTCTCGGTCCGGCTCCCGAACGGCCGGCGATGTGGTCGCGGATCTAGGCGCCGAAGGCCCCCTCAGTCGCTTCGCGACAGCTCCCCCAAAGGGGGAGGATCTGCGTGACCAGATGCTCCCCC
>NZ_JBAPVS010000147.1:0-11704 GCF_049283275.1 Caulobacter sp. | reverse complement strand
CTTCGACAAGCTCAGGATGAGGACCAAGGTGCGGGCCGTGCAGTCGAAAACCTCATCCTGAGCTTGTCGCCAAAAAACACTTGGGGGGGACGAGGTTTTCGCTCCTCGGCCGCGCGCCTAGCAATGATCTCGCCCCACATGTTGACTCAGTCAAGATATCGGTTATTTGGCTCAGTCAACATGCAGGTTGGAGCCGCCATGATCCCGGAGACGCAGATCGCCGCCTTGCGCGCCTTCAACCGGCTGTACACGCGCAAGCTGGGCCTGTTGAACCCGCATCTGGACGCCAGCCCGTTTTCGCTGACCGAGGCGCGGATTCTCTATGAGATCGCCCACCGGACCGATCCGAGCGCCGCCGAAATCACCCGCGCCCTCGGCCTGGATCCGGCCCAGCTGAGCCGGACCCTCAAGCGCTTCGAGGCGCGCGGCCTGGTCCAGACGGCTCAGCATCCAGGCGGGGGCCGCAGCCGGTCGATCCGCCTGACGGCCGCGGGTCGCCAAGCCTTCGCCGCGCTGGATCGAAACACCCATGACGCGATCGCCGGTCTGTTGCGGGATCTGCCGCTCCCCAAGCGCGAGGCCCTGCTCGCGGCCGCCCGGTCCATCGGCGAGGTGTTCGACGAGTCGCCCGCCGCCGAGGTGGTGCTGCGGGATCTTCGGCCCGGCGACCTGGGCTGGATCGTCCACCGGCAGGCGGTTCTCTACGCCCAGGAATACGGCTGGACCCAGGAGTACGAGGCCCTGGCCGCACGCATCCTGGCCGACTTCGTCCAGGCGTTCGATCCGGCGCGCGAGGCCGCTTGGGTCGCCGAGATCGACGGCCGGGTGGTGGGTTCGATCTTCCTGGTGCGCGGCGACGCGCCCGAGGTCGGCAAGCTTCGGCTGCTCTATGTCGAGCCCGACACGCGGGGGCGCGGCGTGGGCGCGATGCTCGTCCAGGCCTGCACGGAGCAGGCGCGGGCGGTCGGCTATCGCCGCCTGGAGCTGTGGACCAACAGCGTCCTGACCGCCGCGCGGCGGATCTATCAGCGGGCCGGCTTCGTGATGATCGACGAGAAGCCGCATCATGCGTTCGGCCACGACCTGGTCGGTCAGACCTGGTCGCTCGACTTGACCTAGTCCGCGCAGGCGGACCTTGCTTACTTGGCCGCCACCGACCCCAGCGCCTCCGACACCAAGGCCAGGTTCATGATCGCCGCCAGGCCCCACATCGCCGTGCCGTTGGTGGTGACTCCAGCGGCCTCGTCGATCGGGTTGAGCACGGCGGGTCCGTCGAAAGGCTGGGTCGCGGTCGACAGGTTCAGGTCCTCGACCACGCCGCGGCCGAAGAACTCCGTCCAGGTCCGTTCGGCCAGCGCCTTGTCGCCCAGCCGCCAGGCCGCATAGGCCGTCAACTTGGAGTGGCCCTGGCGCAGGCCGTTGGCGCCCAGCGGCTGGCCGAACTTGGCGATCTGGTCCTCGCGCGGGGCGTTGTACCAGCGACAATAGTCCAGCCAGGCCTTGTCGTAGGCGGGCTCGCGGATCAGGGCCAGCATCTCGACATGGATCTCGGGCGCGCCGAACGCCGCGTTCAGGTGCGAGACCGCCAGCCTGTCGCCCGCGCCGGAGAACGTGCCGGTCTTGACGTCGTAGGTGGCGCTGCCGGCGAACCACTGCTTCTGCAGGGCGGCGATGGTCCGCATACCGTCGACGATCCGGGCGCGCCAGCGCGGGTCGCCGGTGCGCTCCCACTCGGTGAACCAGGCCCCGCACAGCGAGCTCCAGTCGGTGCCGAACGAGGCGCGGACCTCGCCCTTGGGCCACGTGTCATTTTGCAATTTGCGGCCGATATTGACCCGGGTCAGGGCCTCGTCGCCGTCGAGCAGGTCGCGCATCAGATCGCCCACCCGCTCGTCGGCGGTCAGGTAATAGTAGATGCGGCGATAGATGGCGTTGCTGACCCGGGGCTGCTTGGAGCTGTCGCCCCAGTGCTGCACCCCGTGCCGGGTGCCCAGGCCGCGATAGGGGCCCACGTGATAGACGTCGACCTCGCCGGTGTGGCGGGTCATGGCCTCGGCCATCCGGAACACGTCGGCCCGGCCGCCGCGCAGGAAGCTCAGCCATAGCCACAGGTCGGTCGACAGTTCGGAATTGTCCCAGGCGAAACCGCCGATGTCGTAGCGCCAGACATGGCGGTCGACGTCGTAGCTGTGCATCAGGTCGCCATAGTCCCAGAAGCCGTACCAGCGGCGCTGCTCGATCTGGCTCAGATAGAAGTTCAGCAGTTGGTCCTGGCGGTCCTCGATCTGGGCCTTCAGCGGCGTGCCGCGGTCGGGCAGGCTCCAGGCGCCCAGCACGCCGGCGGCGTGGATCCGCTCGGGCGTGGCCATCAGGCGGGGCGGCTTGTCGTTCAGCTGGGCCATCCGCGGGAAGGCTTCGCGGGCCGGGGTGGCGTCCAGCGCCCAGAGCCGCAGCTCGGTGGTGCGGGCCACGCCGGTGGGCGTGCCCCAGTTCTTTTCGTAGTCCTCGTAGGTGATGTTGAGGCCTTCGATCTCCTGGGCGTGCGTCTCCATGCCCAGGCCGTCGTGATAGAAGCGGGTGTCCATCACCGGGGCGTCGGGCGACCACAGCCAGGCGGTCAGCTGGGCGACGTCGCTCGCGGCGTTGCGGATCTCCAGGGCGGTCGGCGGGGCGCGCCAGAAGTTGCCCAGGCCGATCGCCGCCCCGCCGCTCGCGCCGCCGACATAGGCCACGCCGCTGGCCCGTTGGCCGCCGTCGGCATGGATCCAGGCGTGGCCGGGCGCGGTGCGCTTGCGGAGGGTGAAGCCGTCGGCCGTCGGCTGCGACAGCAGGAAGTCGCCCCAGTTCGGGATCAGGTGCAGACCGCCGCGGACCAGGGCGGGCATCTGGTCGGCGGGCGGGGTCTTGCGACCGGCGATCTGGGCGTCACGGAACGCCTTGCCCGCGTCGCGGCGCAGGCCGGTCAGCGGCTTGACGGCTTCGGCCCAGAGCCCTTCGCCTTGGCCGGTGAAGCGCACGTGGCGGTCGTAGAGCTCATCGGCCATCGGCACGTCGGCGGTGACGCCCAGGCCGCAGATGAAGTCCTTGGCCGCGTCGCCGTCGAAGATGAAGGTGTGCATCATCCGCAGCGAGTCCGCGCCGGCATAGGCATAGAACCGCACGACGAACGGGGCCCAGGCGCGGCTTGGTCCCCCTTGGGCGGTCTTGTGGCGGCCCTCGACGCGGATCACCGCGCGGACCGGGCCGGTCTGCTCGACGGTGACCTTGTCGAGCACGCTCTCGAAGGTCTTGCGGCCCACCGGCGTCTGGTCGATTTCGGGCGCGTCCTGGGTCTGCAGGATCAGGCGGACATTGCGCAGCACCTCGCGGCCGCCCCGGGTCGCCGAGGCGATCAGGGCAGAGCCGTCGCGGGGAAAGCGCCAGGTCGCCGGGCCGGTTGAGACCTCGATGGCCGCCGAGCTCTCAGTGACGCGGACGCCGGGCGCGCCTGAAGAAGAAGGGGCGGCCCCGGCCTTGCCCGGTTCGATCGTCAGGCGTTCGCCGATCTCGCCCGCCCCGACCGCGTGGGCCGTCCACTTCAGCGAGCCGTCGGGCCAGTAGGCCAGCGGCCAGGTCTGCAGGGCCACGGCCGAGCCGTCGGCCGACTTGGCGCGGAAGGCCTGCTTGCGGCCATGCGCGCCCTGCGGCCAGGGCACGCCCCAGGTCTGGCCGGCGTTCAGGCCCGGCGGCTTGCCGTCGATCCACACCGCATGGGTCGGGGGCAGGGCCGTCTTGCCCTGAGCCTGGGCCGGGGCGGCGACCAGCGCGGCGGCAGGACCCGCCAGAGCGCCGGTCAGGACGGCCTGCATCATCACATCGCGTCGTGTTGGTTCGGGCGTGGACGTGGTCATGGTTATGCTTCCTTCCCCAAGCCGTCGTCACGGACAGCCCTGTCCGCCGGCGAGGGGCGAACCTTTCCGAGAAAGCTAATTCCATATTCTGAAACGTCAATTCAATTTGTGAGACGGTGTGAGGTTGCAAGCTATCGGACGGGAACACACGCTCGCCAATGACCTCGCCCGCCGGAACGTTTGAAACCTATCCCGCTTCCCCGGTCAGCTCCCGCCGCGCCTTGTCCAGTTCCTCGGCGTAGCGCCGTGTCGCATAGGCCTCGGACAGGATGCCGATCACCTCGCGGTTGGCGTCGATCACCGCCAGTTCGTCGGCCTGGGTGTGGTCGAAGGCGCGCATGACGTCCTTGATCGACTCGTCGGGCGACAGGGCGGTGTCGGTGTAGAGCGCCAGGGAGGCGACGGCCATCTCGCCGTCGTCGGGGTGGGCGTAGGCCAGGGCGGTGCGGACGATGCCGGCGTAGCGGCCCGTGGCGTCCAGCGCCACCACGCGCTTGGTCGAGCCCAGCGGATAGCGGCGGCGAAACTCGGCCAGGGTGGCCTCGGCCGGGATGGTCTTGGCGTCCTTGCGCATCATCCGGCCGGCGGTCAGGGGCTGCATCCAGCTGACGTCGTGGGCGCTGCGGATGGTCTCGCCGCGCAGGTGCAGCCGCCAGGTCGAGAACGAGTAGCCGAAGGTCTCGCGCACGATGGCGCTGGCGATCAGCGAGGCCACCAGGGCGGCGGCCGCCACGGTGAAGTCGCCGGTCGCCTCCAGCACCAGGAACGACATGGTGAAGGGCCCGCCGACCACGGCCACGCCGAACGCTCCCAGGCCGACCAGGGCCGCGACCGTCGGGTCCAGCGACGGCAGCCAGGG
This sequence comes from Caulobacter sp., assembly GCF_049283275.1. Classification (GTDB taxonomy): domain Bacteria; phylum Pseudomonadota; class Alphaproteobacteria; order Caulobacterales; family Caulobacteraceae; genus Caulobacter. The sequence goes on along the minus strand of NZ_JBAPVS010000147.1, from coordinate 6,955 downwards.
CACGAGCACCGTCAGGGCCGCGAAGATCTGGCCCACCAGCACGCCCAGGAACAGCGAGGCGAAGAACAGGCCGCCCCGGAAGCCGAAGCTCAGCGACACCACGCTGGCCAGGGCCTTCATGGCCAGCAGGATCAGCAGCACCTTCAGGCTGAGGTCGGCCGTCAGGTTGAGGTGCACCGCGCCGTGGCCGGCCGACAGGGTCTGGGGGGTGATCAGGGCCATGGCGGCCAGGCCCAGTCCGCCGACCATCGGCCGGAAGGCCTTGGGCAGCTTGGTCTTGCCGACCAGCCCCTCGGCCGAGGCCACCAGCCGCATCAGGGCGATCCCCGCGAAGGCGCAGACCACGCCCAGCAGGGCGTAGAGGCCGTAGTCGAACCAGGACTGAACGGCGGGGGTCGAGGTCTTAAGCAGATAGGGCAGGCCGCCCATCCGTCCGGCCACCAGCACCGCGGCCAGGGCGGCGGCCACCACGGGCGCCAGGTTGGCGACGGTGTAGGCGCCGATGACGATCTCGAAGGCGTAGAAGGCTCCGGTCAGGGGCGCGCCGAAGGCGGCGGCGATGGCCGCGCCGGCGCCGGCCCCCACCAGGGTGCGCATGTCGGCCCGGCGCAGGTTCAGCCGCTGGCCGGCGAACGAGGCGATGGCCGCGCCGGCCTGGGCGTAGGCGGCCTCCAGCCCGACCGACGCCCCGACCCCGTTCGACAGCATCGTCTGGCCGCAGATGAAGGTGCTGTCGCGGACCGACAGCCGCCCGCCGTGCAGGGCGTTGGCCTCGACCGGGTCGACGGCGGGTCTGGGACGGTATTTCAGCCAGGCCCAGCTGGCCACGCCCAGCACCAGGCCGCCGATCGGGATGGCCCACAGCCGCCAGGGGGCGATCACGCTCTGGGCGCTCAGCCGCGCGTCCATGTCGATGGCGAACAGCAGCACCTGCAGGCCGTGGGCCAGCTTGGCCTGCAGCACCGCCAGGGCCCCGGCCCCGGCTCCGATCAGGGTGGCCACCGCGATCAGCCACAGCTCGCTGGACCGGATCCGCCGCCGCAGCCAGCTGAGCCAGCGTACGGAGGTGGTGGTCGGGAGGGAAAGCTGCATGGGGTCCAGGGTTCCGCGGCGGCGCGGTCATCTTACGGGTTGTGCGGTGTTATGCGACCCCCTCATGCGCCAACAGCCAGCGCTTGCGTTCGACGCCGCCGCCATAGCCGGTCAGGGCGCCGCCGGTCCCGATCACCCGATGGCAGGGCACGACGACGGCGATCGGATTGGCGCCGTTGGCCAGACCGACGGCGCGCACGGCGCTGGGCCGGCCGATCCGCTCGGCCAGCCGTGCATAGGTCGTCGCCTCGCCCAGCGGGATCTCTACCAGCGCGGTCCAGACCTGGCGCTGGAAGGCCGTGCCGCCGATCGTCCAGGGAACGGCTTTCAAGGCCGCCAGCTCGCCGGCGAAATAGGCGGCCAGGCCGTCGCGCACCGCGGGGCTCGCTTCGCCGGTCTCCACGGTCTGGTCGCGGTGGTGCAGGCGCAGGGCGCGGGCCAGGCGCTGGGGCTGATCGTGGAACTCCAGCACCCGCAGGCGGCCTTCGGCGTCGGTGACCACGTCGATCTCGCCGATGGGCGTCTTCAGCACATCAAGCTTCAAACTTGTCATCCCGGACGAGCGCGCAGCGCGAAGATCCGGGACCGACGCCTGAGCGCCGCGTTCCAGGTCGGTCCCGGGTCTGCGCTTCGCTCCGCCCGGGATGACAGGGTGGGAGAGATCAAGCCGCACGCTTGACCTTTCGCACGGGCGGCGCGCCCTCATCCGCCAGCGAGGCCCACAGGTGCAGCGCCGCATAGGCCCGCCAAGGCCGCCAGGCCTCGGCCCTCGCCAGAAGTTGTTCCGCCGTCGGACGAACGCCGTCGGCGTCGGCCAGGGCGCGCATCAGGGCGACGTCGGCGGCGGGGAAGGCGTCGGGCTCGCGCAGCTGGCGCATGGCGATGTACTGCGCCGTCCATTCGCCGATGCCGGGCAGGGCGCGCAGGCGGGCGACCATCGTCGGGAGGTCTTCGGTCGGCGACAGCAGGTTCGGATCCCGGGCGATCGCTTCGGCCATGGCCGACAGGCAGCGGATGCGGGCCCCCGGCATCTTCAGGCTCGAGAGGTCGGCGGCGGCCAGGCGCTGGGCCGACGGGAAGGCGTGGGTCAGGCCCGGTTCGGCCCAGGGCTCGGGGAGCGGCTCGCCATGGGCGGCCACCAGGTCGCCGGCCAGCTTGCGGGCCTGCACGACGGTGATCTGCTGACCCAGGATCGCCCGCACCGCCAGCTCGAACCCGTCCCAGGCGCCGGGCACCCGCAGGCCGGGGCGCAAGAGCACCATGCGGGCCAGGTCCGGGTCGCGCGACAGCGCCTCGCCGATGCCGATCGGATCGGCCGACAGGTCGAACACCCCGCGCACCCGGGCCAGGATGCGGGGCAGGGCCGAGGGCTTGGGGAACCGCACCGCCACGCTCAGCCGGTCGCCGCCGATCGGCGTCACGGCGATCGTCCCGGCCGCCCCGTCCAGGGCGATGACCCGGCGATAGGTGTTGTCCGCCACCCACTCGACGCCCGGGATGGCGCGCAGGGCCAGGAAGGCCAACATGCCGTCCCAGTCGTAGGGCGGGCGATAGCGCAGGGTCAGGGAGATGGCCTCGCCGGGCGGAGCGGGGAGGGCCTTGCGCCGGCGCAGGGCGGCGGGTGGACGATCGTACAGCTGCTGGAAGGTCTCGTTGAACCGCCGCACGCTGCCGAAGCCGGCGGCCAGGGCCACCTCGCCCATCGGCAGGTCGGTCTCGTGGATCAGCTGCTTGGCCAGCAGCACCCGCCGGGTCTGGGCCACGCCCACCGGGGTCGCGCCCAGATGCTGCAGGAACAACCGCCGCAGCTGCCGCCCGCCGACGCCCACCCGCTCGGCCAGGGTCTCCACGTCGCCCCCATCCTCGCTTGAAGAGTCCAGCGCGCCGGCCTCGATCAGGGTCAGGGCGCGCGAGACGGTGTTGGACGCCCCGTTCCAAGCCCCAAGCTGAGGCGAGGTCTCGGGCCGGCAGCGCAGGCAGGCGCGATAGCCGGCTTCCTGGGCCGAGGCGGCGCTGGCGTGGAAGGTGACGTTCTGGCGCAGCGGCGTGCGGGCCGGGCACACCGGCCGGCAATAGATGCCCGTCGTCCTCACGGCCACGAACAGCCGGCCGTCGAAGCGGGCGTCGCGCGTCTGGATGGCGCGGTAGCAAACGTCGGGATCAAGGTCCATGGCGCCGATCATAGCTGCGGGCCGGGCGACGTCTCGCGGTTTTCGGACCTCGTCATCGTGGGTTGAGCGGTTTGCGGACGCGGCGGACGGTTTACATCCGCCGCGTCCGCCCCTAGAGAGCTTGGCCATGTCCGTCGTCATGACCAAGGCCATTATTCGCAAACCGACCCGCTTGCGCGGGGCGTCTGCGGGTGTGCGCGAGGTCTAGAGCGCGACCATCCGGACAGAGCCCCGCCGACGCGCGGGGCCGTTCTTCCAGACCGGCAGAGATCCCCGCGCCTCCGCATCCTTAGGAGACGCATGACATGAGCCCGGCCTTTTCCCCTTCCAATCCCCTGTCCGGGACGCCTCACGTCGGCATCGTCGGCGCGACCGGCCTGGTCGGCGAGATGATGCGGACCCTGCTGGTCGAGCGGGACTTTCCACTGGCCTCGCTGCGTTTGTTCGCCTCGGCGCGGTCGGCCGGGACCATGCTGAGCTTCGGTGATCGGGAGATCGTGGTCGAGGACGCCGCCACGGCCGACTATGCCGGTCTGGACATCGTGTTCTTCTCGGCCGGCGGCGACACCTCCAGGGCGCTGGCGCCGAAGGTCGCGGCGGCCGGGGCGATCGTCATCGACAACTCCTCGGCCTGGCGCGACGATCCGGACGTGCCGCTGGTGGTGGCCGAGGTCAATCCGCATGCCCTGGCCTCGATCCCCAAGGGCATCGTGGCCAACCCCAACTGCACGACCATGGCGGCCATGCCGGCCCTGAAGCCGCTGCACGCGGCCGCCGGCCTCAAGCGCCTGACGGTCAGCACCTACCAGGCGGTGTCGGGCGGAGGCCTGGCGGGGATCGAAGAGCTTCGCGAGCAGGTGCTGGCGGTGCGGGACGGCGGCGCCGCCCTGGCCCGCGACGGCGGCGCGGCGGCCTTTCCCGCGCCGAGGAAGTGGGTCGCGCCGATCGCCTTCAACGTGGTGCCCCTGAACTACAAGCTGGGCGAGGACGGCTACACCGAGGAAGAGGCCAAGCTGCGCGACGAGACCCGCAAGATCCTGGAGATCCCGGGCCTGCCGGTGTCGGGCACCTGCGTGCGGGTGCCGGTCTTCACGGGCCACTCGCTGTCGATCAACGCCGAGTTCGAGCGGCCGCTGTCGGTGGCCGACGCGCTGGACCTGCTGGGCCGGGCGCCGGGCGTGGCGCTGGTCGAGGCGCCCAACCCGCTGGCCGCCACGGGTCAGGACCCGGTGTTCGTGGGCCGCGTGCGGGCCGACCCGACCGTCGCGCACGGCCTGGCGCTGTTCGTGACGGGCGACAACCTGCGCAAGGGCGCGGCGCTGAACGCGGTGCAGATCGCCGAGGTGCTGGTGGGGCGCTAAGCGCGCCGCGGACGCCCAAAGAAAAAGGCCCCCCGGATCGCTCCGGGGGGCCTTCGTCATTCAGCGGAAGTGAGACCCTAGCGGATCCCGGCCACTTCGCGGGCCCGTTCGCGCTCGGCCTTCTGCTGGTAGGCCAGGTCGCCGTACTTGCCGTATTCCATGCGGGCGATGGTGCGTTGGTGCACCTCGTCGGGGCCGTCGGCCAGGCGCAGGGTGCGGATGCCGGCATAGGCCTTGGCCAGGCCGAAGTCGGTGGTGACCCCGCCGCCGCCGTGGGCCTGGATGGCGTCGTCGATGATCTTCAGGGCCAGGCGCGGGGCCGCGACCTTGATCATCGCGATCTCCAGGCGGGCCGACTTGTTGCCGGCCTTGTCCATCATGTCGGCGGCCTTCAGGCACAGCAGGCGGCACATCTCGATATTGATGCGGGCGTCGGCGATGCGCTCCTCCCAGACCGACTGGTCGGAGATGTACTTGCCGAACGCCTTGCGGCTCATCAGGCGCTTGCACATCTTCTCCAGCGCCACCTCGGCGGTGCCGATGGTGCGCATGCAGTGGTGGATGCGGCCGGGGCCCAGGCGCCCCTGGGCGATCTCGAAGCCGCGGCCCTCGCCCAGCAGCAGGGCTTCCTCGACCGGCACGCGCACGTTTTTGAGGATCACCTCGGCGTGGCCGTGCGGGGCGTCGTCATAGCCGAACACCGGCAGCATGCGGACGATCTCGATGCCGGGGGCGTCCATCGGCACCAGAACCTGGCTCTGTTGCTGGTGGCGGCTGGCGTTGTCGGGGTCGGTCTTGCCCATGACGATGGCGACCTTGCAGCGCGGATCGCCCACGCCCGAGGACCACCACTTGCGGCCGTTGATGACGTAGTGGTCGCCGTCGCGCTCGATGCGGGTCTCGATGTTGGTGGCGTCCGAGCTGGCCACCGCCGGTTCGGTCATCAGGAAGGCGCTGCGGATCTCGCCGTTCATCAGCGGGCGCAGCCAGCGCTCCTTCTGCTCCAGCGTGCCGTAGCGCATCAGCACTTCCATGTTGCCGGTGTCGGGCGCCGAGCAGTTGAAGACCTCGGACGCGAAGCCGATCTTGCCCAGCTGTTCGGCGATCAGGCTGTATTCGAGGTTGGTCAGTTGCACGCCTTCGAACTGGAACGTGTCGTCGACGTGGGTCTGGCCGCTGTGGGGCGGCATGAAGAAGTTCCACAGGCCGGCGGCCTTGGCCTTGACCTTCAGTTCCTCGACGACCTGGACGACCTTCCAGCGCTCGGCCCCGAGCACGTTCATCTCGGCCTCATAGACCGGGACGGCCGGGACGATATGCTCTTCCATGAACGCCGTGACGCGGTCGAGGAAGCTGCGCTGGGTGGCGGAGATTTCGAAGTCCATGGCGTTTCCCGGTCCCGTTCTTGTGGCGTCAAACGTTTGTTTGAAACCGTTCTAGACCGAACTGACGCGGACGGCAAGCAGGGTTCCTCCCCTACAGCACGTAGTTGACCGCGATCACCGGGGTCACCGAGGCGGTGGTGTTGCGGCCGGCCGGGATGATGCGGGCGCCGGCGATCACGCCCAGGACCGGGCTGAAATTGTACTCCACGGCCGGAGCCAGGATCAGGGCCTGGCTGACCGGCGAGCGGCGCGCATAGGCCGCGCCCGCGCCGTCGACGCCCGACACCGTGGTCGCCGCGTCGCGCTGCCAGGCCAGGTCGATGGCCGCCACCCACTGGCGGGTGATGCTGTACTCGAAGGCCAGGTCGACATTGAACGAGTCGCCCGGCCTGGCCCGGCCCGCGAAGCCGGCGGGGGTGCCGTAGACGCTCTTGCCCTCGACGTCGGCATGGCCCGAGCGGGTGTAGGCCAGGTTCAGGCGGGTGCGCAGGATCCGGCCGTTCGGCGTCCAGAAATAGGTCTGGGAATTGACCCCCAGGGTGGTGGCGTAGGCCCCGCTGCCGAAGCCGTCCTTGGGGCGGGCGTCCAGCTTGTCATATCGACCGGTGGGCAAGGTCTCCTGCAGCAGCACCGAGATGGTCGGGGTGCGGCCGCCTTCCTTCCACTGGGTCAGGCGGTACTGGCCCTGCAGGGTCAGGTCGCCCAACTGGACGCCCGAGCTGGATTGGCCGCCGGACTTGGCGTAGCCGAAGCGCGGGATCAGGCCGGCGGTGAAGGTGTCGGTGACGCCGTACAGCAGATAGGTCAGCGAGCCGAAGGTGTCGGCGTCCGGCGTGTCGTGGCGTTTGCCCTCGCCGTCGATCAACCCATAGGGCTTGGCGTCGTACAGATAGGGCTCGATCAGGGCCCGGCCCTTGGGCAGGGTCGAGGCGCCCGAGGCCAGGAG
>NZ_JBAPVS010000146.1:0-62592 GCF_049283275.1 Caulobacter sp. | reverse complement strand
GCTCAGGATGAGGACCATTTACAGGCTGAGGCGGTTGAAAAACCTCATCCTGAGCTTGTCGAAGGACGAGGTTTTCGTCTCGCCCCCCGTGCAAAGCCTTACAGCGTCGTGGCCCCGAAGGTGTCGCAGGCGCCCGGATCGCCGGCGTCGTAGCCCTTGCCGAACCAGCGCATGCGTTGGGCCGACGTGCCGTGGGTGAAGCTGTCAGGCATGACCCGGCCCTGGGACTGCTCCTGTATGGCGTCGTCGCCCACGGCCGAGGCCGCGCCCAGGCCGTCCTCGATGTCGGCCCTGGAGATCTGGATGCCGCCGCCCGAGGCCTCGGGGGCGTGGCGGGCCCAGACGCCGGCGTAGCAGTCGGCCTGCAGCTCCAGCCGCACCGAGCCGCTCTCGGCGCCCCGCGCGCCCAGGCGGCGGGCCTCGTCCGACGCACCGGTCAGGCTCTGGATGTGGTGGCCGATCTCATGGCTGATCACGTAGGCGCGGGCGAACTCGCCCTTGGCCCCGAACCGTGTCTCCAGCTCGGTCCAGAAACTGGTGTCCAGATAGACCTTATTGTCGGCCGGACAGTAGAACGGCCCCATGGCCGACTGCCCCGTGCCGCAGCCGGTGCCGGTGGCCTGGGTGTAGAGCACCACGGCGGCGGGCGGGCGATAGTCAACGCCGTGCTTGGCCAGCAGCGGTCCCCAGACATCGGTGTTGGAGGTCTCGATCACGTCGATGAACTGGCCCTCGCGGTCGCTGACCGAACCGCGCACGCCCTCCTGTGCGGCCGGCTGCTGCACGCCGTTGACGGCGTTCATCGTCGCCTCGGGCGGGACGCCGAACACGAAATAGCCGATCACCGCCAGCACCACCGCGCCGATGCCGCCTCCGGCCACGCCCACCGGGCCCAGGCCGCGGCGATCCTCGATATTGCCTTCGCGGCGTCCTCCACCCCATTCCATGCGATCGGTCTCCTGGTGTCTGTGTTTCTGGGGCGTCAGGACGCCGGTTTGATGGCTCGAAGACGCGCGTTGCCGGCGGCCAGGGCTTGGTCGGTCAGGCGCTCCATCCGCTCGATGTCGGCGGCCATGTCCTCGGCGCTGGATCCGCGGGCCGGAGCCAGCGGCGGGGTCGGTCGCAGCGTGGACTGGGTCGGCGGCGTCGTGGCGGCCTCATCCAAAGCACGCAGGGTCAGTTGGGCGGCGTAGCGGTTCTGGGCGGCCGACAGCTGGCGCTGGGCGGCCAGGGCGTTCTGGCGGTCGATGTCCTGCTGCAGGAGGATCACGTTGCGCTCGCGCACGCCCCGAAGATCCACCTGGGCGAAGGCCGACCCGCCGAGGGCCAGGGCCAGCCCCGTCGCCGCGATTGTCGTCCAAACTGCGCTCATGCCTACGGGCTCCACGTGCAGGACCCGGTTCAACGCTTTCAAGGCGTCGCGTTCAGGGCCGCTTCACCGTGAAACGCGTGAGTTCGTTTTTGGGAGCCTCCCAATCGGGATCCAGTTCGGCGGCCTTGGTGTAGTCGCGATAGGCCGCCGTCACATCGCCCAGGTTCTCGTGTGCGATGCCGCGATTGAAATAAGCCTTCTGCGGGTCCTTGACCCCCAGGGCCAGGCCCTGGTCGATCTCGGCCAAACCCTCCCCGTAACGGTTGGATCCAAGATAGGCGGCTCCGCGATTGACATAGGCCTCGCCGAGATTGGGATCGATCTTGGAGGCGGCGTTGAAGTCACTGACCGCGCCGCCGAAATTGCGCTGCCGCATCTGCATCACGCCGCGATTGACATAGGTGCGGGCCTGGTCACGGAAGCCGAGGATCTCGGTCTCCAGCGCCAGGGTGCACTTGTTCACCGAGGCGTTGTCGGAACGGCCGTCGATCGCGGCGTCGGCGCATTCCTTGGCCGCTCCGCCGCCGATCACCATGGTCGAGGCGCCGGCCGGGGTCGCGCAAACCACAGCCGCCGCGAGGCCCGCCGCCCACCAAAGCGTCCTGATCGAAGTCATGACGTCCTCCCAACACCGGCCCGATCTTCTGGCGAGACGCGCGCGGCTGGGAGCAGTCGCGCGGATGACGCGCCGGGTCGTGCTTTTCTGACCGTCAGCATAGCACGGCGGCGTCCGAGCCTGTAGGGAATCGGCGAACGCTCGCCCCTTCGCCTTCAAGGACGCTCGATGCACCTGGCCCGCTTCCCCCGCGCCCGCTTCGCCCACCTTCCCACGCCTCTGGAGCCCCTGCCCCGGCTGGGCGCCGAGCTCGGGATCGACCTGTGGGTCAAGCGCGACGACTGCACCGGGCTAGCCGGCGGCGGCAACAAGACCCGCAAGCTGGAATTCCTGCTGGGCGAGGCCCTGGCCCAAGGCGCCGACACCCTGGTCACCCAGGGCGCGGTGCAGTCCAACCACGTGCGCCAGACCATCGCGGCCGGCGCACGCTTTGGCCTGAAGAGCGAGATCATCCTGGAGGAGCGCACGGGCTCGAAGGCCAGCGACTATGTCGGCAACGGCAACGTGCTGCTGGATCGCCTGATGGGCGCTTCGATACGCTTCGTGCCCGGCGAGACCGACATGGTGGTCGAGCTGGAAGCCTTGGCGGCGGCGGTGCGCCAGCGCGGCGGCAAGCCCTATGTCATTCCCGGCGGCGGCTCGAATACGATCGGGGCCCTGGGCTATGTCGACTGCGCCCGCGAACTGGTCGTGCAGGCCGACGCCATGGACCTGAAGATCGACCGCCTGGTCACGGCCACCGGCAGCGCCGGCACCCATGCGGGCCTGGTGGCCGGTTTCGCGGCGCTCAGCGTCGACGTTCCGATCCTCGGCTTCGGCGTCCGGGCGCCCAAGGCCAAGCAGGAGGAGAACGTCTTCAACCTGGCGGTCGCCACGGCCGAGACGATCGGCGCCGCCGGCCGGGTGGCGCGCGAGATGGTGGTGGCGGACTGCGACTATGTCGGCGCGGGCTACGGCCTCATCGACCAAGAGGTGATCGACGCCCTGACCCTGGCGGCCCGCACCGAGGGCCTGCTGCTGGACCCGGTCTATTCGGGCAAGGCGATGAAGGGTCTGATCAACCAGGCCCGCAAGGGCGCGTTCAAGGGTCAGCGGGTGGTCTTCCTGCACACCGGCGGCGCGCAGGGATTGTTCGGGTATCAGAGCGAACTGGAGACTGCCCTTGTCTAAGACCCTCGGCGTTCTCGGCGGCATGGGACCGGCCGCAACCCTGGACTTCCTGGCCAAGCTGCAGGCGGCCACGCCGGTCAGCCGCGAACAGGATCACCTGCGGGTGCTGGTCGACATCAACCCTAAGGTTCCCGACCGCAACAACAGCTATGACGAGGCCGGGCCCGTGCTGGCCCAGATGGCCGTGGGCCTGCGCGAGGCCGGGGCCCAGGTGCTGGCCATCGCCTGCAACACCGCCCACGCCTATGTCGAGCAGGTCAAGGCCAGCGGGCTGCCCCTGGTCGACCTGATCGAGACGGCGGGCCTTGCCGCCAAATCCGACGGCGCCGAACGCGTGGGCGTGCTGGGCACCGGCGGGGCGCTGGCGCTCTATCGCCGGACCTTCTCGCATTTGGGGATCGAGGCGGTGACCCTGGACGACCACGAACAGGTCGAGTTCATGGCCCTGCTCTATCGCATCAAGCACGGCGAACTGGGCGCGGACAGCCGCGAGACCATGGCCGCCCTCGCCCACCGCCTGGTCGGCAAGGGCGCACAAGTGGTGGTGGCCGGCTGCACCGAGGTTCCGCTGGTGATGGGCGCGGCCGACCTGACCGTGCCGTTCATCGACGCGACCGAGGCCTTGGCCCGGCGCTGCGTGGAGGTTTGCCTGGGAGACTGAGCCTATTCGACCGTGACGCCTGCGAAGGTGCGCGGTTCGGGCTTGATGGTGACCTGGGTCCGGATCCCGTCCTCGAACAGCGCGCTGGCGTAGTCGAGGGCGGCCTTGTAGGCGGCTTCCTGGCTGGAATGGCGCGACAGGGTCTGTCCCTGCCGCTCGACGCTCCAGTCGAAGGCTTTGGTGACCACCAGGATCAAATCCACGGGCTGCTCCTGCCAGGCGGCCCGACGCCGCACGCGATCCCCACAGAAGATAGACGCTCGATTCCTCGGCCCCGACTATGCAGAACGGTGCAGCTTCACGCGGTCGGCGCGGTTTTTTTGAGGCGCGCGCCCGTCGCCGAGCCCGCTCCGCTTAAAGCCCCAGGATCCGCCGCAGCCATTTTGGCACGCGCTTGGGACGCGGCTGCGTCTCGACGACTTCCGGCGCGATCCGCTCGTAACGCGGCTCCGGCGGACCGTCACGCGCCACCAGCCCGGCCTTCAGGCCGGCGGTCATCACGTCGCGCCAGATGCGGGCCGGAAGATCGCCCCCGACCATCCGGTTCATCGGCGAGTGGTCGTCATTGCCGACCCAGACCCCGACCACCAGGTCGCCGGTGAAACCCACGAACAGGGCGTCGCGATAGTCCTGCGTGGTGCCGGTCTTGCCATAAGCCTTCTGCCCCAGGCGCGCGGCGCGCCCGGTGCCCTGCTCGACCACCGCCCCCAGCAGGTCGAGCAGGGCCGCGCGCTGGTCGGGATCCAGATCCTGGGTCGAGGTCGGGGCCGTCGCCGGCCGGCCGTAGGGCTGGACCGGCGCCTTGCCCGAGGCGACGGCGGCGTAGGCCCCGGTCAGTTCCAGAAGATTGGTCTCCGCCGTGCCCAGGGCCAGGGTGGCGTCGTCCTCGCGCAATGGCGAGACGATTCCCAGGTCGCGCGCCGCCTGGACCACCGCCGGTCCGCCCGCCTGCCGGTAGACCCGGGCGGCGATGACGTTGTTGGACTGGGCGAAGGCGTCGCGGATCGTCAGGTCGCGCCCGCCGGCGCCCTCGTAGTTGGCCGGCGTCCAGCCGCCGATGGTGACCGGATCGCCGATCACCAGATTGTCGGGCGCGGCCCCGTCGCGCAGGGCGGCCAGATACACGAACAGCTTGAAGGCGCTGCCGGGTTGGCGCTTGGCCTGGACCGCGCGGTTGAACGGCGTCCGGCGATAGTTCGTGCCGCCCAGCATGGCGACGACCCGGCCGTCCGGGCGCATGGCGACCACGGCCACCTGGCCGACCCTGGCCTTGGCCGCGCCCTTCATGTCCTGAGCCACCGCCCGCTCGACGATCCGCTGCAGGCGGCCGTCAAGGGTGGTGGGCACGCGCACCTCGCCAAAACCCGGCCCGTCGAAGGCCGACTTGACCTGCGGCGAGATCCAGTCGGCGAAATAGCCGCCCACCGGCAGGTCGGCGCGGGTGGCGCGCACCACGACATGGCCGGCCGCGTCGGCCTGCTCGCGGGTGAGCGCCTTGGTCTCGACCATGGCGTCCAGCACCCGCCGGGCCCGCGCCCCGGCCGCCTGAGGATGGTCGACTGGATCCAGATCGACCGGCGCCTTGACCATGCCGGCCAGCATCGCCGCCTCGCCGATTGACAGCTGTTCGGGCGGCTTGCCGAAATAGTGCCGGGCCGCCGCGCCCAGGCCGTAGACCCCGTCGCCGAAATAGATGCTGGAGAGGTAGCGCGCCAGGATCTCGTCCTTGGACAGACGCAGCTCCAGCCACAGGGCGATCATCGCTTCCTGGCCCTTGCGGCGCAGGCTGCGCTCGGGCGTGAGGAAGGCGTTCTTGGCCAACTGCTGGGTGATCGTGCTGCCGCCTTGCACGGTGCGGCGGGCCTTGGCGTTGACCACCATGGCCCGCGCCACGCCCTGGAGATCGACGCCGATGTGGCGATAGAACCGGCGGTCCTCGATGGCTAGGAAGGCGGCCGGCACGTGCTTGGGCAGCGCCTCGATCGCCACCGGCGGCTCTTTGTAGGCGCCGCGCCGCGCGAAAGGCCGGCCTTGAGCGTCCAGCAAGATCAGCGCCCGGTTCGGCAGGGGCTCAAGGGCTCGCGAGATCGGCAGGCTGGCGCCCAACCAGACCAGCAGGACCGTCAGCGACAGCAGCGCCCCGATCCCCGCGCCGACCCATAGCCGATGACGGACGACGAAGGCACGCGTCGCCGCCCAGGCGACCGCCGGCCTTGTCTTCGCATCCCGCGGGATCATCAGCGACGCGCCTCCGCGACCTCAGCGCCGCTCAAGCTTGCACAACGGCTCATGAGGATCACGGTTCATCGTGTCAGGACATTGGCGAGATGGAGCGCTCACCTTACGCCCTCTCCCGTTTTCATCCCGGAAAGCGCGCAATCTCAGGTCAGCGACATGAAGGCGTCGACCTTGTCCAGAGCGGCCAGCGGCGCCTCGATGCGGCAGCGCAGGCCTTCGGGTCGGTAGTCGAGGTCGACCTCGCCGCCCAGTTCGTTGGGCAGGGCCACCTCGACGATCCGTGAGCCGAACCCCCGCCGCTCGGGCGGGCGGACCTCTGGCCCGCCCTGTTCGGTCCAGGTGATGGCCAGCTTGTCGCCGCCGGCCACCGACCAGCCGATGTCCACACGGCCGCCGACGGACGACAGGGCCCCGTATTTCAGAGCGTTGATCGCCAGTTCGTGGAAGGCTAGGGCTAGGACGACGGCCGCCTTGGGCGACACCATCAGGTCCTGGCCGCTGATCGTCAGCTGGCCCGGATTGGCGCGATAGGGCGTGACCGAGCCGTCGATGATCTGGCGAAGGCTGGCCGCCGACCAGTTCTCGTCGGTCAGCACGTTGTGGGTGGCGGCGATGGCCATCAGCCGCCCTTCCAACGCGCTGCGCACTGACGGGTCGACTCCGGCGTTGCGCAACGACTGGCTGGTGATCGACTGGATCGTGGCCAGGGTGTTTTTCACCCGGTGGTTCAACTCGTTGACCAGCAGCTGGCGATGGGCCTCGGCGCGGATCTCGCCGGTGATGTCGCGCGACTTGGCCAGGACCCGGACAACCCGGCCCTGGTCGATGATCGGCGAGACGGTGGTGTCCCACCAGCGCGGATCGCCCTTGGCCGTCGGGCACGGGGCGCGGAAAACGGCGGCCTCGCCGGCCAGGGCTGTGCGCAGGGCCAGCTCGACTCTGTCGCGGCTCTCGGCCGGCCACATGTCGGGCCAATAGCGGTTGCGGTTGCGGCCCGCGAAATCATCGATCTCGAACAGCGCCTGTCCGCGGGCGTTCATGTATTCGATGAAGCCTTCGGGGCTGATCACCCGGATGCAGTCGCGGCTGGCTTCCACGACGCTGAGGAAGTATGCGCCCGCGCCCTCCAGAACGATCTTGTCCGATCCCTCACCCGACACCAGGGTCTCCTTACTGAAGACCATGTTCACCGAGCCGCGCGGCAATTCAAGCGATGCGTGTATTTTCGGAACGGTTTCGACGGAAAGGACGATCCACCGCCCTGGACTAACCCGGCAGCTCTTCGCGGCTGGCTTCCAGCATGCCGACCAGGGCCGCCGACAGGCGAGAGGTCTGAGCCATGCGCCGCAGCGCTTCGCGGGCGTGGTCGCTGTCGGCGAACTCGGCCTGCTGCTCAAGATGCTCGGCTTCATTCAGGTGGTCGAGTTGGCTGGGCATGGCGGATATTTACGGAAAATGAACGAACCCGACTATGTGACCACTGGTCGCAGAACAGTGTAACGCCACGCAAAATCAAAGCCTTAGGCTGTTACCGGTCCCAAAACTGAAAACGGCCCCGGGTCATTCCTGACCCGGGGCCATCGTCCTGTTCCCCAACAGGACGGCGTCGCGCGCTACCGAAACCGGCGCGGCGGCGTCGCCTCAAAAACCGATGGCCTATCCTGGCCGAACAGCCGGGCGGGCACAACGTGACGGCCTGTCGCAGGAGAATGACACCGCGTCACATAACAAAGCTCCGCCAAAAGGCGCTGGTCAAGCCATGACACCGGTATCATAACTGCCGCAACATCGCGCCAGCCCAAGGGCGACGGGGTTCGGCAAGGACCACCGGGAGGACGACCAGGAACGCGAGGGTCTTGAAGGCCCCGCTCTCTCCCTGCTCCCGCCGCCATGCCGCGTTCTTGCGTCACGGGGGGTATTGGACGTCTAAAAAAGTCCTGGGAGAGTATCGCCGCCATGCCGCTTAGCCCCGTCACCCGTCGCCGCCTCATGGCGACCACCACCGCCACTTTCGCCATCGCCGCCGCCATGGCCCCCCTAAAGGCCCTGACGCAAGGCGCCGCGCCGTCCAAGGACCAGGCCCTGGCGACGATGAAGAAGGCCACGACCTTCATGGCCGAAAAGGCCGCCTACGAGGGCGGCTATGTCTGGAGCTACCTGCCCGACTTCTCGCGTCGGTTCGGCGAGATGGAAGCTTTCCCGACCATGATCTGGGTCCAGCCGCCCGGCACGGCAACCATGGGCCACCTGTTCCTGGACGCCTACCACGCCACCGGCGACGAGTATTACTACCAGGCCGCCGCCAAGGCCGCCGGGGCCCTGATTAAGATCCAGCACCCGGCGGGCGGCTGGAACTACATGGGCGACCTGGCCGGGCCGGAGTCGCTGAAGAAGTGGTACGACACCATCGGCAAGAACGGCTGGCGGCTCGAGGAATTCCAGCACTACTACGGCAACGCCACATTCGACGACGAGGGCACGGCCGAAAGCTGCCAGCTGATGCTGCGCATCTATCTGGAAAAGAAGGACAAGGCCTTCAAGCCCGCGCTGGATAAGGCCATCCAGTTCGTCCTCGACAGCCAGTATCCGAACGGCGGCTGGCCCCAGCGCTTCCCGCTGTCGGGCGGCTTCGAGAACAAGGGCCACCCCGACTACACCGGCTACATCACCTTCAACGACGGCGTCGTCGACGAGAACATCAAGTTCCTGATCATGGTCTGGCAGACGCTGGGCGACAAACGCGTGCTGGATCCGATCAAGCGCGCCATGGACGTCTACATCGCCGCCCACCAGCCGATGCCCCAGCCCGGCTGGGGTCTGCAGCACACCGTGGCCGACCTCAAGCCGGCCGGCGCGCGCACCTACGAGCCCAAGGCCTTCGCCAGCCACACCACGGCCGGCAATCTCGAAAACCTGATGGACTACTACCAGCTGACAGGCGACCCGAAATACCTGGACCGCATCCCCGAGACCATCGACTGGCTGGCCGGCCTGAAGCTCGACGACAAGATCGCCCCGGGCAAGCCGCGCTATCCCACCTTCATCGAGATCGGCGCCAACGAGCCGCTGTACGTGCACCGTCGCGGCTCCAACGTGGTCAACGGCGAGTACTTCGTCGACAAGCACTGGGAAAACACCATCGTCCACTACTCGTCATTCCGGGCGATCAACATCGACAAGCTGCGCCAGCGCTACGAGACGCTGAAGGCCACCGCGCCCGAGGTCGTCAGCAAGGACTCGCCGCTGAAGGTGAAGGGCGGCAGCCGCCCGCTGCCCCGCTACTTCACAACCCGCGAGCTTTCGGTCTCCGACCTGAACGTCGGCGCCCTGAAGACCAGCGGCACCACCAGCCCCGCCGACGCCGCCGCGCTGATCGCGCAGCTGAACACCGAAGGCTGGTGGCCCACCGAGATGAAGGCGGTCAGCAACCCCTATATCGGCGACGGCTCGGCCACGGTGACCCCCGGCGAGTTCTCGATAACCCGCGTGGGCGATCCCACCGACACCTCGCCCTACATCGCCGACGTGCCCAAGCCGGGCATATCGACCGGCGCTTATATCGAGAACATGGCGGCCCTGATCCGTTATGTGACGGCCTAGCGCACCTTCTCTCCCCGTGAAGAAATAGGCTCCCAGGACGAGCCTATTTCCGCGCGGCCTTGATCGCCTTCTCCAGCACCGCCCGTCGCGCCGCGAGTCCCTCCGCCGCCGCCGCCTGCTCGGCGTCCAGCGCCGCGCGCTTTTCGGCGAAGGCCAGCTCCGCGGCCTCGGCCTGGTCCTCGACACCCTCCAGCTCGGCTTTCAGGGCGGCCAACTTTTCAACTCGCGCCGTCTCCGCCTTGGAGGGCTTGCGCCGGGCCTTGGCGGGCAAGGCTTTCAGCGCCGCCCCTAGGCCGCCGGCCGGGGTGGTGATCACGGTGTCCGGCGCGTCCAGGGCTGCGGCGCGCGCTGAGCCTTCATCAATCTCCCTGGCCGTGCCGTCCTTGAACAGGTCGCGGCCGACGTCCCAGGCCTCCAGGGCCTTGGCGCGCGAGGTCGCGGCCACGGTGTAGTCGTGGAGGCCGTCGGACCAGGAAAACACCTTGAGCTTGCGCGCCATGATCTTCGAACGACATGAATATCCAGCCCGTTCCGAAGGTCGGCCTTAGGAACCTCTCCCGCCGGCGACGATTTCCCCTCCACACGAATGGAGGACGACGATGCCCCAGGGCGACAAGTCGAAATACACCCACAAGCAGGAGCGCAAGGCCGACCACATCGCCGAAGGCTACGAGGAGCGCGGCGTCTCCGAAAAGGAGGCCGAGCGGCGGGCCTGGGCGACGGTCAACAAGGACGACGGCGGCGGCAAGAAGCCCGGCGGGTCCGGTCGCGGCAAGGACACCGGCCACCCGGCGGCCCACGAGGGCGGCGAGAAGGGCGGCAAGGCGGCCGCGTCGTGCAGCGCGGCCGAACGTTCGGCCTCTGCCAAGAAGGCTGCGGCCACCCGCAAGCGCAACGCCCAGCACACGCATCACTGAGAGGTTTCATGACCGACAAGATCAACAGCCCCGGCCGCGAGGCCAACGAGGCCCTGCCCGCCGGCGAACGTCCGGGACTGGTCTCGGACAAGAACACGGTGAAGACCGGTCAGAAGGAACGGCGCACGGCCGGACCGGACGGCGGCGACGCCCGCGAAATCGGAAACACGTTCAAGGATAGTCCCGGCGGTCGGGTCTAGCCCCTTAGGACTTGCCCAGATCCATCCCCAGCGTCGGCCCGATCCCCTCAGGATGCTCGCCGAACGGATTGCTGGACCGGTGCTTGGCCGCCGCTTCGAGTTTGCGGCGCAGATCATCGTCCAAGGTCAGTTCGGCCTTGGGGATCGGGTCGTCCTCGTCGACTGGATCGTCGACGATCGAGGCCGACAGCACCTGGCGCAGGCGATCGCCGAACCGGGCGTCTTCCGGCGTGCCCGGCGCGGGCGGATCGGCCAGGAATTCCAGGACCTCCTCCAGGGCGGTGTCGTTGTCGATGCGGTCGGTCATCGGAAAGCTCCAGGTCGGCACATACTGCTGAAGCAACGGTCGCGCCGCCATGACGGTTGCCGAACTACGCTCGCCGGCCCTAGACAGGCCCCCTCACCTCTCTGGACGCCCATCATGGCCTGGACCCGCCTCTATGACGAAGCCGAGCCGCAGCGCGTCAATCGCTGGTTGGCCCAAAACGGCGTCTGTTCGCGCCGCGAGGCCGAGGCCCTGATCACCCAGGGCCTGGTGTCGATTGACGGCCAGCGGGTCGACGACGTCGGCCGCAAGATCGAGCCCGGCCAGACCCTGGTGCTGTCGGACCGCGCCCAAGCTCAACTTGAGGGCGCGCTGACGGTGATGATCCACAAGCCGATCGGGATCGTCTCCGCCCAGCCCGACACGGGCCAGGTGCCGGCCGTGCGCCTGCTGACCCGCGAAGCCCTGTTCGGCGCCAGCCCGGTCATCCCCGACTTCGACAACAAGCTGGCCCCGGTCGGACGCCTGGACATGGATTCGCGCGGCCTGCTGATCCTTTCCGAGGACGGGGTCGTGGCCAAGGCGGTGATCGGCCCGGCCTCGGAGATGGAAAAGGAATATCTGGTCTGGGTCGACGGCTGGATCACCGACGAGAAGCTGGCCCTGCTGCGCCACGGCCTGGAGCTGGACGAGCGCCAGCTGCGGCCCGCCGAGGTCGAGGTCGTGGGTCGCCAGCAGCTGAAGTTCATTCTCAAGGAAGGCCGCAACCGCCAGATCCGCCGAATGTGCGAACTGGTCGAGCTGACCGTCGTTGACCTGTTGCGGGTCCGCATCGGCGAGCTGGTCCTGGGCGACCTGCCCGAGGGGCGCTGGAGGCCGCTGACCGCCACCGAGCGAACCGGCCTGATCACGTCCGCCATCCCGTCACCCGCCCGTTGACCGCCACCCCGGGCGGAGGCAGGGTCGCAATACCTCTTGGGGGATCGCGCCGCGAGGCTTAAGCCGGTTCCCGTCCCTTTCGGCCCATCCTTTTCGACCCTATCTCCTTCGGCCCGTCGCTTCAGTTCGCACAGCCATGATCGCCATCACCCCCGCAGCCCAAGCACCGGTCCGCAAGAAGAACCGTAACCGCCACCGCAAGCCGGTGCGCGCGTTGCGGACCATCCTGCCGACCATCGCCATCGGCGTCTTCGTGGCGATCGTCGGCCAGGGCGTGATCCGCGCCCTGGCGGTCAAGCCCGCCCCGGTCGCGGCCACCGCGCCGCTGCGCATGGACAATCCGCGCTTCACCGGCACGCTGAAGGATGGACGCGCCTTCCTGATCACCGCCACCTCGGCGACCCGCGATCTCAACAACGCCGACCAGGTGTTCCTGAAGAATCCCCAGCTGACCCGCGGCTACGGCTCGGACGCCCCCACCCACGTGGTTTCCAAGGACGGAGCTTATCAGGAAGAGAAGGGCTCGCTGCTGCTGACCGGCGACGTCAGGATCGACAACGGCGCGGGTTATCAATTCGCGTCGCAGAAGGCCCTGATCGACACCCGCACCGGCGACCTGGTCGGCGGGGCCGCGGTCGAGGGTGCTGGGCCCAACAACGGCTCGGTCCAGGCCGACGACTATTCGGTCAGCGACAAGGGCGACCGGGTGGTGTTCAAGGGCCGGGTGCGCACGCGCCTCACGCCGCAACAGTGACAAGGCCCGCCCCGAAAGAGCGCGGAGCCCGGCCCAGCGTCTGCTTTCTCTATATCGCCCAGACCCATCAGATCCTGCACAGCCTGCCGATCGCCATCGCCCTGGCTAAGGGCTGGCCCGAGATCGACGTCCAGATCGCCACCGCCACCCAGGAGCATCTGGACTATGTGCGCGCGCTGCTCGCGGCGCTGAACGTCCCGCCGATCCCCGCGCATCTGCTGCGGCCGGCCTGGCTGCGACGCTTGCGCCTCAAGGGCGCTTCGGGCCCGCCCAAGGCGCTGATGTTGGCGGCCAACGCCCGCCGCCTGAGCCGCTACGACGCCATCGTCACGCCCGAGCGCACCACCGCCCTGCTGCGCAAGCTTGGGGTCAAGGACAGCAAGCTGGTCTATACCCAGCATGGCGCGGGTGATCGTGGCGGGCCCTTCGAACCTCGTCTGAAGCAGTTCGACCTGGTGATGGCCGCCGGCCCCAAACAGCGCGACCGCATGCTCAGCGAAGGCTGGGTCACGCCCGAGCATTGCGCCATGGTCGGCTATCCCAAGTTCGATCTCATCGACGCGCTGCCGCCCTCGCCGCCGCCCGTCTTCGTTCAGGCCAAGCCGGTGGTGCTGTACAACCCGCACTTCCACCCCACCCTGGGCTCCTGGCCGCGGTGGGGCCGACAGATCCTCGAGCGGTTCGCGGCCGACGAGCGTTACAACCTGATCTTCGCGCCGCACATTCGGCTCTTCGAAGGCGCGCCTCCCGGGTCGATCGAGGCGCTGACGCCGTTCATGGGCCATCCCCGCATACACCTCGACCTGGGCGGGCCGGCCGCGATCGACATGACCTACACCCGCGCGGCCGACATCTATCTGGGCGACGTCTCCAGCCAGGTTTACGAGTTTCTGCGCACGCCCAAGCCCTGCCTGTTCCTCAACGCCAGCAACGTCGATTGGCGGGGCGACGAAAGCTTCCATCACTGGCTCTACGGACCGGTGCTCGACGACATCGAGGGCCTGACCGACGCCGTGGCCTTGGCCCAGAGCGGGCACGGCGACTATGTCGAAGCGCAGAAGCGCGGCTTCGCCGAGAGCTTCGATCTCCGGGAAACGCCTTCGTCGGTGCGCGCCGCCCAGGCGATCGTCGACCGGCTGCCGGCAATGAAGAACATAGTAAAATGAGTAATGATTCCAATGTTTTGAAGAGGGTTTTGGCTAATGCCGGAACCCTGCTCGGGGGCCGCACGGTCAACGCCGTGGTCGGCTTGGCCTATATCGCCCTGACCGCGCGGGGCCTGGGCGCGGTGGAGTTCGGCGTGCTGGTGCTGATCAACACCTACGCCCAGTTCCTGGGCGAGGTGGCCAAGTTCCAGTCGTGGCAGACGGTGCTGCAATACGGGACGACGCCGCTGCTGGCCGGTGACCGACCCCGCTTCCAGCAGGTGCTGCGTTTCACTCTGTTGCTGGACCTGATCGGCGCGGTTGTCGGCGTTGTGCTGGGCGTCGGCGGCGCCTTGCTGCTGGGGGCCACCCTGGGCTGGCCGCGCGAGCTGGCTCCGGCGGCGGCGCTGTACGCCCTGTCCATCGCCATGATGACCTCGGCCACCTCGGTCGGCCTGCTGCGCCTGTTCGACCGCTTCCGGTTCCTGGCGGGCGAGCAGGCGGTCAGCTCGATCGTCCGTCTGATCGGGTGCGCCCTGGCCTTCGCCTCCCATGCGTCGATCGGCTGGTTCCTGGTCGCCTGGGCCGCCGGCACGGTGGCCTCGTTCTTCTACGTGATGGGCGTGGCCCTATGGGACCTGGCCCGCCGCGAGCTGCTGCGGGGCTTCACCTTCAGGGGGCCGACCAGCCAGGGCCTGCCGGGCGTCTGGCGCTTCGCCTGGGCCACCAATTTCAGCGGCACGCTGGACACCGCCTTCACCCATGTCATCACCCTGGTCGTCGGCGCGACGCTGGGACCCGTCCAGGCGGCGCTGTGGCGCGTGGGCCGGCAGGTGGCCGACGGCATGGCCAAGCCCGCCAAGCTGCTGACACCCGCCCTCTATCCGGAACTGGCCAAGATGCGCGCCACCGGAGGCGAGGCGGCGATGCGCAAGCTGGCCGGGCAGATCGGGTTGATGGGCGGGGCCGTGGCCGGGGTGCTGGTTCTGGTCTCGATGTTGTTCGGCGCCGCGATCCTGACCCTGGTGATGGGCGAACAGTTCGCCGCCGCCGCGCCGATCATGACGTGGCAGGTGGCGGCCGCCGCCATCGGCATCCTGGCCTTGCCGCTGGAGCCGATGCTGGTCTCGATGAACCAGGCGGGCGTGGCCCTAAAGGTGCGACTGGTGGTTTGCGCCGTCTATCTGGCGGCCTTGGTTCCCATCACCAGGACCCTGGGCCTGACAGGCGCGGGAGCCGCCCTCGTGGCCGCCGCCGCGGCCATGGCGCTGGGCATGTTCTGGACCCTGCGCCGAAGCCTGGCCCGCACGACCGCCGCCAAGGGTGACGAACAAACTTGCGCCGAAGGTCAAAACGGCGCCAAAGGCGTCTCGCAATGATTACTCCGACGTCCTCCTCGCGAACCGTGAGATTCGCCGATTTCCCAAGCCTCACGGCCGCGCTCGACTTTGCCGCGACTGGCGAAACCGGGATCAACCTTTATTCGCTGCGCGGTGAACTGGTCGAGGCCCTGCCCTACGCCAAGCTGCGCCAGCAGGCGCTGAGCCTGGCGCCGCGCCTGCTGGCGACCGGGGCCAAGCCGGGCGACAGCGCCGGCCTGATCGCCGACACCGAAGCCGACTTCGTGCGCGCGTTCTTCGCGTGCCAATATGCCGGTCTGGTGCCCGCGCCCCTGCCGCTTCCCGCGCCGCTGGGGGGACGCGAGGCCTATGTCGAGCAGATCGCCCGCATGCTGGGCTCGGCCCACGCCAAGCTGCTGATCGGCCCGGCCGGCATGAAGGACTGGGTGGCCGAGATCGCCGCCAAGGCGCCGATGGACTTCGCCGGCGTGCTGGCCGATCTGCCTGAATCCAAGGGCGACGCCCTGCCCGAGATCCTCCCGGACAACACCTGCTACCTGCAGTTCTCGTCGGGCAGCACACGCTTCCCGACCGGGGTGGTGGTCACCCACCGGGCCCTGATGGCCAACGCCGTGGCCATCACCCGCGACGGCCTCAAGGTGCAGCCCAGCGACCGCGCCGTCTCGTGGCTGCCGCTGTATCACGACATGGGCCTGATCGGCTTTTTGCTGTCGCCGATGACCAGCCAGATGACGGTCGACCTGCTGCCGACCGGCGCCTTCGTGCGCCGGCCGCTGCTGTGGCTGGACCTGATCACCAAGAACGGCGGCACGATCTCCTACAGCCCGACCTTCGGCTACGAGCTCTGCGCGCGCCGCGCCGAGGTGGCGTCGATCGAACACCTGGACCTTTCGAAGTGGCGCAGCGCCGGCCTGGGCGGCGACATGATCCGCACCGGTCCGCTGCGCGCCTTCGCCGAGCGGTTCGCCAGCGTCGGCTTCTCCGACAAGGCGTTTGTCGCCAGCTACGGCATGGCCGAAGCGACCCTGGCCCTGTCGATGGCCCCGCTGGGCGGCGGCCTGAAGACCGAGCGCCTGGACGTCGAGCGCCTGGAGCAGCACGAGGCCGTCGTCACCGACGACACCGAGCGCTCGCGCGAGTTCGCCCGCAACGGCCCCGCCCTGCCCGGCCATGAGCTGGAAGTGCGCGACGAGAACGGCGGGGTGCTGGCTGAACGCGGCGTGGGCCGCATCTACGCCCGCGGCCCCAGCCTGATGCGGGAATATTTCGAGCAGCCGCAGGAGACCGCCCGCGTGCTGTCCGCCGACGGCTGGCTGGACACCGGCGACCTGGGCTACCTGATCGACGGCGAGATCGTCATCACCGGCCGCGGCAAGGATTTGATCATCCTCAACGGCCGCAACATCTGGCCCCAGGACCTGGAATGGACCGCCGAAGCCGAGGTCGAAGGCCTGCGCAGCGGCGACGTGGCGGCCTTCTCGGTCCCCGGCGACGCCGAGGAGACGGTGGTGGTCCTGGTCCAGGCGCGCGGCGGCGACGCCGACACCCGCGCGGCTCTGGTCGAGAAGATCACGGGCGTCCTGCGCCTGCGCCACCAGGTCGAGACTCAGGTCCAACTGGTGGGAGCCCACGCCCTGCCCCAGACCTCGTCGGGCAAGCTCAGCCGGTCCAAGGCCAAGACCGCCTATCTGGCCGGCGCCTATGGCGAGCGCGCCTGACATGACCGAAGCCCGGAAGGGCTCCGCCCAGGGCGGGATGGTCGCCGTCACCGGCGCCACGGGCTTTCTGGGCCGCCGATTGGTCAAGATCCTGACCGAGCAAGGCTGGACCGTCCGAATCCTGGCTCGGCGCGACGTCGCCGATCCCGTCTGGTCGGGCCTGGAGCCGGAACTGGTGATCGGCGACTTGGCCAATGCGCCCGCCATGACCGCGCTCTGCGACGGCGCCGAGGCGGTCGTTCACGTGGCCGGCCTGATCAAGGCGCGGGATCGAGCCGCCTTCGACCGCGCCAATGTCGAGGGGTCCCGGCAGGTCGCCTCGGCGGCCAAGGCGGCCGGCGCGCGACTCATCCTGGTGTCCAGCCTGGCCGCGCGCGAGCCCCAATTGTCCGACTACGCCGCCAGCAAGCGTGGCGGAGAAGACGCAGCGCGCGAGATTTTTGGCAGTGATCTGACCATTGTGCGGCCGCCGGCCATCTACGGACCGGGCGATATCGAGACGCTCAGACTGTTCAAAATGGCCTCGGAATCGGCCTTTTTGCCGGTTTTGGACCCAAAGGCCCGCATGGTCTGGATCCACGTCGATGACGCCGCCGCCCAGATTGCCGACTTGGTCAAAACGCCGCGCCCTGGCCTGCTCAGCTTGTCCGACGCCCGTCTGGAGGGGTATGGCTGGGTCGAACTCATGGAAACCGCGTCCAAAGCGGTCGGTGCGTCGCCAAGGCTGATTCGGATCCCCTCGGGGATGGTCAAGGCTTTGGCGGTGTTGTCAAAATGGGCTTCAGTCGTAACCGGGAAGGACACGATCCTCACTCCCGGTAAGGCTAGGGAGTTGCTTCATGCCGATTGGAGCTTATCTAGCAACGATCCGATTCCGGACTTTCCTAGGGTGAGATACCCTCTCGATGCAGGATTCGCGCAAAGCGTAGGCTGGTATCGGTCGGAAGGCTGGCTCAAGGATATAAGCGCCCGAAAATAGCCGAATGAGGCGATTTTCTGTCGAGACGGCTGTTACAATTCGGTTATGTAGAACTTTGGTCGGGGATATCGTCGCGTCGATGGAAGCTGTTACGGATCTCACATTACGTGAAATCGGCCTGGCTACGGGCAAGGTGCTCGGGCGTTCTGTCGATGTGGAGAACGACACCCATATCGGCCGCGATCTGGCCGTCGATTCCTTGGCCTTGATGAACATCATCATGGAGCTCGAAGACACCTTCGACATCTCCATTCCTTTGGATCGCCTGGCTTCGGTGGAAACCGCCGGAGACCTCGCATCCCTGATCAAAGATCTTCGGAATAGGGCCTAAGCCATGGGGCTGTTCGACAAACACCTCGCATATCGCGACGCTTACAACGCGATCCGGCAAGCCGGAGCCGATCCCTTCAGCGTGCGTTTCGACTCCGTCGTCTCGCCCACCGAAGGCGTGATCAACGGCAAGCGCACGATCTTGCTGGGCACCAACAATTATCTTGGCCTGACCTTCGACGAAGAGGCGATCGCCGCCTCGGTCAAGGCCGTCCAGGAACGCGGCACCGGCACGACCGGTTCGCGCATCGCCAACGGCAGCTTCGAAGCCCACGTCGAGCTCGAAGAGGCGCTGGCCAAGTTCTACAAGCGCAAGCACGCCATGGTGTTCACCACCGGCTATCAGGCCAATCTGGGCGTGCTGTCGACTCTGGTCGGCCGCGGCGACCACCTGATCCTGGACGCCGACAGCCACGCCTCGATCTATGACGGCGCGCGCCTGGGCCACGCCGAGGTCATCCGCTTCCGCCACAACGATCCGGAAGACCTGTACAAGCGCCTGCGCCGCATGAAGGACGTTCCCGGCGAACGCCTGATCGTCGTCGAAGGCATCTATTCGATGATCGGCGACACCGCGCCGCTCAAGGAAATCGCGGCCGTGAAGCGCGAGCTTGGCGGCTACCTGCTGGTCGACGAAGCCCACTCGATGGGCGTGCTCGGCGAGCATGGCCGCGGCCTGGCCGAATTGGCCGGCGTCGAAGAAGACGTCGACTTCGTGGTCGGCACCTTCTCCAAGAGCCTGGGCGCCATCGGCGGCTTCTGCGTCTCGGACATGGACGACTTCGACGTCATGCGCGTCACCTGCCGTCCGTACATGTTCACCGCCTCGCTGCCGCCGGCCGTGGTCTCCTCGACCATCACCGCCCTGCGCCGTCTGGAGGAACAGCCCGAGCTGCGCCACAAGCTGATGGCCAATGCCCGCCGCCTGTACGACGGCCTGTCGGCCATGGGCTTCATGACCGGCCCGACCTCAAGCCCGATCGTGGCGATCACCATGCCCGACACCGAGCGCGCGATCGGCATGTGGAACGCCCTGCTGCAGAACGGCGTCTATCTGAACCTGGCCTTGCCGCCCGCGACGCCGGACAGCCGTCCGCTGTTGCGCACCAGCGTCAGCGCCGCCCACACCGACCAGCAGATCGACCAGGTCCTGGCTGTGTTCGCCGAGATCGGCGCCGCCATGGGCCTGATCGAAGCCCCGCTGAAGCGCGTCTCGGCCTAGGCCGCGCGCATTGCTGAAATTGGAAAGGCCTGAGGGAAACCTCAGGCCTTTCCTGCTTTTGGGCTCTTCCCCTGGGCCTGGCGCTGCCGCCACAGCCGCCACAGCACGCCCGGCGCGGCCAACACCGGATGGCGCTCGCGCCAGGGCGTCAGGGCCACCGGCATGCCGGTATGGCGTTCGATCTTCCAAGCCGCGTAACGCGCCGCCCCCTCGAAGGTGAAGGCCGCCTTGATCAGGCGGGCGTAGTTCAACGGCCGCCCCATGCGCCGGCGCAAGCGCCAGGCGGCCTGGATGCGTTTTCGGTCCGCATCGCTCAGCCGGGGCCGCACCAGATCGTCGGCCTCGATGTCCAGCAGCCCTTCCTCGCGCCAGCAGGCGATCAGCAGGCGATGATAGCGGGTGACGTCGAAGCCCAGGATCGAACGTTCGCGCCCGCCCTTCTCGACCCTGAATTCGGCCGCATAGGTCTCCTTGAACAGGGCCGACCAATAGGTCTCGGCCGAGCCCGCGGCAGGCCCCAGGGCGGCGGCGAAGCGGGCGGCGGTGCGAGCCGCGTCGGCGACGGCCTCGACCACCTGTTCAGCGACCACCGGATTGGCGCTCCACACCAGTCCCGCCGGCTGGACGAAGCGGGCCCAGATGGTGGTGTCGATCCCCTGCCCGCGCGTCGCCGCCTGGAACTGGGCCAGGGTCATGGTGGCGACCTTGGCGCGCAGCGCCTGACCGTCCACCTCCAGCTCGTGATAGCTGACGTCGGGCCACAGCAGGCGGGTGGCCAGGCCGCGCAGGCCGGGACGGACGCGGTCGGTCAGCACATAGAAGTCCAGAACCCCGTCCAGGTCGCCGGTGCGCAGGATCGAGCCATAGAACAGCACCGCCAGCGGCGCCTCGAAGCGATCCAGCAGCTTGGTCGCCAAGGCCACGGCCTGCGGCGGGGCGGGAGCCAGAAGCTCCTCCCCCACCAGGCTGGTGACGGCGCCGGTCATGCCGCCAGGAACCTCAGGGTGGGGCCCAGGAGCACGGTCAGCCCGCCCGCGCCGTCATAGACGTCGCCGTCGACCACCAGCGGCTGGTCGGTGGTGATGCGCAGCTTCTCGGCGTCGCCCCGGCGATAGCCGTGGCGGCCGGACCAAGCCGACTCCTTGCCGGCCAGCAGCGCCGGAAAGGCGCCCGGCAGACGGCGCGGCGGCGCGTCGACGTCGAGGAACTTCAGCCCCTCGCGCGGCGGGCCGAACGGCTTGACCCCGAACGGCAGCCGCTTGAGCGTGGTGGCCAGCACCAGGAAGCGGTCGGCGGTGCGGGTCTCCTCGCCGTCGATGGCCAGGCACAGCGGCACGCCGGCTCGCCATTGGTCGCGCTTGCCGCCCATCACCGTGCCGACCAGGGCGCCCAGCACGCTCATCGCCACCGCGATGCTGTGGAAGGCGCCGGTCTTGTGGACGGTCTGGGCCAGGCTGGTGGCGCGCACGAAGGCGCCCAGGCCGAAGACGAAGCCGTGCAGGCTGGGCCGCCCGTCGTCCCAGCGCACCTCGAGCGGCGCGCGGTGCTTGATCACCGCCTGGTCGGACTTGGCGGCCGCCATGGCCTTGGCCAGGGTCCAGTCGCGCGGCACGCCCAGGTCGATGGCCAGGACATTGGTCTTGCCCGACGGGATCAGGGCGATCAGCGGCATGGCCGCGCCGAAAATGGGCGCCGCCAGGCTGAGCACGTCGCGGATCGTGCCGTCGCCGCCGTCGATGACCAGCAGGGTCACGCCGCACTGGGCGAACGCCTGGAGGTCCTGCTCCAGGGCCTCGGGGGTGGCCGGCTCGACCAGCAGCACGGCGTCGGGCGTCAACGCTCCAGATCCATTGGACTCGGTCCGGCCGATATTGGCGTGGCTCATCGGATTGCGAACGACGCCTACACGCATCAGCGGGACAACCAGGATACGACGGCGCCTTTTGGGGTCGTCAGGGCTTGAAGGATCTGGGTCGCGTGGACGATCAGGCAGATCGCCGTCCAGACCGCCACCGCCAGGAACCCGATGTCGGGACGTCCGACCAGAACCGCAAGGGTCAAGAAGATCAGGTTGGGATTGCGGCGGGCGGTGATCAGCCGGAAGAAGCTGTCGAACGGCCGCCAGGCGTGCATCTCGACCTTGAACAGGGCCAGAAAGATTCCCTCCTCGACCCGTTGCAGCACATAGCCGGCGACGATGACGGCCAGGGCCAGCTGGCCATGGGGCATGGCCAGGCCCAAGGCGCCGACGCCGACATACCAGGCCCACCACCAGAACGGTGGGTGGACCAGGTCGATGCCGTGGTCGAAGACGTTGCCCCACTTGGACGAGGTCAGGGTCACCCGCGCCAGCTTGCCGTCGACGGTGTCGAGGAAGGTCATGATCCAGGCGCAGACAAGGCCCCAGCCGAACTCGCCGATCCAGAACAGCCAGAAGGCCGCCAGCACTCCGACGAAGCCGATCAGGGTCACCTGGTTGGGGGTCATTTTCGCCAGGGCGCACCATCGGGTGACGATCCGGGCGGGCGTGGGCCAGACGTACTTGGTCACCAGGTCGGTGACGCCCTTGTATGAGCCCTGGAACAGCCGATTTTCGACCGCCACGCGGGTTTCGGGGGTCAAGCGCTCCAGCACCGGCGGCTCGCGCTTGCGCAGGGCGCTGTTATAGGCCGAACCCAACTCCAGCGCCGTCAGGCGGACCTCGGCCAAGGCGGTGACGTCCTCGCCGGTGTCGAGCCGCACGATCGCCTCGCGGGCCCGGGCGGCCGGAACGTTGATGGCGACCACTCGCCCGGCCTCGTCGACCAAGGCCACGCCCGGACGATCGGCCAGGGCCTTGATCAGGGACTCGTCGAACACCCACCCGGCGTCGGCCACGACCACATCGCCGGCGATGAACACGGTCTCGGGACCGGCCTCGACCAGGCCCAGGCGGCGGTAGATCCGCGACAAACGCTCGGCGGAGGTCATCCCCCAGAGGCGCGTCTCGCTCCGTCCGACCGTGACGGCGGAGGGGCCGGCAGCCTCCGCTGGATGATTTTCCGCGCTCACGATAGACAACCCCTTGAAACCTGGGGCGATTGATAAGCAGCTTCGGCTCCTTCCGCCAGAATCCGTGAACAATCTTGTCGATATTCCGCCTCGCGCACCTCTCCGACCTTCATCTGCCTCCGCCCGATGGCGCGTTCGGCTGGCGAGACCTGCCGTCCAAGCGCCTGCTGAGCCGAATCGCCTGGCGGCGCAAACGGCGCGAGCACCAGCCCGAGGTGCTGGCCTCGATCATCGCCGATATCAAGGCGCATGCCCCTGACCACATCGCCATCACCGGTGATCTGACCAATTACGCCTCGCCCGCCGAGTACGAGGCCGCGCGCCTGTGGCTGGAAGCGCTGGGGCCCGCCCAGGCGATCACGGTCAGTCCAGGCAATCACGACGCCCTGGTCGAAGCCCGGGGCGGCGAGCCGTTCGCCGCCTGGACGCCGTGGCTGGGCGACGACGGCGCGCTCGCCTTCCCGCAGGTGCGGGTGCGCGACGGCGTGGCGCTGTTCAACCTCTGTTCGGCCGTGCCGACCGCCCCGCATCTGGCCACGGGACGGCTGGGGAGCGCTCAGCTGGAGCGCCTGGACGCGCTGCTGGGCGACGCCGCCTATCGCGACGCCTTTCGGGTGCTGCTGATCCACCACCCGCCCACCCCGGGAGCGGTGTCCAAGCGCAAGGCGCTGGAGGACCAGGACGCCCTGCGCGCCCTGCTCGCCCGCCATGGCGCGGACCTGATCCTGCACGGCCACGCCCACGAGGCGACCGTGTCCTCGGCGCCCGGGCCGGACGGCGCGATGATCCCGGTGCTGGGCGTGCCCTCGGCCTCGGCCATGGGCGAGCGCGGCCATCCGGCGGCGCGCTGGCACGGCGTGGAGATCGACCGCCGGGCCGACGGCGCGGTCGAGGTCAAGGTCGTGGCGCGAGGTCTCGACCCCAAGACCGGCGAGCCGAGCGAGCTGGGCCGCTATGTCCTGATTCAGGCTGGCCGGCGCCCTTAGGCGATCCTCAGCCGCGCGGCCTCGGCGGGAACCGAAGCGAACAATGCGGATCGCCCTTCCATGCAAAAGACCGCGTCCCTATTGTAGGACGACGGCGGCGAACGCCCCGAGGCGAGGCCGACATGACCAATCCCACCGCTGAGACCTTCGGTTATCCGCGCACCAAGGTGGCCGAGACCGCCAGCTGGCTGGTCCTGGTGCGTCCCAAGCAACCGACCTTTGGGTCTCTGGTCCTGGTATGCAAGGAATCGGTCGAGGCCTTCTCCCAGCTGAGTCCCGCCGCTTTCGCCGACCTCAAGACGGCGACCGAAGGCGTTGAACGGATGCTGGGCAAGGTCGTGGCCTACGAGAAGATCAATTACCTGATGCTGATGATGGTCGACAAAGACGTGCATTTCCACGTGATCCCGCGCTATGCCGGAACGCGCGAACACGAAGGCCGAGTGTTCGCCGACGCGGGCTGGCCCGCCGTTCCCGCCCTGGGATCGACGGTCGATCTGGATCTCGACGCCGCCGAACGGTTGGCCCGCACCCTTTCCCAGGTCTGGTCCGCCGCGTGAAGAGGCCCATTCCCACGCCGCACGGCACGTCGCGATTTCGACTGATCGACGCCTATCTGTTGCGCCTGCTGGCCTGGCCCATCGTCGCCTGCCTGGGTGTGACGGTGATCGCCTTGTTGCTGGAGCGCGTCCTGCGCCTGCTGGACGTGTTGTCGCAAAGCAGCGCCCGCTTCGGCTACGTCACCTCGCTGGCCGCCAATCTGGCGCCGCACTATCTGGGCCTGGCCCTGCCGGTGGCGTTCTTCGTGGCGCTGTTCATCGTCATCACCAAGCTCAGCGACGGCTCGGAGATCGACGCCCTGCTGGCCAGCGGCCAGTCCCTGACCCGCATCGCCGCGCCGTTCGTGTGCGTCGGCCTGTTCCTGATGATCTTCAGCCTGATCGTCTTCGGCTACATGCAGCCCTACAGCCGCTACGCCTATCGCGCCGTGATGCATGAGGCGATCAACGCCGGCTGGAACGGCAAGCTGAACGGCGGAGCCTTCATCGACCAGCCCAAGCTGCTGATGACGGCCGACGGCGCCGACGCGGCGGGCCAACAGCTGACCCGGGTGTTCATCCGTCGCATGGACGCCGCCGGCCGCGAGGAGGTGATCACCGCCGCCACGGCCGATCTGAGGCCCGACGCCGACGGCAAGACCGTGATCATGCTGCTGCGAAAGGGCCAGCGGATCGCCATCGACGCCCGCGGCCAGTACCGCATCCTGGTCTTCGATCAGTTCACCACCAACATGCCGTTGGCCGGTGCGGCCGCCCTGCTGCGCAGCCGCGGCGGCGACGAGCGGGAACTGACCCTGGGCGAGCTGGCCCGCCAGGCCGACGCGCCTCATCCGGTCGTGCCCCGCGCCACCCTGCTGGCCGAGCTCTACGGACGCCTGGCGCGGTCGGCCTTCCTGCCCTTCCTGCCGCTGCTGGCCTTCCCGCTGGGACTGGCGGCGAAACGGGGCAACCGCACCCCCGGCCTGATTATCGCCGGTGTGCTGCTTCTGGCCTTCCAACACAGCCTGCAGCTGGGCCAGAGCCTGGCGGAATCGGGCAAGGCCATGCCGCTGGCCGCGATCGGAACGCCCTGGCTGATCTTCGTGAGCCTCAGTCTCTGGATGTTCATCGGCAGCCGCAAGCGTCCCGGCCAGACCCCGGTCACCGAGATGATCCGGCGGTTCGGCGTGGGCATCAAGCGCTTCCGCCGCATGTTCCGGGACAAGTTCGAGCAGGCCGAAGCATGAAGATCCAGCTCTATGTCCTGCGGACGGTCGGCATGCGCGTGCTCGGCGCGGCCGTGATCCTGTTCTCGATCCTGCAGATCCTCGACCTGCTGGAAGTGACCACCGACATCCTCGACCGCGGGCTGGGCACGGCCGGGGTGCTGTACTACGCCGCCCTGCGCTCGCCCCGCCTGATCGAGCAGGTCGCCCCGATCGCCACCCTGGCCGGCGGGCTGTTCGCGTTCTCGCAGCTGGCCCGCGAGAACGCGATCATCGCCATGCGCGCCACCGGCATCTCGGCCTATCGCATCGTCGGCATGGCCCTGCCCGTGGCGCTGGCGGTGATGGTCGTCGACTTCAGTTGCGCCCAGCTGATCGCCCCTAGAACCGATCCCGTGCTGGCCGACTGGTGGCAGGCCACCACGCCGGCCGCCGACCGTAAGGTTCAAGGCCCGCGCAGCTTCCGGGCCGGGGACGACCTGGTGATCGCCGCCGGCGCCTCGGCCGACGGCCGGGTCCTGAACGCGGTGAAGATCTATCGGCGCGACAAGTCCGGCCGGCTGATCGAGCGCATCCAGGCGCCGTCGGCGACCTATGCCCGCGACAAAGGCTGGACCCTGACCAGCCCTCTGATCGTCCGCTTCAACAGCGAGCAAGCCAAAGTCACGCCCGCCGCCACCCTGAATTGGCCCTCGCCCCTGCATCGCCAGGACGTACAAGCCCTGTTCGCCGACAGTCCCGTTCCGACCGCCGCCACGGCTCGCCGGGCGCTGCTGAGCGGCGGCGGCGACCGCCCGACCACCTTCTACGAGACCCGCCTGCTGGCCGCCTTCGCCGGACCGGTGATGTCCCTGGTGATGCTGCTGCTCAGCGCGCCCGTCGCCCTGGCCAATTTCCGCAGCGGCCAAGGCGCCGTGCTGTTGGCCGGCGGACTGGCGACCGGCCTGATCTTCCTGGTCGTCAACGGCCTGCTGTCGGCGCTCGGCGAAGGCGGCTCTCTTTCGCCCATCCTGGCGGTCTGGGGCGGTCCAACCATTTTCGCGGCCCTCGCGATCTACGCACTTGTTGTTTTGGAGGGCTGAATGCCGTTCGACACCACCGATCTCGACCTCAAGGTCATCCCCGTCGCCTCCAAAGCCGAGTTGAAGCGGTTCATCGACCTGGCCAACCGGTTGAACGCCGATGACCCCAACTGGGTCAAGCCGCTGATGTATGAGCGGATGGCGGCCCTGACCCCCAAGACCAATCCGTTCTTCGAGCACGCCGACGTGCAGATGTGGCTGGCCGTGCGCGGCGGCCGCGACGTGGGCCGGATCAGCGCCCAGATCGACCATCTGGCCACCGAAGAAGGCGACGCCAAGACCGGCAATTTCGGCATGATCGCCGCCGAGGACGACCCGGCCGTCTTCTCCTTGCTGTTCCGCACCGCCGAGGACTGGCTGAAGGCGCGCGGCTGCAACCGGGCGCTGGGACCGTTCAACCTGTCGATCAACGAGGAGGTCGGCCTGCTGGTCGACGGCTTCGACACCAAGCCGATGGTGATGATGGGCCACGATCCCCGCTACACCGCCGCGCGGGTCGAGGCGCAGGGCTACGTCAAGGCCAAGGACGTCTACGCCTATGTCTGCGATCCCCGCGCCGCCCTGCCGCCCGTGGTGGTCCGCCGGGTCAAGCGCGGCCTGCCCGAGGGGGTGACCCTGCGCGAGCTGGACATGAGCCGCTACGACGAAGAGGTCAAAGCCCTGACCGACATCCTCAACGACGCCTGGTCCGGCAACTGGGGCTTCGTGCCCACCACCCAGGCCGAGACCGCCCAGTTGGGCAAGTCGCTGAAGGACGTGCTCGACAAGCGCCTGATCCTGTTCTCTGAGATCGACGGCGAGCCGGCCGGTTTCATCGTGCTGCTGCCCAATGTCAACGAGGCCATCGAAGGCTTGAACGGCAAGCTGCTGCCGTTCGGCTGGGCCAAGCTGCTGTGGCGGCTGAAGGTCAAGCGGGTCAAGTCGATCCGCATTCCGCTGATGGGCCTCAAGCGCAAGTTCGCCGACACCCTGCGCGGCCAGGTCGTGCCGTTCCACCTGATGAACGCCGGCCGCGACGCTGGGCTGGCCCTGGGTTACGACAAGTTCGAGTTCTCGTGGATTCTCGAGGACAACGCGCCGATGCGCCGGATCTCCGAGGCCATGGGCGCGGAGATCTACAAGACCTACCGGATCTACGAGAAGGCGCTCTAGGCGGTGGGGGCGCCCTTCCAGGCTCTTGTGCTGGCCGGCTCGCGCGGCGGGGTCGATCCCGTCGCCGACTATGCCGGCGTCAGCCAGAAGGGCCTGATCGTCCTGGGCGGCCAGACCCTGTTGACCCGGGTGCTGACGGCGCTGGACCAGGCCGGCGCCGGGCGCATCGGCGTCTCGACCAACGACAAGGCCCTGGAAGCGGCCCTGGAGGCGCAGAGGACCCGGGCGACGCTGTCACGCCTGCCCTCGGCCTCAGGCCCCAGCCAGAGCGTCCACGAGGGCGCTGTGGCCATGGGCACGCCGCTGCTGGTCACCACGGTCGATCACGCCCTGCTGCGGCCCGAATGGGTG
This sequence comes from Caulobacter sp., assembly GCF_049283275.1. Classification (GTDB taxonomy): domain Bacteria; phylum Pseudomonadota; class Alphaproteobacteria; order Caulobacterales; family Caulobacteraceae; genus Caulobacter. Next base: position 34,718 of record NZ_JBAPVS010000146.1, on the reverse strand, counting down.
ACCGACTTCATGGCCGACACCCCGGCCGACGCCGACATCGCCATCCTGCTGGGCGAAGAACACCTGGTCCAGGCCGCCGCCCCGACCACCAAGCGCACCTATCTGGCGTTCCGCGACGGCCGCTACTCGGGCTGCAACCTGTTCTACCTGAAGACCCCGGCCAGCCTGCGGGCCATCGACCTGTGGCGCACGGTCGAGAAGCACCGCAAGCAGCCGTGGAAGATCGCGGCCCTGTTCGGACCGGTCATGCTGGTCCGCTACCTGCTGGGCCTGATGACGCTGGACGAGATGGTGGCCCGCATCGGCCGCCTGGCGGGGGTCAAGGCGGCGGCCGTCCGGGCGCGGCACGGCCTGGCGGCGGTGGACGTCGACAAGCCCGCCGACCTGGACCTGGTGCGGTCGATCGTCGAGGGGTGAGCCCCCTCCGTCTCCCCTAGAGACTACGCTTCCTTCGACACGAAAAACCCCGCCGCCGGGCGCCGCTGGAGCGGCGTCGGCGACGGGGTTCTCGAGAGGTCGAAAGTCGGAGCGTGGACTACTTCAGCTTGGCGCTGACCGAAATGCCCACGATGCGCGGCTCGTTGTAGACGGCCGCCATATAGTTCTCGATGACGCCCTTGAGGTTCTTCTCGTTGGTGATGTTGCGGCCGAACAGGGCCACTTCATACGCGCCGTCGCCGCCTTCGTAGCCGAGCTTCAGCCCGCCCTCGAAGTTGCCCTTCGAGTAGAACTCCTCGGTGTCGTAGAGCACGAAGTTCGTATAGCCCTGGACGTTCCAGTCCGTGGCGATGAACAGCTTGCCGTCGGCGCCGACCGGCACGTCATAACGGCCCGTGAAGCTGAAGTTGTACTTCGGCGCGTTGGGCAGCGGCTGGCCGTCGATCTGGGTGTAGAAGCTGGTGCCGAAGGCGCCCACGATCGCCTTGGTCGGGCTGTTGACCGTGCAGACGATGGCGCTGTTCAGACCGCAGACCTGGGCGTAGACGCGCTTGTCGTTGATCTCGCTGTGCAGCAGGCTGAGGCCGGCCGTCAGGGTCAGGTTCGAGATCGGACGCCATTCGGCGTCGGCCTCCAGGCCGTAGGCCTTGGCCTTGTCGGCGTTGAACAGCACCCCGTTGCCGTTGGAGTCGTTGCCGTTCAACTGGATGTCGCTGACCTCGTAGGTGAAGGCCGAGGCGTTCAGGCGCAGGGTGTTGTCCAGCAGAGTGCTCTTGAAGCCGGCTTCCCACGACAGGATCGTTTCGGAGTCGGCCGTCGTGAAATCGGTGTTGAACACCGCCGAGCGGCCCTGGATGGTCGGGCCGCGGAAGCCCTTGGCGGCCCGGGCGTAGAGGTTCAGGTCGGGGTTGACCTCGTAGTTGGCGCTCAGGTCCCAGCTGACCTGCTCGTCCGACAGGCGCACATAGCGACGGCCGGCATAGGTGACGGCGTTGGCGGCCGTGTTGGCCGTTCTGACCAGCTTGGTCTTCTTGGCGTCGTAGGTGTCACGCAGGCCGCCGGTGATGGTCAGGGCGTCGGTCAGCTTGTAGCTGACCTGGCCGAACACCGCCCACGAGGTGTTGAGGTTGTCCAGCTCGACCCAGTTGTTGGGGTTGTAGCCGGTCGTGCCGGGCTTCAGGAAATAGGCGCGCTGGTAGAAGTCGGTGGTGTCGCGCGAGTCGAAGTACATCGCGCCCACCTGCCACTTCAGCTGACCGTCGCCGTTGCTGGCCAGGCGGATTTCCTGGGTCAGTTGGTCGAGGTCGCGGACCTGGCCCATCGATTGGCCAAAGCCGTTGGGAAGGCCGCCGACCGGATAGTTGGCCGCCGCGCCGCCGTCGGTGTCGCCCCGGCTGTAGCCGTTGGTCGTCTCGTAGGCGCTGATCGAGGTCAGGGTCACCGGACCGAAGTCGTAGCCGATGTTCAGCGACGCGCCCTGGGTGTCATAGGCTTGCGGATTGTTGGCCGCCTCGTCGAAGGCGACGCTGTCGCGCGGGGCGTTAGGCTTGTTGGAGCCCTTCGTCAGCGCCTGGCGCAGGAACAGGGTCGAGGTGCCCTCGTAGTTGCGGGCATGGGCCGAGGCCAGGACCGTCAGCTGTTCGGTCGGCGTGGCCAGCAGCTGGACCCGCACGTCCTTTTCGTCGAAGCCGCCCATGGCGTTCTTCTGCGGGGTGACGGTGCCGTCGGCGCTGGTCCCGGCGAAGGTGTTGTCGACGTAGTCGTCGCGGTGCTGGTAGAGCGCCGAAACGCGGAACATCAGCTTGTCGGCGATCGGGCCGCCGATGCCGCCGTCAAAGGTGGTCGTGCCGTAGGTGCCGTACGAGGCGCTGGCGCGGCCCTGCAGGGTTTCGGACGGACGGATGGTGTCGAACTTGACGATGCCGGCGGTGGTGTTGCGGCCGAACAGCGAACCTTGCGGGCCGCGCAGCACTTCCACCTGCCGCACGTCGAACACCGGGTTGGACTTCAGCACCACGTGCTCGAGCACGACGTCGTCCTGGATGATCGACACCGGCTGCGAGGCGCCGAGGTAGAAGTCGATATTGCCCAGGCCGCGGATGTAGAAGCGCGGGAAGATCCGGCCCGTGGTGGTTTCGGCGTAGAAGCTGGGAACCTTGCCCGACAGCGAGATGATGTCGTCGCCGCCGCCCTGGATGGCGCGCAGCTGGTCGCCGCCGACCACGGCCACCGACACCGGGACCTTCTGCAGGTTTTCCGACCGACGCTCGGCCGTGACCACGACCTCGTCCAGAGCCGTCGAGGACGCCTCCTGGGCCAAGGCGGTGTTGGCGAAGCACAAGGCGGCGAAGCCCGCGCCGAGCAGAAGACCAGACTTACGGAGACGGAAGTTCGGCATAAAGACCTCTAGCCAGGACTGAGATGGAAACTGAATTTTTCCAAAGGGTTATCGGTCCAAATTGGCCACCCCCTTTTAAGAAACCACTTACTTCAGTGGAGATGTCCTGGCCTATACGAGGGTTATGCGACTGTCTAATGACGGTCGCACGACGGCCACATCTTGGCTGATTTTAGCGGCGCCGGCGCCACAGTGGCGCACGCTGCGCCTCCTCTCGGGCAGAGGCGGCCTTACGTCTTACGCCTATCGACCCTTCGCTCTAGGCTGCGCCAACGCTGATTGAGCTGGTCGGCAGGAGACACCGAAATGTGGCGCGCGCTGATCTGGGGTGTCGGGGTCCTGACAATCGCCGCGACCGGAGCCCAAGCGGCCACGCCGCTCGACGGCCGATGGCTGGTCGACCTGTCCACCCAGCCCGGCAAGCCCTACGTCAAGGCTATGGACCTGGTGCTGGCCGATGACGGCTCGGTGAGCGGATCCTTCTACGACAGCACGATCGAAGCGGGACGCTGGAAGACCGCTCGCGGCCGGACCTGCGTCAGCTTCCGCACCACCGACGGCAAGGGCCCCTATCATACGGCCGCGTGCCTGATCGGCGACGAGGTGCAGGGCCAGACCTGGGCGGAACATCGGAACTTTCTGTTCAACTGGAACGCCAAGCGTTCGGCCGAATAGATCCCGAAGAGCCGTCTACTCGCCCGCCGCGACCCACTTGGCCGCCAGGGCGCGATTGCCCGGCAGGTCTTCGGGGAAGTCCATCTCGGCCCATTCCAGGCCCTCGATCGACTGGGTGCGGACCACGTCGTGGTCCTGGGCGATCTGGTTGATCACGCTGAGATACCAGCGCTTGAGGCCCTCGGGGGTGCGCAGGGCCTGCTCGACGATGCGGGTGAACAGGGCCGCGCCCTCGGAATCGAAGCGCAGGAAGCCGATCGATTCGGCGTCGTACTGGTCGATGGTCTTGCCGATGGCGCGCAAGCTGAGTCCCTCGGTCAGCACCTTCATGTCGTCGGCGTCATAGCCGGCGGCCTTGCGATCGATGGTGACGGTGATCTGGGCCGGCGGGGCCGCCATCAGCCGCTCGGCGATCGGGGCCTCGAACAGGGTGTCGCCGTTCAGCAGCAGGAAGTCGCCGCTCATCTCGCCGCGCGCCAACCAGCAGGTCGCCAGGTTGTCGGTCAGGGCGTAGAACGGATTGAACAGGGTGCGGACCTTGAGGCCCGGAATGTCGAGCCCCGCGACTTCCTTCTCGACAGTGTCGGCGGCGAAGCCGGTCACCACCACCACCTCGGTGATCCCCGCCTCGGCCAGATGCTTGAGCTGCCAGTGCAGCACGGTGCGGCCCGACAGCTCGACCAGGCACTTGGGGCGTGTATCGGTGAGCGGCGACAGGCGCTTGCCCTGGCCGGCGCTGAGAATGATGGCTTTGGCCGGTTTCGCCACGGGCGTGGTCTCGTCTGTCTGGGGAAAGTAAGGGCGCGAAATAGCGACGACGGGGCCGACCAGCAAGCCGACCCCGTCGCTTCAGGGCGCGAAGTATCAAGTTTAGCGGGATGGGCGCAAGCACCTCCCAAATCCGTCCTCCCGGCGAACGCTGGAAGAGGCGATGGAAGGCGTTGGAGCGGGCGATGGGAATCGAACCCACGACATTCTGCTTGGGAAGCAGACGCTCTACCTCTGAGCTACGCCCGCAGGGACGGAGAAAGCCGCGCCGTCCAAGCGCTGAGCCCGTCTAGCCGGTCTGGCTTGTCTTCTCAATGGTTCTTTGGGGCGTTCTTTAGGGGCCCCGCCCGCGGACTTCCGAGAATTCCGCGGGCGGGGATCAGGCCTAGAATGCGTACTTCAGGCTGACCGTGTAGTTGCGCGGCTGGCCGTAGCGATACTGGCTGTAGAAGCCGGTCTGGGCGAAATAGGTCTTGTCCGTCAGGTTCTCGACGTTGGCCTGAAGCGACAGTTGCTCGTTGAGCTCATAGCGGGCCATCAGGCTGACCAGGGCGTAGCTTTTCTGCTCGAAGCGGAAGGGAGAGCCCTCATTGACGGAATAGGCCGTGCTCTGCCAGTTGACGCCGCCGCCGACGACCAGGCCGTCCAGCGCGCCGGGCAGCCGGTAGGTGGTGAACAGCTTGACCAGTTTGCGCGGGAACGCGGTGTTGACCTTGACGCCGGCCGCGTCCTCCATCTCGAACTGGCTGTAGCCGAAGCTGACGTTCCAGTCCGTGGCCGGCTTGCCGATCACTTCCAGCTCGAAGCCCTTGCTGGTCGCGCCCTCGGCGGGGATCGAGGCGCGCGCGGGCGGCGTCGATCCAGGGACGATGTGGCTGGCGTCGGGATCGATCTGGGCCAGGTTGTCCTGCACGATCCGGAAGACCGCCACGGTGGTCTGCAGCCGCTCGTCGAGGAAGGCGCTCTTCAGGCCGATCTCGGCGCTTTCGCCGGTGATCGGGTCAAGATAGGCGCCGGTGTAGTCCTGGGCGTTCTGGGGCTGGAAGATTTCCGTGTAGCTGGCGTACAGGCGATGGTTCGGCGTGAGGTCGTAGAGTGCGCCCAGATAGGGGACGAACACGTTGTCATCGCCGAAGTCGAAGGTCCCGTAGTTGAAGCCCTTCTGACTCCAGCTGGCCAGGCGCGCGCCAGCCACGACCTTGAACGCGTCGGTGACGTTGAGGCGCGTGGCGGCGTAGTAGCCGGTCTGCTTGATGGTCTGGTCGACGGTCGGCGAGCCGACCTTCGAGAAGGTCGGGTGCGGGATCGCGGTCCAGGTGTAGAAGCTGCCCGCCGGCGCCACCGTCGAGGGGTCCGCCGCGAAGGTGTCTGTAGTCAGATGCTGCTTGCTGTGCAGCGCGCCCGCGACAAATTCATGCTGGCGGCCGAACAGGGCGTAGTCGCCCTTCAGCTGGACGTCGACGCTGTTCTGGATGCTCTCGCCGTCGTCCCGGTAGGGGTAGGCCGCGTATTGCCAATTGCCGGTGGCCTTGTCGATTAGGCCCGACATGTAGAGCAGCTCGGTGGTCTGGGCGTTACGCGCCCAGTTGTAGTTGACCGACAGCGACCAGCCGTTGGTGAACCTGTGCTGCAGGTTGGCGAAGACGTTCTGGTTGGTGGTGTCCCAATAGCTCCAGTCGGCCGAGGCGGTCTTCGAGCGCGGCCAGACGGCGACCGTGCCGTCCGAGAAGAAAGTGGGCAGCGCCCCCCAGGCCGGCGCGTTCGGGGCGCCCTTTTGCTGGCTGCCGCCGACGCGCAACAGGGTGTTCTCGGTGAGGTCGGCGTCGATGACCCCGTACAGAACGCTCTTCTCGTTCTTGTACCAGTCGATGAAGTTCTCGCCCTTCTCGTACTTGGCGACGGCGCGGCCGCGGATCTTGCCGTCGGCGGTCAGCGGGCCGGCGATGTCGGCCTGGATCTGGCGGTTGTTCCAGCTGCCGAGGCTGCCGGACACATAGCCTTGCAGCTGCGTGGCCGTGGCGTGCTTGCGCACCAGGTTGATCGAGGCCGAAGGATCGCCGGCGCCGGTCATCAGGCCGGTCGCGCCGCGGACGATCTCGACGCGTTCGTAGATCGAGACGTCGGCCATGGTCTCGCCGGCCCCGCCGGCCAGGGTCCAGCCCGTGGGCACGCCGTCGATCTGGTAGTTCTTGATCTCGAAGCCGCGGGCGTTGAACGTGTTGCGCACGTCGTCGACTTGGTTGCCCGAGACGCCGACCGTGTTGGTGACGATGTCAGCCACGCTCTGCATATTCTGGTCGAGGATGCGCTGGGCGGTCACGACCGTGACCGATTGCGGGGTCTCGCGCAGCGAAAGGCCAAGGCCGGTCGCCGTGTCGATCCGCTCATTGAGGGTGTAGGACCCCGTCACGATCAGTTCGTCGACGCGGGTCTCGTCGGACGCCTGTTGCGTCGTCTGCGCCATGACCGGCGACGCGAACGCCACGAACGCACCGCCCGCGAGCAACATTGCCTTCAACACCATAACAACCCCCGATCACACGGCTCCCGGCAAAACAGCCGCACGGAAACGCCGCTCGCTTCAAAACACCGGCGCCGTGCCGGCCAGAGCGCTATAGCGATCGAGAATTGAGAATGCAAATGACTCGCAAATAAAACACGGTTCGGCAACCGGACGGCGGAACGTCCCTACTCCACCCGCTCGGCCTTGACGCCCAGCTTGGCCAACTGCGCCTGCAGGCTGTCGGGACCCGCCAGGTGCCCCGCCCCCACCGCCACGAAGCTGACGCCAGCCCCGTTCAGCTTGCTCTTGAGCTGACGGGCCCAGTCGCGGTTACGGTCGACCAGCAGCAGATGGTAGAGGTCCGGATAATCGCCGCGCATCTCGTCGACGATCTGGCGCTTGAGCTCGGCCTGATCGCCTGATGTCCAGGCGGCGACCAGGGCGTCGACCTCCGCGGCGCCGCCGTCGATCTCGTCGAGGGTGGATTCGAGGAGTTCGATTTCCTGGGCCGGGGTCATGTCGGCGAAGAAGCGCACCTGCTGTTCCAGGGTCTCGAAGGCCGAGATCGGCTTGCCCGCCGCCTTGGCCTGGGCGGTCAGCAGCTTTTCCACCCCGCTCTCCGTATCGTAGCCGGCCCGCAGCAGCGGAACCGGAAACACCGTCAGCGCCGCCAGCCAGGGCCGCATGGGCTCCAGGCCCTGGGGCGGCAAACCCATGGCCTGGGCGGCGGCCTGCAGCTTGGCGTAGGATTCCGGCTTGAGTTTGCCTGACAAGGGCGAGGTCCGGTCGACGCCGTATTTCAGCATCAGGTCACGGGTCTTTGTTGCGTCCTCGGGTTGCTCAATCTCCATGACCACATCGTCGGCGCCCTGCAAGGCCCTGGCGATCTTCGGCGAACGCCACGGGGTGTTAGGCTTGAGCACGTGGATCGTGCCGAACAGATAGATCGTCGAGTCCTTGTCCTTGATCACCCACAGAGCGGGCTCGGCCAGAACGGGGCTCGCCCCCATCGCCAGAAGCGCGACGAGGGCGAGAGCGAGGCGGCGGACCGGACCGAGCAGAATCATCATGCCGCCACTGTTCCGGTCCTGGGACCGACCGGCAAGCCGCCTCTATTTCAGGAAGCTCTCCACCTCGGCGGCAAAGGCGGCCGGCTGGTCCAGCATGATGAAGTGCAGCGAACCGTCGATGCGCTTGACCTTGGCCGAGGTCATCGGGGCGTAGGCGCCGGTGTAGAGGGCGTCATAGGCCAACTGGGGCGCGCCGGTCGCCTCGTCCCAGGGATAGAGCATCACGGTCGGGGTCTTGATCGAGGCGATGTCGCCGCGCAGGTCGGTGGTCAGGTCGTCATAGAGGGCGCGGCCCGTCACTGACGGGTTCGAGGCGATCGAAGCCTCAGTGGCCGACTTCAGACCGACGGGCGACTTGACCAGGCGGGTCATGGTCCGGGCCTGGCCGGCGGCCCAGGCTTCGGGCGAGGACGTCTCGGCCATGTCGCGCATGGCGGCGGCCTGGGGCTTCACCGCCTCGACCGTGGCCTGGGGCGAGAACAGCATGGCGGAGAACGGCAGGCTGTCGACGACCATCAGGCGGCCCAGGTCCTCGGGATGCTGACGAGCGAGCATCAGGCCCATCAGCCCGCCCATCGAGTGGCCGATCACGGCCGGCGAGTTTAGCTTGGCCGACCTGATGTAGCCGTCCAGGGCGTCGACGGTCGGCTGGATCACCGGCCCCTCGGCGTTGGCCCCGACGGGCGCGCCGGCGAAGCCGGCGACCTGGATCACGTGCAGCCGATAGCGGCCGCGCAGCTGTTTGACGGTGTCGTCCCAGACGGCGGCCGAGGAGGCCAGGCCCGGGATCAGGATCACGTCGGGCCCCTGCCCCGTCACCTCGACGGTGAACCGGGGCGCGGCGGCCGAGGGAACCGCGATGGGCGCCGCATGGACCCGGCCGAACACGCCGTTGGCGGCCAGTACGGCCAGGAAGATGATCATCAAGCGAAAGGAAGGACGACGACAGGTCATGATTGGAAAACTCCTGATGGATAGGCGTGCGCCAGGGTTCGGCGGCGCGCCGATTGATGGAAGACGATGGATTTGGTCGACTAGGTCCCGTCGCCGGCTCGCGACCGCGGCGGCGGCGTCAGGTCAGGCTTCGTCCTGAAAGATGGTCTCGATCGGCAAGCCGAACAGCCGGGCCAGCTTGAAGGCCAGCGGCAGGCTGGGGTCGTACTTGCCCGTCTCCAGGGCGTTGACGGTCTGGCGCGAGACCTCCAGGCGCTCGGCCAGGTCGGCCTGGCTCCAGTCGCGCTCGGCCCGCAGGACCTTGAGGCGGTTCTTCATGTCGGCCTTCCGTCAGCGATAGCGGCGGGCGACCAGCGCCTGGGCCAGGCCCATGAAGACCGCGAACACCGGCACGGTCGCCCAGGTGGGCACGTGCGGCGCCTTGTCGAAGGTCTCCAGGAACCCCCAGATCGTGGCGACGCTCAGCGTGCCGGCCGTGCCCCAGAGCAGACTCTGGATCAGGGTCGTGCGGGCGAACTCGTCGGTTTCCTCGGCCAGATAGAGACCGACACTGGCGATGCCGCCCAGAACGCCCACCGACGGGGCCAGCGCGATCACGTACCCCCACGGCCCCTCGGCCAGTCCCTGGCGTCCCAGCCAGACCGCCGTCACCAGCAGGATCACATAGGCGCTTATCGAGACGCCGAACCGCAGAAGGTAGCGACGCATCGGCGCCCGGATCTTCTCGCGCCGAAACAGCCGGTTTGACAGCAGGGCGAAGGCCAAAGACGCGGCCACGGTGCCCAGCCCGCCGACATAGGCCCAGACCAAGCCCTGCTTGCCGATCCAGATCGACAGCGCGATGGCCAGGAAAAAGGCGGCGAACAGACCCAGCTTCTTCAGCGCGCTGCCTGATGCGACATCGTCCGGCATGACAAGCCTCCTCATCTTTATGACAAGGAAACTTGTCTTATATTGTCACGATCGTGTCAAGCAAGCTTGTCAAAAAATCAAGGAAAGGCGACAGCCGCCCGTTAGGCGGCCTTATGCAGCCATCCGGGGTCGGATCGGTCCGCCTGGCTGACATGGACCGGCCTGGAGCTGGGCCGGCTGAGGATTCGGCGCTCGCTCAGGATCATCCAGCCATAGCGCGAGAAACGATCATCATAGTCGGACCAGCGGATGACCCGCCCATGGTCGTCGCAGCGCCAGATCGCCTTGTCGCAACCCGGGATCGGGGCGGCCCTGTTCCAGATCGCGACGCGCTTGGCGTGGGTCGAATAAGGCCCGCCGAAGAATGCGTTCATGATCCAAATCTCCACCGCGCCGGCGACCGCGATGAGTCGTTTTCGCCGGCAAGGGGAAGCTAGCACTGGGGGGATCCCAAACCAGCCCTACTACATCTAGTGCGACGCCGTGCCGCGCGACCGAATGACAGGTCAGATGATCGATGAACGGCGGTCCGCGTCGAGCGCGATCACGAGGTCGGCCCGGGCGGGCATTTCGCGGGCGATATGGCGGGTCAGGCGCTCGTAATGCTGGATGAAGACGGCGACCTCATCGTCGCTCATGGCGCGGCCCGCGCCCTGCCCCTTTTCCGCCAGCCGGCGTCGCAGCTTGGCCTCCTGCTCGCCGCGCCAGGCCCGCACCATGTCAAAGTCCGGCGCGGTGAACAGCACCAACAGGTCGAGGCGGGCGAACAGGGCGCGATAGGGGCCGGCCAGGGCGGCGTTGACATAGGCGCGCCAGACCCCGTCCGGATCGCGCTCGCGCTCCAGGGCGTTGAGCGGCCGGGCCAGCGCCTCGACCGGCTCCGGGCGCGCCCCGACGCACCAGCCTTCAAACAGCACCACATCGATCGGCCCGGCGACCTTGGGCCAGGCGTCGACGGGCGCGCGGTCGTCGCTGGCCTTGTCGAAGCACGGAAGCCTCGCCCCACCCTGCCCCGCCAGGTCATCCAGCACCGCCAAGCCCAGGGCGACGTCGTGGGTCCCGGGAACACCGCGCGTGCGCAGCAATGGATGAACGTCACGGGCCAGGGCCTCGCGGTCGGCGAGCGGCAGGTAGAGATCGTCCAGCGACAGGGTGGCGACCTTCAGGCCTTGCGCCTCCAGCAGCGCGGCCAGGACGCGGACGGTCGTGGTCTTGCCCGAGCCCTGGGGACCGCAGATCCCGACCACGAAGGCCGGCCCCATAGCCACGGCCGCGATCCGGGCCGACAGGGGCCCGTGCAAGCGCGCGATCTCTTCGGCAAAGTCGGCGGGAAGGTTTTCGTCCCGCAGGAAGGCCGCCAGCCAGTCCGGATCGATGGTCATCGTCCTTGCCCTTTCACATCGACCGTAGGGGGAGGAAAGGTCAGAGACCCGCCTTCTCGAACGCCTCTTCCACCCGCTCCTGCACCTCGCGGCCCGGCAGGGCGCGTTCGCCCTCCATCACCGCGACGTAGGAGAGGCCCAGATCCGGCTTGCCCGCGCCGACCGGCACGGGCCCCATGGCCCAGCCGACGGTGTTGACGCCGGGCCCCGAGGGGCAACTGACGAAGCGGGCCGGCTTGCCCACCGCATCCTTCAGCACAGCCTGGGCCGTGGTGATGGCTCCGCCGCAGGTAGGCAGATTGCGGGCGCAGGTGACGTAGCCTCCGCCGGTCCAGACCACCTTGCCGGCCTTGTTCGCCAGCAGCACGCAGGTGTTGGGCCCGCCGATGGCGCGTCCGACCGCGTTCGACAGGTGTTGTTCGTCCACGCCCTTGGGCAGCTTCGGCGAACAAGCCGTCAGAGGGGCGGCGAGCGCCAGCCCCGCCGCGATCAACAAGACGGCGGGGCGCATGCTCAGGCGGCCTTCTTGATGCGGTTGCCGTCTTCCAGCAGCACGACGGTGGGGGCGTAGTTGCGGGCCTCCTCGGCCGGCATCTGGCAGTAGGTGACGACGATCACCGTGTCGTTCTTCTGCACCAGACGGGCGGCCGCGCCGTTGACGCCGATGACCTTGGAGCCGCGCGGCGCCTCGATGGCGTAGGTGGTGAAGCGGGCGCCGGTGGTGATGTTCAGCACGTCGACCTGCTCGTTGGGCAGGATGCCCGAGGCGTCCAGCAGATCGCGATCGATGGCGATCGAGCCTTCATAGTCGAGGTCGGCCTGGGTGACGGTGGCCCGGTGAAGCTTGGCCTTCATCATCGTCAACAGCATGGCGATATCAACCTATCCATTTGAAATATTGCTGGATTTATCGGGTCGCCACACATGTGACCCGCGATCAGTCACGGCCATATAGCCACGAAGCGCCATCCGTTCAATCGCTGCGCGACCGCGACGATGAGGTCCCGGCGGCCTACAGCTTGTAGCCGCCCGCCAAGATCTTGGTGTGAACCGCCTTGGTCAGCTTCACATAGCCCTTGTTGGGATCGCGGAAATAGAGCGGATCCTTGGTTTTGGTCGGATCGAAGCCGTCTTGGACGAGGTCGATCTTGCGGTACTTGAAGGTGCCGGTGGTTTCGATATGGGGCTGCAGGCGCACGAAGATCGGCCGGGCGTAGGTCGGCAGCTCGCGATCGACATATTCGGCCAGGTCGCCGATCTCGAACTCGGGCTCGACGACCAGCGAGGCCATGCCCGCCTTGCCGTCCAGATCGCCGACCGGCACGCCATAGACGTTGACTTCCTGGACGCCGGTGACCGCCGACAGACGCTCGGACACCTCGCTGGTGGCGACGTTCTCGCCCTTCCAGCGGAAGGTGTCGCCGATGCGGTCGACGAAATAGAGATAGCCGTCGCTGTCGGACCGCATCAGGTCGCCGGTGCGAAACCAGGAATCGCCCTTCTCGAAGACGTCGTGCAGGATCTTCTTCTCGGTGGCGGCCTTGTCGGCGTAACCGGTGAAGTTCGAGCGGGCGTCGCTGGCGATATGGCCGATGCACTCGCCGACCTCACCAGGCGCGGCCTCGATGCAGCAGCCGTTGGGGCCACGCACCGGCGTTTCGCTCTCGACGTCGAACTTGACGATGCGGATGTTGAACTTCTTGCGCAGATAGCCCGGGACGCGACCGATCGCGCCGCGCCGGCCATCGAAGTTGAACAGCGAGACATTGCCCTCGGTCGCGCCGTAGAACTCCAGCACGCCGCCGACCCTGAAGCGGTCCAGCATCGTGTCCCAGACGTCCGGACGCAGGCCGTTGCCGAAGATCAGTCGGATCTTGTGGGCATGCTCGTTGGGCGTCTCGGGATGGTTGGCCAGGTAGCGGCACAGCTCGCCGATATAGACGAACATCGTGCAGTTGTTGGCGACCACGTCGTCCCAGAAGGCGGTGACCGAGAACTTCTTGCGCAACACCACCGCCCCGCCGTTCAGCAGGGCCGCGCCCATGGCGCAGAGGCCGCCGGTGGCGTGATAGAGCGGCAGGGTCACATAGATGCGGTCGGTGGCGCGCGCGTCGGTCGAGCCGGCGAAGCCGCGCATATACAGCTGGGCGCGCATGTGGGTGATGCGCGCGGCCTTGGGCATGCCGGTCGTGCCGCTGGTGAAAATGTAGAGCGCGGTGTCGCGCGCCGTCAGGCCGGCGCGGGCGGTCACGCGGTCGGGCCGCAGCTGGCTGCAGCTCTTCAGCGCATTGGTCAGATCGCGCTGGTCGCCTTGGGCGGGGCCCAGCACCCACTGCTGGACAGGACGGTTCAGCGCATCCTTCACTTGCTCGAAGAGCGGCGAGGTCTCGGGATCGACCAGGCAGTGCAGGGCCAGCGAGATGTTCAGGCAGTGGGCCAGGGCCGGGCCGGTCAGCTGGTTGTTGATCAGGGCGGTGGCCACCCCGACTTTCGACAAGCCGTACCAGATCGCCAGATATTCCAGGCGATTGGGCATGAACAGGGCCACGGTCTGGCCGCGCGTGATGCCCTGCCCCTTGGCCCAGTGGGCGTAACGATTGGCGATGGCGTCCAGCTCGGCGTAGGTGATCGAGCGGCCTTCGAACACGATGGCCTGGCTGTCGCGCCACTTGTCGACCGCCGCCTCCAGATCGTCGCAGATCAGGTTGGTGCTTTCCGGCGCGATGGATTTCACGCGCTTAAGCGTGCGCGAGAGTCCCTTCAGAAACTTCAACTCGCGTTTCAACCTGGCCGGCAAACTCATCGACGCACTCCGTTCAAACAACCATTGGAGAGCGGCGAGCGGCCGGTCAAGAGCGCCTTGGCGTTATGTCCCTCGCGTGTCGCGGACGCGAAAATGCACCTGTCCGCGTGAGAAATCGAGTGAAACGGAAGCAAACGCACGCAGGACGTCGGCGCCTATCAGCATGGCAGGTCTGTCGTCGATGCCCCAATAGGCGAAGGTATGCACTTGGCCGAACACGACCGGCACATTGCGCATCCGCACCGCGCCCAGTTCCAGGCTCCGCAATTGGGCGAATCGGCCGGGAAGGATCTGCCCCGTCACGCTGCGCAGGATCGTGTCGCTCCAGTCGCCAACGATCCCCCGATTGGCCAGGGCCAGGTTCATGAGGGCCAGGTTGCCGACCGTCGTGGTCGAACCGGTGTCCACGAAGGCCAAGACATGGCCGCCCGGCACGTCGCCTCGCAGCAGGCTCAGTCCGCTGCGACGCGCGCCGACCGGCACCGAGATGGTGCGGCCGTCGGAATAGGGCTGCCCCGCGCCCACGCTCATTTCATCGCCGATGAAGTTGAGCAGGAGGCCCTGAGAGCCCAACCAATCCAATCCAAGTATGCCGGAGGCCTCCAATTGGCCGGCGGGCAACAAGGTCATCACCAGATCGCGACGCGTACGGCGTCCGATCGAAATCTCGTCAATCTTCACGGTGTCGGCGGTCTGGACGCCGGCAATGCCGTGCAGCTTGGTCGTGCCGTCGGCCTTCAGGTTCAGAGCCGCCACAAGGTCGTTGGCGATCACAGAGGCGCTGGCCCCCGTGTCGATCATGAAGGGATAAGGACCATTGCCATTGACCCTCGCATTGACCGTAAGGCGGCCCGCGGAATCAAGAACCTGTGTCGAATGCACCGTAGGGGCGTCGGTGAGGGGTTTGGCCGACAGGTCGAACGCGCGGGCCCCGAAGGCCGGCGCCATCGCTAAAGCCCAAAGCGCCACCGTGCGCCGATGGGGGAAAACGGGACTGTCCATCGGAGTAGCCTCCTTCCGAGGAAGGAGGCTACTCCCCATGGAATAGCTTCGCCAGCCCCAACGAACGCCGTTATCCCGTCGCCAGTCGCCGCTGATCATCGCGCGCCGACTTCAGCTTCTCGGCCACCAGGAACGCCAGTTCCAGGGCCTGCTCGCCGTTCAGCCGCGGATCGCAATGGGTGTGGTAGCGGTCGGCGAGATCGCCTTCCGACACCGCCCGCGCGCCGCCCAGACATTCGGTGACGTTCTGGCCGGTCATTTCCAGGTGCACGCCGCCGGGGTGGACGCCCTCGGCGTGCGCGATCTCGACGAACGACTTCACCTCCGAGAGGATCCGGTCGAACGGTCGGGTCTTGTAGCCGGTCGAGGCCTTCAGCGTGTTGCCGTGCATCGGGTCGGTGGCCCAGACCACCGAACGGCCGGCGGCCTTGGTCGCCTTCATCAGGCGCGGCAGACGGTCGGCGATCTTGTCCGAGCCGAAGCGACCGTACAGGGTCAGGCGGCCCGGCTCGTTCAGCGGGTTGAGCACGTCGATCAGGCGCAGCAGATCGTCGCCTTCCATGGTCGGTCCGCACTTCAGGCCGATCGGATTCTTCACGCCGCGCATGAACTCGATGTGGGCGCCGTCCAGCTGGCGGGTGCGCTCGCCGATCCACAGCAGGTGGGCGCTGGTGTCGTACCAGTCGCCCGAGGTGCTATCGACGCGGGTCATGGCTTCCTCGAAGCCCAGCAGCAGGGCCTCGTGGCTGGTGAAGAACTCGACCCGGCGCAGGTCGGGCTGGGTTTCCGGCGTGACGCCGACCGCCGCCATGAACGTCAGGGCTTCGCTGATCTTCTCCGACAGCTCGCGGTATCGCGCGCCCTGCGGGCTGTCGCCCACGAAGCCCAGCGTCCAGCGGTGAATGTTGTAGAGGTCGGCATAACCGCCGCTGGCGAAGGCGCGCAGCAGGTTCAGCGTCGCGGCCGACTGGCCGTAGGCGCGCAGCAGGCGATCCGGATCCGGGATGCGATCCTCGGGCGTGAACTCCATGCCGTTGATGTTGTCGCCGCGATAGGACGGCAAGGTCACCCCGTCGATCGTCTCGATCGGCTCCGAACGGGGCTTGGCGAACTGGCCGGCGATACGGCCTACCTTCACCACCGGCTTGCCGCCGGCGAAGGTCAGCACCACCGCCATTTGCAGGATCAGGCGGAACGTGTCGCGGATATTGTCCGCGTGGAATTCCTTGAAGCTCTCGGCGCAGTCGCCGCCTTGCAGCAGGAAAGCGCGCCCCTCGGCCACTTCGCCCAGGGCCGACTTCAGGCGACGGGCCTCACCCGCAAAAACCAGCGGCGGCATCTGACGAAGAGTCTGCTCGACGCGCTCGACCGCACCCATGTCCGGGTAATCGGTCGGTACGTGTTTCGCAGGCATGGCTCTCCACGACGACGGGGTCCAACGGCTGGTCATGACAAGTCTCGAACTTCTAAAAAGGGAGCGGCTTTTATCCTAACCGCGATCAAATGGCAAAATCATTGCGGCGAGGCTGAAGAAATCACGCTGGCGGGGCAAGTTCGTCCAAATCGGCCCATTAAGGCTCGACGAATGCAAGAGCCCATCCGCACGCGATCAACGTCAAGGCGCCCAGGGCCAGCCACCATTCCTGCCAAGCCCCAAAACTCAAGCCGCCGATCACAAGATAGCTGACCAGGGCGGCCGCGGCCATGGCCGCGCCGGCTCTCGACCGCTCGTTCAATCGAACCACGCCGTACGCCAGCCAGGCGAAGAACACGCCGGCCAGGGCGGCGCCGATGGCGCCGAGCTCCAGCCACAGTTGCAGCTGGGCATTGTGGGTGTGCAGCAGGATCGCCGCGCCGAAGGTGCGGCTGGCGTCCAGTCCCCAGCCCCGGAACGGGTGGCTCTGAACATGGTCGGCGGCGAAGGTCCAGATGTTCAGCCGCGCGTCCCAAGAGGCCGGGACCAGCCTGTGCAACCAGGCGATGGCTCCGGTCTGGACGCCCGTCAGCACAACGAGGGGCGCCAGCACGAACGGCGCGGACACAAGTCCGACCAGAGCCTTGGCTCCCGGCTGCCCGACGAAATACACCAGCAGCCAGACCAGCCCGCCCGCCACCAGGGCCGCCAGACAGGCGTCCGAACTGCAGATCGCCGAGGCGACGATGATCCCCCCCGCCAGCAGCCAGGCCAGGGCGGGTCGTCGAAGGCGCGACAGGGTCAGCGCCGCGGGCCAGAACAACAGCGCCATGACATAGGTGGACAGAGAAACCTTGACCATCGCGAAGTCCGGACGGATCGCCTCGCCGGTCACGGCATGCAGTTTCTGGTAGATCGTCGCGCCGCTCAACGAGTCGAGCGCGGCCAGGCCGGCCAGCCCCACCATGCCGTAAGCGAGAACAGCCGCGGCGCGTCGCGCGCCGGCGTTGGACAGGCCGCGCAGGGCCACCACGGCCGCGCCGTAGGTCGCCAGCTGCAGGAACAGCTTCAGAGCGGTCAAACCCTCGATGTCGTCGTAGCTCTTGAGCTTGGACGCATCGACCGCCGCGGGGCTCCAGGCCATGCTGACCGCCGCCCACAGGGTCAGGAGCACCAGAACCAGCAAAGGCGGCGCGGCGGCGCGGCTCAACTTGAGGCTAGGCAAGGCCAGAAGCCCCGCCAGGGCCAGCAGCGGCGCGAAGCCCAGCGGCGCCAGATAGGCCAGCAACAGCGTCATGATTGCGACGAAGATCGCCACTCCGCTCAGCCAGGGCGTGCGTCGCGTCGGGGCGTCCTCAAGGATGCTCGGCGCGAGCAAGGAGGGTGCGGTCATACGCTTCCCATTTCCGACGGCATGTACTTCTCGCGCATGGTCACCAGTTCTTCGGCCAGGGTCGGGTGGACCGCGCAGGTGGAATCCCACTGCGGCTTGGTCACGCCCATCTTCACCGCAATGGCCGCCATCTGGATGATTTCCGGCGAGTCAGGTCCCACGACGTGCACCCCGACCACCCGCTGGTCGTCCTGCTTGACCACCAGCTTCATCAGGCAACGATCCTGGCCGCCATAGAAGGTGCTCTTCATCGGACGGAACACGGCGCGGTAGATGTCGACCTTGCCGAACGCGTGGCGCGCCTGGGCTTCCGTCATGCCCACCGTGCCGACCGGCGGCTGCGAGAACACCGCCGAGGCCACCATGTCGTGATCGAAGGTGGTGGGATTGTCGTAGAATTCGGTCTGGGCGAAGGCCGCGCCCTCGCGGATCGCCACCGGCGTCAGGTTGATCCGGTCGGTGACGTCGCCCACCGCCCAGATGTTGTCGACATTGGTCTTCGAATGCGCGTCGACCGCGATCGCGCCGCGCTCGTTCAGCGTCACGCCAACCTTCTCCAGGCCCAGTCCCGCCGCATAGGGCTCGCGGCCGGTGGCGAACATCACCGCGTCGGTTTCGAAGGTCAGATCGTTGTTGAACGTGCTGAGCAGACCGGTCTCGGTCTTCACCAAGCTCTCGTGCGAACAGCCCAGCACCACCTTGATCCCGCGCTTCTCCAGCTCCTCGGCCAGGTGCGAGCGCACGTCGTCGTCGAAACCGCGCAGGATGTTGGCCCCGCGGTAGCAGAGCGTGGTCTCCACGCCCAGGCCTCTGAAGATGCTGGCGAATTCGACGGCGATATAGCCGCCGCCCACCACCATCACCCGCTTGGGCAATTCCGGCAGATGGAAGGCCTCGTCCGAGGTGATCCCCAGCTCCGCGCCCGGAAAATCCGGCTTCCAGGGCCGGCCGCCGGTGGCGATCAGGATCTTGCGGGCGGTGTAGCGGCCGGCGTCTTTCGAGCCAGCCTTGGGCAGCACCTCGACGGTGTGGGCGTCGACGATCTGGGCCCGCCCGTGCAGCAGATGCGCGCCGGCCTTCTGCAGGTTGGTGACATAGATCCCCGACAGCCGCGCGATCTCCACGTCCTTGTCGTGCAGGAAGGTCTTCCAGTCGAAACTGGCCTCGCCGATCGTCCAGCCGTAGCCCTTGGCCGTCTTCAGCTGGCTGGTGACCTCGCTGGCGTAGACCATGAACTTCTTGGGCACGCAGCCGCGGATCACGCAGGTGCCGCCCACCCGGTATTCCTCGGCCACGGCGACCTTGGCGCCGCTCATCGCGGCCAGGCGCGCGGCCCGCACGCCGCCCGAACCGGCGCCGATGACAAAGAGGTCGAAGTCGTACTCAGCCATCACGGCGCTCCGGGATCACAGGGTCGGGCTCGGCTTGGCCATGAGCCTGAAAGAGGGCGGATATGGGTCTAGGGGACCAGCTTGACCACCCCTTGGTCGGTTCCGATCAGGGCCTCGTCGGCCAGGTCCAGGAACAGGCCGTGGTCGACCACGCCGGTCACGGTCTTCAGGGCCGCGGCCAGGGCGGCCGGCTCGGCGATCACGCCCGAGGGCAGATCGTAGATCACATTGCCGCCGTCAGTGACCACGATGCCACGGTCGGCCATGCGCAGGCGCGGCGGCAGCAGCTCGAACTCGGCGGCGATGTCGGCCAGGCGATGGCCGGTGTGGACGTGGCCGAAGCGCACGACCTCGATGGGCAGCGGGAACTTGCCCAGGTGATCGACCTTCTTGGCGGCGTCGGCGATGACCACGCAGCGCTTGGAGGCCTCCCAGACCAGCTTCTCGCGCAGCAGGGCCGCGCCGCCGCCCTTGATCAGCGACAGGCCCGGCCCGACCTCGTCGGCGCCGTCGACGGTCAGGTCGATGGACTTCACATCGTCCAGGGCCGCCAGCGGGATGCCCAGCTCGCGGGCCAGGTTGGCGGTGGCCTCCGAGGTCGGCACGCCGCGGATGTCCAGCTTGCGCGCGGCCAGAGCCTTGACGAACCAGGCCGCAGTCGAACCCGTGCCCAGGCCCACGATCATGCCGGCTTCAACCAGTTCGGCGGCCGCTTCGCCCGAAATCCGCTTCTGATCGTCGGCGCTCATTTCGTATCCTTCTTTGCCTTCGCCTTGGCTTTTTGGGCCGCCTTCATGGCCCGGAACTTGGTCGCCCAGCCCGTCTTATCGTTCTGCGGCGCGCGGCTCAGCGCCAGGGCGCCGTCCTCGACGTCCTTGGTGATCACCGAGCCGGAACCCGTCATCGCCCCGACCCCGACCCGCACCGGCGCCACCAGGGCGGTGTTGGAGCCGATGAAGGCGTTCGCGCCCACATGGGTCTCGAACTTGTCGAAACCGTCATAGTTACAGAAGATCGTGCCGGCCCCAATATTGGCTTTCGCACCGATCGAGCCGTCACCCAGATACGACAGGTGATTGGCCTTGGCGCCGGCCCCGACCTTGACCTTCTTGACCTCGACGAAATTGCCGATGTGGGCGTCCGGACCGATGTCCGCGCCGACCCGCAGACGAGCATAGGGACCGATCAGCGCCCCCTCCCCGACCGTCGCGCCCTCCAGATGGCTGAAGGCCTTGATCACCGCGCCGGCCGCGACGCTGACGCCAGGTCCGAACACCACGAACTGTTCCACCGTGACCCCCGCCGCCAGCCTGGTGTCCCACGACAGGTGCACGGTTTCCGGGGCGGGCATGGTCACGCCCTCGACCAGGAAGGCGGATCGGCGGGCGGCCTGCCACACCGCCTCGGCGGCGGCTAGTTCGCCCTGGGCGTTGACGCCCTGCACGGCCGCTTCCGGCGCGAAGGCCGCGCGGGTCGACAGTTCGCGATCATGGGCCAGGCCCACCACGTCGGTCAGATAGTATTCGCCCTTGGCGTTGTCGTTGCGCACCTGGGACAGCAGGTCGAACAGGATCGCGCGGTCGGCGGCCAGCACGCCGGAATTGCAGTGCCTGACCTGCTTGACGCTGTCGTCGGCCTCCTTCTCCTCGACGATGCGCAGCAGCACATGGCCCGGAGCCAGGATCAGGCGGCCGTAGCCGGTGGGATTGGCCGCCTCGAAGCCCAGCACGGCGACGTCGGCGCCTTTTTCACGCACGGCGAACAGCGGTTCGATGGTCCGGGCGGTCAGCAGGGGGCAGTCGGCATAGGTGACCACCACGTCGCCGTCGAAATCGGCCAGGGCCTCACGCGCGGCCAGCACGGCGTGGCCGGTGCCCTGGGGCGGGTCCTGCACCACCGCCGCGCCCTCGCCCAGACGCTTGCGGGCGTGCTCGCCGACCTGCGGGCTGTGGGCGCCGACCACCACGATGATGCGCTGGCAGCCCAGGGCCTCGGCGGTGTCGATCGCATGGTCCAGCATCGTGCGGCCGCCGATCCGGTGCAGCACCTTGGGCGTCGGCGACTTCATCCGTGTGCCCTGGCCGGCGGCCAGGATGACAGCTGCGCGTGGACGAACCGGCGACGAAACGGCGTTGGTCATGGGCGAAGCGACTCCCGAAGCACGGACCAAAGTTGCATTAGCCGCGCGTTTAGCCGAAAGGCCAGAGCCATGCATGCCCAGAACGACATTCTGCCGACCGACATTTTGAATGGCCAAATCTTGAGGGGGGCGACCATCGCCTTCGACCTCGACGGCACCCTGGTCGACACCGCCCCCGACCTGGTGGCCTCGCTGAACATCATCCTGGCCGAGGAAGGCCTGCCGCCCCTGCCGTTCGACGACGTGCGCAAGATGGTCGGCCGCGGCGCCAAGGCCCTTCTGGAGCGCGGCTTCGCCGCCACCGGCGCGCCGCTAGACGCGAGCCAGTCCCCGGCTCTGGTCGAGCGTTTCATCGCCCTCTATCTGGGCCGCATCGCCCATGAGAGCACGCCCTTCCCCGGCGTGGTCGAGACCCTGGTCGCGCTCCGGGCCTCCGGCGCGAAACTGGCGGTCTGCACCAACAAGCTGACCCACCTGTCGGTCGCCCTGCTCGACGCCCTGGACCTGACGCAATATTTCGACGCCGTGGTCGGGGCCGACAGCGCCCCCGCCGCCAAGCCTGATCCCCGTCACCTCCTGGCGACCATCGCGGCGGTCGGCGGCGATCCGGCCCACGCCGTGATGGTCGGCGACAGCATCAACGACGCCCTGGCCGCCAAGGCCGCCGACGTCCCGACCCTGCTGGTCAGCTTCGGCTACACCGAGGCTCCGGTGGAGACCTTGGGCGGAGACCTGTTGATAGACGCCTTCTCCGACGTCCCTTCCGCCTGCATCACGCTTTTGACCTCTTGCGGTCCCCGAAACGCCGGGCTATAGGCCCGTCCCTCTCGCGGCGGGGTCTTCGAACCTCACCGACACGGCGGATGCTTAGCTCAGCGGGAGAGCACCTCGTTCACACCGAGGGGGTCGCAGGTTCAATCCCTGCAGCATCCACCATTTTCCCCCACGATCGGGCCCAAGGCCTGAAACGGCGACAGCTCGGATCACGGTGACCTGATAAGGCGCGTCGCCTTGCTGACCATGGCCGTCACGGTCACGCGACGAGCCTTGGCCGCCGTCTGGAACGAGTCGCCCAGGACAGCCGTCTCCCGAGGCGGAACACTGGCTCTGGTTGCGTCCGTTCGACAGGCGCGCGATGCTGCGCCTCCGAGCCTTGCGGAACTGCGCCGGAGCACTCGGGGTTCCACCTCCAGCCCAGCGCCCCCCAGGATATGTCAGACGTAATGCCTTCTCGTCGTTTGATCGACCTGGACCAAGCCGCGCGCTTCCAGCTGCTGATCGATGCGGTCAAGGACTACGCCATCTACCTTCTCGACGCCGACGGGCGCGTGGCGACCTGGAACACCGGCGCCCAGCTGTTCAAGGGCTATACGGCCGACGAGATCATCGGACACCATTTCTCGACCTTCTATACGGAGGAAGACCGCAAAGCCGGCCTGCCCGAGCGCGCCTTGCGGACCGCCGCGGACGAGGGCCGGTTCGAGGCCGAAGGCTGGAGGGTGCGCAAGGACGGCACGCGCTTCTGGACCCATGTAGTGATCGACCCCGTGCTCGAGAACGGCGAACTGGTCGGCTACGCCAAGATCACGCGGGACGTTTCCGACCGGCGCGAGACCGACCGGGCGCTGTACGAGAGCGAGCAGCGCTTCCGGCTGCTGGTCCAGGGCGTCCACGACTACGCGATCTACATGCTCGACCCGGACGGCGTCGTCACCAACTGGAACGCGGGGGCGGAGGCGATCAAGGGATACACCGCCGGCGAGATCGTCGGCCGGCACTTCTCGTTGTTCTACACGCCCGAAGACCGCGACGCCGGCGCGCCGGCCGCGGCCCTGGCCACGGCGCTGCGCGAAGGCAAGTTCTCCGGCGAGGCCCAGCGCGTGCGCAAGAACGGCGAGCGGTTCTGGGCCAGCGTCCTGATCGATCCGATCCACGACGACACCGGCCGGCTGCTGGGCTTCGCCAAGGTGACCCGCGACATCACCGAAAAGCGCCAGGCCGAGGAGGAGCTCGAGCGCTCCCGCGAGGCGTTGGTCCAAGCCCAGAAGATGGAGGCGATCGGGCGCCTGACCGGCGGCGTCGCGCACGATTTCAATAACCTGCTGACCGTGATCCGCGCCTCGGCCGACTTCCTGCGCCGACCCGAACTGCCCGAGGAAAAGCGCGTCCGCTATGTCGAGGCCATCGCCGAAACCGCCGAGCGCGCCACCATCCTGACCGGACAGCTCCTGGCCTTCGCCCGCCGCCAGCCCCTGCAACCGGAAATCTTCGACGTCTGTGCGCGCCTGAGTGGTCTCCACCGGATCATCGAAACCACGATCGGGTCATCGGTGACCATCGAGACGGACCTCCCCGAGGTCGAACACATCGTCGAGGCCGATCCCAGTCAGTTCGACACCGCGGTCCTCAACATGGTCATCAACGCTCGGGACGCCATGCCGCGCGGTGGGAGGATAAGGATCGGCGCCAGGACCGTCGAAGGCATTCCGGCGGTTCGCGGCCACGCCCCCGCGAGCGGGGCGTTTGTCGCCGTCGACATCACGGACGACGGCGCGGGCATGACGCCCGAAACGCTGAAGAAGATCTTCGAACCCTTCTTCACCACCAAGCCGGTCGACAAGGGCACGGGCCTTGGCCTCAGCCAGGTCTATGGCTTCGCCAAGCAGTCACGAGGCGAGATCGACGTCGAAAGCCGGCTGAACGCGGGCACGACCTTCACCCTGTATCTGCCCAGCGCCCACGGCCAGGCCCTGACCCCCATCGCTCCCGTCGCCGCGCCGGTCGATTTGGCGACCATCCCCCGACGACGCGTCCTGCTGGTCGAGGACAATGAAGGTGTCGGCAAGTTCGCCGCCGGCCTCCTCAAGGAACTGGGCCAGACCGTCACCTGGGTGGGCGACGGTCAGGCCGCGTTGAAGGCGTTGGCCAGCGATTCCGACGCCTTCGACCTGGTGTTCTCCGACGTTGTCATGCCTGGCGTCAGCGGACTGGAACTGGCCCAGCTGATCCAGCAGCGGTGGCCCAAGCTGCAGGTCGTGCTGACCAGCGGCTACAGCCACATCATCGTCGAGCAAGGCGCGGGCGGCTTCCCCCTGGTGCGCAAGCCCTATTCGATCGACGGCCTGCTGACCATCCTGGCCTCGAAACCGGCCTAGAACCGTCTTCGACTGGAGATGCGTCTGGCCTTAGGGCTTTGGAGGGGCCGCCGACTGCCGCTGGATCAGGCTCAGGGCGATCGGCCTGTGCGGCGGCGCGTCCCTCCGGTCTTCGATCATGGCCAGCAGGGTCTCGGTCGCCAGGCGGGCCATGTCGGTCAGCGGCCGGCGGATCGTCGTCAGGGCTGGGGTGACCATCGCGGCGATGTCGCTGTCGTCGAACCCGGCCACCGACAGCTGGCCCGGCACCTGAACGTCGCGCTCGCGGGCGACCTTGAGCACCGCCGCGGCCATGATGTCGTTGCAGGCGAAGATCGCGGTCGGCGGCGAGTCGAGCGACAGCAGCGCCTCAGCCGCGGCCAGACCGCTTTCGAACCCGTAGTCGCCCTTCTGGAGATAGGCGTCCGGCATCGGGCCGGGCAGCGCCGCCAGGAACCCGGCCTTGCGCTCCTGAGCCGAACGGAAATGGGGTGGACCCTCGATCAGGGCGATCCGGCGGTGCCCGAGCTCGACCAGGCGCCGGCCCAGTTCGAACGTCGCGCCCCGCTCGTCGCTGACCAGCATGAAGGGATATTCGGGCAGCGACACCGAGGCGATGCCCACCGAGGGCACGCCCAGCTGGGTCAGGCGCGCGGGGATCGCGGCGATCTCGGAGGTCGGCGGCAGGACGATCAGACCGTCCACCCGCGATCGTCGCACGAAGCTCTCCACGTCGGCGGCGATCTCAGGATCGCCGAACCGCACCGGGTGGACGACCAGTTCGTAGCCATGTTTCGAACAGGTCTCGACGATGCCGCGCTGCAGGGCGCTGATCACATGGGCGTTGGGGTCGTCCTGCACCACCGCGATCAGGAACGAGCGTCCCGAGGCCAGGGCCCGTGCGCGGATGCTTGGGCTGTAGCCTAGCCGCGCGATGGTCTCCAGGACCGTCTTGCGGGTCTCCTCGCCGACATTGGACGCCTTGTTGAGGACCCGCGAGACGGTGCGAATCGAAACGCCCGCCGCCAGGGCCACATCGTCGATCGTGACCGACAACCCCGCGCCGAATTCGCCTTGAGCCACCGAACCCTCCCGTTTCCCACCATATGGCATACCGCGCCTGTCGGTGCGTTGCTAGCGCTAGCATCGAGTGTGCCAGCGCTGGCAAATTTAATGCTACCGGTACCAAAAACATTTGACACCCCTGGTCCCCGAATGTTTCCTCCCCCTCGGCCAGCCTGCGGAAGACAGGCTTTCAAGGGGGACGCACAGGATGAGATTGGATCGAAGAGGCCTGGTGCTCGCGGGTTTGGCCGGCGTCTCGGCATTGACGCCCGGCGTCCCGGCTCTGGCCCAGCCCCGCCCCTCCAACGCCGCGGACCACTGGTTCAACATTCGCGATTTCGGCGCCGTCGGCGACGGCGCGGCCATCGATTCCCCAGCCATCAACAAGACCATCGACCATGTCGCGGCACGCGGCGGCGGCGTGGTCTACGTCCCGCCCGGGACCTATGCCTGCTACACCCTTCGCCTGAAGAGCAACATCATCCTGCACCTCGAGGCGGGCGCCGTGATCCTGGCCGCCGCCCCGACCGGCGTGGCGCCGAACGGTTACGACGATCCGGGCGCCGGCGCCGGCAACGCCTATCAGGACTATGGCCACAGCCACTGGACCAACAGCCTGATCTTCGGCGAGGACTTGCACGACATCGCCATCGTCGGAACCGGTCTGATCTGGGGCAAGGGCCTGACCCGCGGCCACAGATTCCCCACCGATCCGCCGGACATCAGCGGTCCCGGCGTCGGCGACAAGGCCATCGCCCTGAAGAATTGCCGCAACGTGCTGCTGCGCGACTTCAAGATCCTGCAAGGCGGCTGGTTCGCCCTGCTGGCCACCGGCGTCGATAATCTGATTATCGATAGTCTGACTGTCGACACCAACCGCGACGGCCTGGACATCGACTGCTGCCGCAACGTGCGGGTCACCAACTGCACGATCAATTCGCCGTGGGACGACGGCATCTGCCCCAAGAGCTCGTTCGCCCTGGGCTATGCGCGGCCGACCGAGAACCTGACGATCTCCGACTGCCTTCTGACCGGCAATTACGAGATGGGCTCGGTGATCGACGGCACGTGGAAGACCATGCCGCCGGGCTTCCACGGCTATGGCCGGATCAAGCTGGGCACGGAGTCGAACGGCGGCTTCAGGAACGTGACGATCACCAATTGCGTGTTCGACCACTGCTACGGCATCGCCCTGGAGACGATGGACGGCGCGCTGACCGAAGACATCGCCATCAGCAACATCACCATGCGGGGCCTGGGCTTTCCGCCACTGTTCCTGCGCCTGGGCAGCCGCATGCGCGGTCCTGCCGGCGCCGCGGTCGGCAAGCTGCGGCGCATCACCATCCAGAACATCGTCAGCTACGGCGCCACGCCGCAGCCCTCGATCATCGCCGGGGTCGCCGGCCACCCGGTCGAGGACGTCAAGATCAGCGACGTCTACTTCCATTCGAAAGGCGGCGGCTCGGCCGAACTGGCCAAGCGTCAGCCGCCGGAGGCCGACAAGGCCTATCCGGATCCGGATATGTTCGGCGACCTGCCCGCCACCGGATTCTTCATCCGCCACGCCCGCAACATCGAGATGAGCAACGTCGAGATCGTCACCGAGGCGTCCGACGCCCGGCCCGCCTTCTGGATGCGGGACGTGCAGGACATTGATCTGTTCCGGCTCCGCCTGCCCAAGGCTCCGTCCAACTTCGCGCTGGACCAGGTCACGGGCTTTCGGACGTTCGGCAGTCGCTGGCTTGAGGATCGCCGCTTCGACGCGACCGTCAGCCAAGTTTTCTAATCGTCGGCGAGGGGTTCGCGGCCGATTTTAGCAACGAGCGGCCAGAGGGCCGCCCACAGGAGGGAACTACAATGAGAGCCGAATATTTCCGCGCGGCGTCGCCCGCGGTCCTGGGTCTGGCCCTGCTGTTTGTGCCAGCGCTGGCACAAGCTCAGACGGCGCCATCCAACGCGGATGACTCCTCCGTGGTCGAGACCGTCGTGGTCACCGGCTCGCGCCTGACGCCGCGCGGGTTCAGCGACCCGACGCCCGTGGCCGTCACCGACGCCGAGGAGATCAAGATTTCCGGGACGGTGAACGTCGAGCAACTGCTGGGCAGCTCGCCGCAGTTCACCGGTTCGCAGAACGGCGGCGCGACCTCGAACGTCGTGCCCGGCGGCACCGCCACCCTGAACCTGCGGGGCTTCGGCGCGCAGCGGAACCTGGTGCTGGTCAACGGCCGGCGCTTTGCGATCTCGGGCGCCGACCAGACCACTGACATCAACACGATCCCGGCCTCGCTGATCAAGCAGACCGAGGTGGTCACCGGCGGCTCGTCGGCGGTCTACGGCTCGGACGCCATCACCGGCGTGGTCAACTTCATCACGCGCGACGATTTCGAAGGCGTCGAGATCAGCGCCCAGAAGAACTGGGACAGCCACACCACCACCCCGACCTACAATCTGGACCTGACCGTCGGCGGCAACTTCGCCGAGGGCAAGGGCAACGCGGTCTTCTCGCTGAACTATCTGGATCGCGGCGCGATCACCCGCCGGCAGCGCGGCGACTGGACCTATGACCAACTGACCGACGGCTGCGTGACCGCCGCCTCGTTCAGCAAGAGCAAGGCGGGTGTGCCGCTGGCGATTCCGACCGGCTCGACCTGTCTGGCGGCGGGCGGAAAACAGGGCCTGATCGCCGGCGGCAGCGGCGACATCCCCAACGGTCGCTTCACCGGCGTGCCGACCGTCGGCTCGTCGAACTCGAACCCGGCGCTGGACGCGGCCCTGATCGCCGCCGGCCTGGGCGGCCTGGGGTCACGCGGCTTCACCTATGACGACACCGGCACCACCCCGCGCCCGGCCCTGACGCCGCAGGACGACTTCAACCTCGGCCCGGACAACTACCTGATCATCCCGCAGAAGCGCTGGATGCTGAACGCCTTCAGCCACTACGACTTCAACAGCAGGATGACGGGCTATCTGGAAGGCCACTACAGCAGCAACACCGTCAACATGCAGCTGGCGCCGACCAACCTGGCCGGCCCCTTCCTGTTCAACACCAACAACCCCTACCTCAGCGCGCCGATGCAGGAGGTCCTGCGGCAGCTGGACCTGAAGGAAGTGGGCACGACGACCGTGACCACCGGCACCTCCTCGCGCACCACGGTCGCGGGCGACGGCCTGGCGGTGGTCAATGTCGGTCGCCGTCTGCGTGAAGTGGGGCTGCGCCAGAACAACGCCGAGCGGAACGTCTTCCGCACGGCCGTCGGTCTGCGCGGCGACCTGGGCAGCGTCTCCGAAAACTTCCTGCGCAACCTGAACTACGACGTCTACTACTCCTACGCCCGCACCTCGCAGACCGACCACCAGGACGGCAACGTCTCGCGCAGCCGCTTCCAGGCGGGTCTGCTTTCGGTCGGCGGCGCGGCGCCGGTGCTCAACATCTTCGGCCCGAACATCACGCCGGCCGGGGTCGGTTCGATCGTCATCGCCGCCACCAATATCACCGAGGCCGAACAACAGGTCGCGGCGGGCAACATCTCGGGCGAGGCCTTCGACCTGCCGGCCGGCCCGGTCGACTTCTCGACCGGCTTCGAGTGGCGCTACAACTCGGCGAAATATACGCCCGACGAGTTCCTGCGCTCGGGCGACGTGGTCGGTTTCAACCCCGGCCAGCCCACGGGCGGCAGCACCATCGTCAAGGAAATCTACGGCGAAGCCCGCGTGCCGATCCTGGCCGACCTGCCGTTCATCAAGAACCTGACGGCCAACGGCGCCTTCCGCTACTCCGACTACAATCTCAAGGGCGTCGGCGGAGTCTGGACCTATTCGGTCGGCGGCGGCTGGGCGGTCACCTCGGACCTGAACTTCCGCGGCCAGTTCCAGCACGCCATCCGCGCGCCGAACGTCGGTGAGCTGTACGGCGGCCTGACCCAGACCTTCGACGCGGCGACCGACCCCTGCTCGAACCGCGCGCCCGTCGCCCAGCAGACCGCCGCCGTTCGCGCCCTCTGCATCGCCACCGGCGTTCCGGCCTCGCAGGTGTTCGGGGCGGGCGTTCAGTCCAACGCGATCATCGGCAACCAATCGGGCGGCAATCCCAATGTCGGCATCGAGAAGTCGGACACCTACACGTTCGGCGCCGTCATCACGCCGCGCGCCATCCGCGGCCTGGCGATCAGCGTCGACTACTTCAACATCAATCTGGACGGCGCCATCTCGCAACTGGGCGGCGGTCTGAACAACACCCTGAACCTCTGTTACAACGTCGTGCAGAGCGCCAGCAGCGAGTTCTGCCAAGCCATCCAGCGCAATCCGGTCACCGGCGAAATCGCACCGCCCTACTTCGCCACCGTCACCAACGCCAACACCGGCGGGCTGAAGACCTCGGGCGTCGACTTCGCCGCCAACTACACCTTCAGGACCGACTTCGGCATTCCCGGCCTCAGCCAGGAGAGCCGCTTCGACGTGGGCACCGACTGGACCTGGACCGACGATTTCACCTCGACGCCAGTCCAGGCCATCCCGGACATCAAGAACCATTGCGCCGGCGGCTACGGCCCGACCTGCGGCCAGCCGATCCCCGAATGGAAGGGCGTGACGCGGGTCACCTGGCGGACCGGTCCGCTCGCCCTCAGCCTGCGTCATCGCTTCATCGGCGAAGTGATGTCCGACCGATACCTGCTGCCCAAGCGTTCGGGCGGCGTGGTGCCGGATCTGGCGACCCTGACCAACCCCAAGCTGCCGGCTCAGCACTATTTCGACCTGTCGTTCACCTACGACGTGCTGGAAAACGTGCAGGTGTTCGGCGGGGCGCAGAACATCGCCGACAAGGACCCGCCGGTGCTTGGCAGCGCCAACCCGTCGGCCAACACCTACGCGGCCACCTATGACGTCCTGGGAACCACCTTCTTCCTGGGCGGCAAGATGAAGTTCTAGAGACTGTCTGGAGGAAGCGTGTGTTTCTGTTCGAGCGCGCGGGGCGTGATCACCCCCCAACCGCTCGACGCTTCCTCCTGGTCCGGGCGCGCGTGTTCGGCGGTCCTCCCCCGCCCTGCGCGCGCCCGAAAGCCGCTTTTGAGTTCGACCGCTTTGAGAAGGTCTGTGCGATGCGCGTGAAACAGCTGGGACTGGCGGGACTTTCGGCTTTGGCGCTGGCCATGGCGGCGCCGGTCCAGGCCGCGCCGCCCGCCGCCACCTATCGCAATCCCATCCTGCACGCCGACTATTCGGATCCGGACGTGATCCGGGTCGGCGACAGCTACTACATGGTCGCCTCGACCTTCCACTTCTCACCGGGCCTGCCGGTGTTGACGTCCAAGGACCTGGTCCACTGGACGATCCTGGGCCACGTGCTGCCCAAGCTGACCTTCGCGCCGGAATACGACCTGCCCGGCCCGGTCCCCACCGACGACACCGGCGCGCGGATGCCCCGCGACCAGCGCACGACCGGCCAGCGTTACGCCGGCGGCGTCTGGGCTCCATCGATCCGCCATCACGACGGCAAGTTTTATGTGTACTTCGCCACGCCCTACGAGGGCGTCTTCATGTCGACCGCGGTCCGGCCCGAGGGACCGTGGAGCGCGCCCGTGGCGGTGATCGCCGAGGCCGGTCTCGAAGACCCCTGCCCGTTCTGGGACGACGACGGCCAGGCCTATCTGATCCACGGCAAGGTCGGGGCCGGGCCGCTGATGCTGCACCGCATGACGTCCGACGGCAAATCGGTGCTGCCCGGCGGCAAGGTCATCGTCGAGGATGCCAAGGCCCTGCCCGTGCTGGAGGGCCCCAAGCTCTACAAGCGCAACGGCTGGTACTACATCTTCGCGCCGATCGGCGGGGTCGAGACCGGCCCCCAGGCCGTGCTGCGCTCACGGAACATCTGGGGTCCCTACGAGCATCGCGTGGTGCTGGCGCCCGGCAAGACGGCCTGGAAGGGCCCGCACCAGGGCGGCTGGATCGAAACCCCGTCCGGCCAGGGCTGGTTCGTGCATTTCAACAGCGCCGGGGCCTATGGCCGGATCGTTCACCTGCAGCCGGTGTCCTGGAAGGACGACTGGCCGGTGATGGGCGAGCCGATCCCAGGCGCGGGCCCTGACGAGACCGCCGGCCAGCCAGTAGCCGAGCACGCCATGCCGGATGTCGGCGGTTCCTTCCCGCCGGTTCAGCCCCAGACCTCCGACACGTTCGCCGCCCCGATGCTGGGCCCGCAGTGGGAGTGGAACCATAATCCCGACGACCGCCGTTGGAGCCTGACCGAGCGCCCAGGCTTCCTGCGCCTGACCTCGGCCCCGGCGCCGAACCTGGTCTCGGCTCGCAACACCCTGACCCAGGTCCTGCAGAGCGAACATTCGGTCGTCACCGCCCGCCTGGACGCCGGCGGCCTGGTCGACGGCCAGCGTGCGGGCCTGGCGATGTTCGGCCAGGGGATCAGCTGGATCGGCGTAACGCGTCGCGACGGCGTCTCGCGCGTGACCTTCTCGTCGGCCGGCGTGGAGACCCCCGGCCAGACCCTGCCGGCCAAGGCCCTGGACCTGCGGGTCGAGGTCGCCGACCAGACCGCGCGCTACAGCTACAGCCTCGACGGCGGCAAGACCTTCCTCGCCCTGGGCGCGCCGGCTCCGCTGCGCTTCAGCTGGTGGAAGGGCGCCCGCCCCGCCCTGTTCACCTACAGCGACCCGAGTCAGGCGAAACAAGGCGTCGCCGACTTCGATGGGGTCGCGGTCAAGGCGGTGACGCCGTGATCCGGCTCGCCTCCCTGGGCGCAGTCCTCGCCCTGGCCGTCGTGCCCGCCCTGGCTCAAGCCCAGCCGATCGACCGCCACGCCCTGGTCTCGCGCCATGACCCCAGCCTGACCGCCGTCGATCCGCACGCGCCGATGATGGTCGGCAACGGCAGCCTGGGCTTCACGGCCGACATCACCGGCCTGCAGACCTTTCCCGAGCCGTACTCGCCCCTGGCCCCGCTTCTGACCATGGCCCAGTGGTCGTGGCACAGCTTCCCTAACCCCAAGGGCTATACCGAGGCCGACGGCCTGACGCCGGTGGACGTGCCCGGACGCGGCCGCCAGCCCTATGCCTGGATGAAGGGCGGGCTGGAGAAGCCCAATCCCGCCGACGCGTGGCTGCGCGAGAACCCGCACCATTTCTCATTGGGCCGTATCGCCCTGGACCTGCGCGACGCCCGGGGCGAACCGGCCGCCTTCGCCGACCTGTCCCAGACCCGCCAGACCCTGGACCTGTGGACCGGCGCCCTGACCAGCCGCTTCGTCTATGACGGCCAGCCGGTGTCGGTGGAGACCCGCGTCCAGCCCGACCGCGACGTCGTGCTGGTCGAGATCGTCTCGCCCCTGGTGGCTGCCGGCCGACTGGGCGTCACGGTGCGCTATCCCGGCGTGTCGTCGAACCTCAATCCCGACCCGTCCGACTGGACCCATACCGAGCGACACACGACCACCGTGGCGAGCCACGCGCCGGGCCGACTGGTCCTGACGCGCCGCCTGGACAGCACGATCTACGGCTCCAGCATCGACGCCCCCGGGGCGACGATCGCGGCCGCCGGCCCCCACGCCTTCGCCGTGCGCCCCGGAACCGGCGACCGGCTGGTGGTGATGGTCGGCTTTTCACGAACCGCGAAAGCGACGGCGCCTCTCGCCTATGCCACGGCCCGCGACGCGGTGACCGCCCATTGGCGCGACTACTGGTCCAAGGGCGGGGTCGTCGACTTCACCGGCAGCACCGATCCGCGCGCGGCCGAGCTGGAACGCCGGGTGGTGCTGTCGCAGTACCTGCAGGCCCTGAACGGCGCGGGCGACACTCCGCCCCAGGAAGAGGGCCTGTTCTCCAACAGCTGGAACGGCAAGTTCCACCTGGAAATGCACCCCTGGCACTCGGCCCATTTCGCCACCTGGGGACGGTCCGCCGAACTGGAGCGGGGCCTTTCCTGGTACCTGACCCACCTGCCCAAGGCCCGGGCCGAGGCTCGGCGGCACAAGGTCGAGGGCGCCTGGTGGCCGAAGATGGCGGGACCCGAGGGTCGCAACAGCCCCAGCTCGATCTCGCCCTTCATCATGTGGCAGCAGCCGCACCCGATCCTGATGGCCGAACTGGCTTTCCGGGCCCACCCCGACGCGGCGACCCTGGCCCGCTACGGCGAACTGGTCGACCAGACAGCCCGCCTGCTGGCCACCTGGCCGCGCTGGGACGCCGCGACCGGCCGTTATGTGCTGGGCCCGCCGATCATCCCGGTGCAGGAGAACTACGATCCCCTGACCACGGTGAACCCGACCTTCGAGGTGGAATACTTTCGGCGCGGCCTGCAGACGGCCCAGACCTGGCGGGTGCGGCGGGGCCTGCCGCGCGACGCCCACTGGGACGACGTCATCGGCAAGATGTCGAAGGTCGCCGAGCGCGACGGCCTCTATCTGGCGACCGAGAGCTCGCCTGACCTCTGGACCAGGGCCGCCTCGCCGGCCTGCGACGGCCACGCGACGGGAGCGTGCGAGAACCGCGACCACCCGTCGTTCCTGATGGCCTACGGCCTGATCGGGGGCGACCGGATCGATCCGCAGACCATGCGCCGGACGCTACGCGCCACCGAGGCCCATTGGGACCTGCGCCAGACCTGGGGCTGGGACTTTCCGATGGTGGCCATGACCGCCGCCCGACTGGGCGAGCCTGAGGATGCGGTCGATTGGCTGTTCAAGGACCTGAAGAACAACCAGTGGGGCGTCACCGGCATGACGCCGCGCATCCATGCCGACGAACACGCCATCGCCTTCACGCCCGGCGCGGCCGACGCGGTGGGCCCCGACGGTCCGGGCTATCGGCGCGCCGCCGAGACCTATTTCCCATCCAACGGTTCGCTGCTGCTGGCCGTCGGCATGATGGCCGGCGGTTGGGACGGCTCCAAGGGTCTCGCCCCCGGCTTCCCCAAGTTGGGCTGGACCGTCCGGGCGGAGGGCCTCACGCCCCTGCCCTAGACCCCGACCTTCTCCTCCCCCTCCTTCTCCGGTTTGCCCCATGACCACACCGACCCGGCCCCTGGTATTTCACGACGACCGCCTGTTTCCGGCCGATGAGCGCACGCGGGGGATCGCCCGAGCGCTGTACGGCCAGGTCAAGGGCCTGCCGATCATCAGCCCGCACGGCCACACCGATCCGGCCTGGTTTGCGACCAACGCCCCGTTCGAGGACGCCACCGACCTGCTGCTGGCGCCGGACCATTATCTGTTCCGCATGCTCTACAGCCAGGGGATCAGCCTGGACGCCCTGAAGGTGCGCTCCAAGGCCG